>SYGM01000145.1 GCA_005799545.1 Planctomycetia bacterium | reverse complement strand
GGATCTCGAAGAACTCGTCGAGGTTGGTCGAGCAGATCGTCAGGAAGCGCAGCCGCTCGAGCAGCGGTGTCGCGGGGTCCTTGGCCTGCTCGAGCACGCGCAGGTTGAATTCGATCAGCGAGAGCTCGCGATTGAGGTACAGGCTCGGGTCGCGCAGATCCGTGACCGGCACCGGCTCGGTGCGCGGCGCAGGGGTCAGCGTGAAGGCCGGGACGGGGCTCTTCGGCTCTTCGGGCGGCTGCGACATGTCTATGTATGATCCCACACCTCTTCGGCTGCGGCCAAGCCAAGCTCCTGCAAAGGCATGGAAAGGGGGGCCCTCTTGACGCCATCTTCACACCTTGGGCCGAATTTGCGACTTCGGATAAACTCTCAGTCCTGTGATCGATCCCGCCGCCCAGCTGAGCCTGCTCGAGTCCCGTGCCGCCGCCCGTGATGTGCACGGACTGCGCGTCTGCGCACTGCGGCTCAATGTCTGGCTGGAACTCTCCGGCCGCACGGCACTGCGCGGCGACCTGCGCTGGCTGAGACTCGCGGCTCGCGCCGCACGAGATCAGGAAGTGCTGGCCCGTCGCGAGTGGGCGCAAATCCCGGCCGAGGAGCAGCAGCTGGCCGCGCGCACTCTCCAGACCGCGCTCGCCGGCGCGCGCTACCGCGGACTCCTGCGCGCGCTTTGTGCGCTGCCCCCGCTGGACCCTCGTTTGGCGCAGCGCGCCCTGCCGCGCATGGTGACACGCATGCGCCGCGCCGCCGCCGCTGCCCTCGCCCAGAGCGAGGACGAGCAGGCGCGACATCGGCTGCGCCGTCGCGCGCGCCGGCTGCGCTACGCTTATGAGTGGCTCGGTCAGCCGGTCAACGAACTGATCGCGCTGCAGGAAGCGCTCGGCCGCAGCAACGATGCCGCGGTGGCGCTGGCCCACGCCCGCGCACACTGCCCGCAGGATCAGAAGCTGCTAACCGGCCTGCAGCGCGAAGCTGCCGGCGATCGCTCGCAACTCAAGGACCTGCTCGAAGCCGTGGAACGCACGCTCGAGGACGAAGGCTGATCACGCACCATGGACCTCTACATCATCCGCCACGCCATCGCACAGGAACGGGCCGAGGGGCTCGACGACATGCAGCGCACGCTCGTTCCGCAGGGACGCAGCCGCTTCCGCGAGATCGTGCGCGGGCTCGAGCAGCTCGAAATCTCGCTGGAGCTGGTGCAGCACTCGCCTGCGCTCCGGGCAGTCGAGACCGCCGAGTTGCTCGGTCCGCTGCTGGAAGGAGAGCTGGAGGTCACCGATCGGCTCTACGCGGCGCCGGACGAAGAGCTGCTGCGCGAGATCCGCGGCGAGAGCACGGCCCTTGTGGGGCACGAGCCCTGGCTGTCCCAGCTTGGGTTCTGGCTGCTCAGCGGCTGGCGCAACTTCGACGCGCGCGGCAGCGCAAGCCCGCTCGCCCTCAAACGCGGCGGCGTGCTGCATCTCAAGGGCCTGCCGAGACCGGGCGAGATGACCTTGGTCGGCCTGTACTCGCCGCGCGTGCTGCGCCGCCTCGGCAGACGCTGACGGATTCGGCGCAGGCACTGTCGGCCTTGGCCGCCGTCAGTTCTTGTAGCTCTGCAGCGGAGCAGGAATACGGCCGCCGCGTCCGCGCAGCACTTCCGCGGCGAAGCGGCCCGGATCCTGCACGATGGCCGTGCCCAGGAGACCGCCCCACTCGACCTTCTCTCCCGGTCCCTTGCCGGGCACGGGAATGATGCGCACGGCCGTGGTCTTGTGGTTGACCATGCCGATCGCCATCTGATCGGCGATGATGCCGCCGATCACGGAAGCCGGCGTGTCGCCGGGTACCGCGACCATGTCGAGACCCACCGAGCAAACGGCCGTCATTTCGCCCAGCTTGGCGAGGCTCAAGGCACCCGTCTCCGCAGCGCGGATCATGCCGCTGTCCTCGGAAACGGGAATGAACGCGCCGGAGAGGCCTCCGACGCTCGAAGAGGCCATGGCGCCGCCCTTCTTGACCGCATCGGTCAGCATGGCGAGCGCCGCGGTGGTGCCCGGAGCACCGGTGCGATCGACACCGATCAGCTCGAGGATGTCCGAGACCGAATCGCCTTCGGCCGGGGTCGGCGCAAGGCTGACATCGACGATGCCGAAAACCGTGCCGAGGCGACGTGCGGCCTCACGGCCGACCAACTCCCCCATGCGCGTGATCTTGAACGATGTGCGCTTGATCGTCTCCGCGACCGCAAGCAGATCCGCATCCGGCCCCAGACGCGCCAGCGCCGAGCGCACGACACCCGGTCCGGACACGCCGACATTCAGGACCGTCTCCGGCTCCCCGATGCCGATGTGCGCTCCCGCGACGAAGGGGTTGTCCTCGACGGCGTTGCAGAAGCAGACCAGCTTGGCGCAGCCCAGCGCCCCGCTCTCGCGCGTGGCCGCTGCCGTGCGCAGCACAATCTCCGAGAAGTGATTGACCGCGTCCATGTTGATGCCCGCCTTCGAAGAAGCGAGGCTCACCGAGGCGCAGACGTGCCTGGTTTCGGCCAGTGCATGCGGGATCGACTCGAACAGCGCGCGGTCGGAGTTGGTGTAGCCCTTGTGCACGTAGGCGCTGAATCCGCCGATGAAATCCACTCCCACCGCCTTCGCGGCCGCATCCATGGCGCGGGCAAAGGGCACCAGATTGCTCTGCGCGCTCGCTGCGGCGACCAGCGAGATCGGCGTGGTTGCGATCCGCTTGTTGACGATCGGAATGCCGTAGTCGGCCGAGATCGAGTTGGCAACGGCGACGAGATCGCCCGCGTGGTGCGTGATCTTGGCGTAGATCTTCTCGCAGGCCGACTCCACATCGGGATCGGCGCAATCCAGCAGATTGATGCCCAACGTGGTCGTGCGGATATCGAGCGTCTCCAGCTCGATCATGCGCACCGTTTCGAGAATTTCCTGATCGGTGAACGGCATGGGCGACTCTGGAATCAGATGCGGTGCATGAAGCGGAACACGCGCTCGTGCATCACGCGCACGACGTAGTCATCGGGTCCGCCAAGGCACTCGAGGCACTGCTTGACATGAGCGAAGGATGTGCCGGGCGGCAGCTCCACCATCAGCACGAGGTGGAAGTAGCCCTCGACCATCTTCTGCGAGATGTCGAGCACATTGCCGTTGAGCTTGCCGACGGCGGTGGTGATCTCGGCCAGCACGCCGGGACGGTTGCGACCCGCGCAGGAGACCACGAGTCCCGAACCCATCTCGGCATCGATCGGCTCGGGCAGGTGCGGCAGCGAGCGCGCGGCACGCTCGGCATCCGGACCGCGATCCGGACGCGGGGGCTCGTAGCCCTTGGGTCCGTTGGCGATCGAGATGCCGTGCGCGCGGGCCCACTCCTCGGCCTGCGGCGTCAGCAGAGTGTCGCCGTCTACGAAGATCTCGCGTGCGTTGCTGCGCTGCAGATCCTCAACCGTGAGAAAACGACGCGGCATGATCAGAGGTGAGCGACGAGATCCGGGTGCGGACGCGGAATCACGACTTCGCGCGCCAGCAGACCGCGCTCCTGCGCCTGGCGCGCTCCTGCGCCGATCGCAGAGCGCACATCGCTGACCTCGCCGGTGAGCGTGTAGAAGCTCTTGCCGCCCAGTCCGTTGGCGATGCGGAAGTCGACCAGATCCACCGTGGCTGTCTTGAGCGCCAGATCGGCGGAGAGGATCGAGCTCGCAACGGTGGTCGTTTCCACCACGCCGATCGCGTCCAGATTGCCCGTGATCGTGCCGCCCTTGCGGCGCAACATCGGCACCACCTGGTCGTGAACCTGCGGGATCACCAGCTGGTCGACGAGATCGGAGCCCGCCAGCTGCGCACCGCGGGTCGCGGAGGCGCGTACATCCTGCACCGATCCGGTGAACAGCATGATGTACTTGCCGGGCTGCACGGGGGAGGCGAAGAGCATCTCGACGCGCGCTTCCTTCAGCACAGCGTCGGCGACTTCGACACCCTTGGCCACCGAGCACAGCTCGAGCAGGCCGATGCAGGGCTCCAGCACTGCGGATTCGCGCATTTCGGGGTTCTGGTCGTTGCGTTGCATGTCTCGTGTCCTCGCTGCTTGGTTTGACTATTTGTCCTGTCGGGCGGGAGTGTCGAGCTCCCGCACGGGGCCGATCACGCGCCCGTCGTCGAGCTCCATCTTGTCGATGATCGCGCTCACCGCGCACTGGAAGCCGATGTCGTGCCCCTTGCCGATCACATGGCGCGCGGAACGGCCGAACACGACCAGCACGCGCTCGCCGATGCCAGCTCCCAGCGGATCCGCGGCGACGATCGTCTCTGCGGAAGGCTTGCCGTCGAGCGTGAAGGGCTGCACGACGAGGAAGCGCACGCCGATCAGCGTGGGATCCTTCTTCGTCGCCCAGACGTTTCCGACCACCGTGGCGATCAGCATTTCAGGCCTTCCTCACCGGTCGGTCTGACCGGGTCCAGCTCCTCGTTCCAATGCGCCGGCGCCAGCGGCGCATCAAGATCATCGACGATGCCGACGATCGCGGCCTCGAAGGCGAAATCACCGTCCGCGCCCAACGCCGCCACGCGCGCGGCCTTCCCGAAGGCGACGATCACGCGCTGCCCCAGATCGGCACCCAGCGGATCCGCGGCGATCACCGGAGTCACCTTGGGTGCGCCGGGCTCGCGGCGCTCGTCCAGCGGCTGGATCACGAGCAGACGCTGGCCCGCGAGATCGCCGACCTTGCGCGTGGCCCAGACTTCGCCGACGACACGACCGAGGAACATCAGTTGACCCCCGTATTGGCGCGGCCTGCGACGCCTTCCAGCGCGCGCCGCACGGCCTTGACGGCCTCGTCGATCTCGGCATCCGTGCCGGCCAGCCGCAGACGGCCCACCGCACCCTCGGCGCCGAGTCCGACGATGCGGATCGGCGAAGCCTTCTCGGCTTCGTTGGCGGCAAGCACCACATAGATCGCCGGATTGACCTCCAGCGTGTAGAGCGTGTCGTCGCCGAGCACGAGCATGCCCGCGCGCGTGCGGTTGATCATCATCGCGTGGTGATCGCTGATCTTGCGGATCACCTCGGAGGTCATCAGGTTGGGACGCAGTCCATCGGCAGCGGTGACTCCCGCAGCCTTGAGGATCAGCTCGCCTGCCTGACGAACCATGCCCTGATCGGGCGAGTGCACTTCCAGCGTGCCGTAGGAGCGCTCAGTCACCAACGCGCCGGGACGCACATCGCAGGACTTCAGCGCGACATCCATCAGGCGGTTGATCACGATGCCCGGCTGAACCTCGAGCCAGAACGAAGCCTCACCCGCGACGGGAAAGAACCCGTCGGAGTTGGTGGCCACGGTGGCGGCGAACTGCGGTTGCATCTGGTCGATGAAGACCGCGCCGCGCAGCTCGATGTTCGAGGTCGCTCCCATTGCGTTTCGCTGCAGATGGCGCGATCACGCCACCTGCGACGAGTGCCTCACTTGGCTTCCGGGGGCTTGGGCAGGAACTTCTCGATGTCAACCGCGGGACGCGGAATGACATGCACGCTGACGACATCGCCGATGCGCTTGGCTGCGGCGGCGCCGGCTTCGACGGCGGCCTTCACGGCGCCGACTTCGCCACGCACCATCACGGTCACCAGCGCGCCGCCCGAGCGGCTTTCCTTGCCGATCAGCGTCACCTTGGCGGCCTTGCACATGGCGTCGGCGGCCTCGATGGCTCCGATATTGCCCTTGGTCTCGACCAGACCGAGCGCGATCATGCTGTCCATAGTTTCGTTGCTTTCTTCAGGGGGTCAGGAGGTGCTCAGGCCTTGCAGGAGCCTGTGGTCACCTCGTGGTGCGGACAACCCTTGCACGGTCCCATCGGGCAACCGCTGCCCGCGTGACTCATCAGGGTTTGGATTTCGGAGGGCGTGAAGGCCGCGCCGACGAACGGGCTTGTGCGGCCGCTGCCAGCGGACACCGCTGAGGCCTGAGCCGATGCGATGTAGGCGGCACCGGGAGACACGCCGGAGGCAGGTGCCGCCGCGGCCGGTGCGGTGGATCCAGAAGCTGCGGCCGCCGGAGCGCTGCTGCGCGAGGCCGCTGCCTGGGCGGAGCCGAAGCTCATCGGCACGACGCTTTTCTGGGCGCTGCCGACCTTGGGCTGCATGGAGGGGATCACGGTTGCCGGCGTGGCGCTCGCCGAGCTGCTCTCACCACCGGTGCGCGCGGGCAGAACGCTGTTGCCCTGCCAGTTGGAACTCGCGGGCGCACTGAATGCGCTGAAGCTCGTCGGCGGAGTGCGCATGCTGAGCGCGGGATCGCCGGCCTGACCGCTGCCGCGCGGAGCGCCTTCGCCGGTGAGGGCGCCGACGCGCGCGTGGTCGCGTGCTTCGATCTGGTTCCAGTCGCGACGCATGTAGGCCGCGCGCTTGACGTTGACCAGATGGCGCGCGGTGATGTTCTCGGAGGTGATGTTGCCGGCCTGCGGGCCGCAGCCCAGCGAGAACGACGGCATCAGGTTCGTGCTGTAACCCACGGCGCCCTGCGAAGTCGGGCCGTTGACTACGATCCGGCTGGCGGGCTTTTCGAGGAAGAAGGCATCGAGCACCCGCTGATCGCGCGCGTGCACGCCGAGCGTGTGGCCCAGACCGCCGTACCTGAGCATTTCGATCGAAACCTTGCAGCCCTGCTCCCACCCCTCCACGATGTGCACGGAGAGGACGGGCGCGAGGATCTCGATCGAGAGCGGCCAGGCCGAGCCGACGCCGCCTTGGTGCGCCAACAGGATGGTCGTGTCGCGCGGCACATGGAATCCCGCGGCTTCCGCGATCTTCCAGGGATCGAGCCCGACCACGTCGGGGTTCATGTGCCCGTCCTGATTGCAGTACTTCGCGAGCTGCGCGGTTTCCTTCTCATCGCACAGGTGCGCGCCGCGCTTCTTCAGTTCGGCGAGCATGGCTTCCGCGATCGGCTTGTCGAGCACAAGCGCCTGCTCCGAGCAGCACAGCGTGCCGTTGTCGAAGCTCTGGCTGGCGGTGACGGAGTAGGCGGCGTGCGCGATGTCCGCCGAGCGGTCGACGTACAGCGGCACATTGCCGGGACCGACGCCGTAGGCCGGCTTGCCGCTGGAGTACGCGGCCTTGACGAGGCCGGTTCCGCCCGTGGCGAGGATCAGCGCGACATCTTTGTGACGCATCAGCGCGCCGGTGGACTCAATGGTCGGATTCGAGAGGCACACGACCAGATCCGGCGGACCGCCGGCGCGCTCGATGGCGCGGCGCAGCACTTCCGCGGCCTCGAGAATGCAGCGGCGGGCGCGGGGGTGCGGGCTGATCACGATCGCGTTGCGACCCTTGACCGAGATGATCGACTTGAACAGCGCCGTCGAGGTCGGGTTGGTGGTCGGGATGATGCCGGCGACGACACCGGCGGCCGTACCGATCTCCACCACGCCCGTGCGGTCGTCCCGCGAGAGGATTCCAACGGTCTTTTCGCCCTGAATCGAAGCCCAGGTGCCCTCGGAGCCGAACAGGTTCTTCAGCACCTTGTAGTGCACGCGGCCGATGCCCGTCTCCTCCACAGCCAACCGCGCCAGGTCGTAGGCGGCGGCGGCACCGGCCTTCGCCATGGCGGCGCACAGCGCATCGGTCTGCGCCTGGTCGTAGTGATGGATCGCTTCGCACGCACGCTTGGCGCGGGCGACGAGATCACGCACCTCCTGGAGGGCGCGCAGATCGGGATCGAGCAGCTGCATGGAAGCAGGTGGACGCGGACGAATTCAGGGCGATTCGTGCGGCTTTTGATGAGAAAAGCCGCGCGAGGATCAGGCCTTGCCGGCGGGCTTCGCCGGCACGGCGGCCATCGGGGGCAGAATGCGCCAAAGTTGATCGTGCGGGCGCGGGATGACGTGGACGCTGACGAGCTCGCCGACGCGGCGCGCGGCTGCGGCACCGGCATCGGTCGCCGCCTTCACGGCACCGACTTCGCCGACGACGAACATCGTCCAGTAACCGGCGGTGACGTTCTCCTTGGCGAACAGTTCGACCATCGCGGCCTTGACCATCGCATCGGCGGCTTCGATCGAACCCACGAGACCCTTGGTCTCGACCATTCCCAGCGCTGTCGGCTTCATGGTGGCGGAGTCTATCGGAGCCCTGCGGAGGTTTCCATCGTCGGGCCGAGAAAGGAAGATGGCATGTATTTGAATACCATGTATTAGGAGTCTTTTTCTGAAGCTGGGCGCAGCGTATCTTCGCAGGCCCCATGAACCGCCGGCTGGCCCTGCGATTGCTGCGACTGCGCCTGTGGCTGGCGGAGCGCTTCCGGCCGGACGAGACGCTGGTCACCTATTTCTGGGCGGGCATCGTGGGCTTGGTTGCCGGATTCTCCGGACGCGCGTTTCTTCTGGCCTGCGACGGCCTGCAGTTTCTGTTCACGGGCAATCACAAGAACCTCGCGGTGGCCGCGGAGGACCTGCCCGACTGGCGTCGTGTGCTGGTGCCTGCTCTGGGCGGATTGCTGGCGGGTCTGGTGCTGTGGTGGGGCCAGAGAGCCACGCGGAATCAGCGCGCCACGGAGTACATGGAGGCCGTGGCGTTGGGCGACGGCGTGATCCGCACCGCTCCTGCCCTGACGCGCATTGGATCGTCGATCTTCTCGATTTCCTCGGGCGGTTCGATCGGACGCGAGGGGCCGATGGCGCAGCTCGCGAGCCTGCTCGCCTCCCGACTGGGACGACTCGCACACTTCCCGCGGCCGCGCCTGCGTCTGATGGTCGCCTGCGGAGCAGCGGCGAGCATGGCCTCGGCCTACAACGCGCCGATCGGTGGCGCATTGTTCGTCGCGGAGGTCGTGCTCGGTTCGATCGCCATGGCGAGCTTCGGACCGCTGCTGTTCAGTTCCTTTGCGGCCACGGTGGTCGTGCGTGCCTTGACGGGTGGCCGCGCGCTGTTCGAAGTGCCGCATTTCCAGCTCGTTTCCTACCCCGAGCTCGGGCTGTATCTTGCGCTTGGGCTGCTGTGCGGTGCCTCTGTGCCGCTGTTTCTGGGCCTCCTAGACGCTGCGAAGGCGCTGTTCGCACGGATTCCGCTGCCGCTGCCGCTGCTGCTCATGATCGGCGGAGTGACCGTCGGTGTCATCTCGATCTGGCACCCCATCGTCTGGGGCAACGGGTACGGAGCGCTTTCCGAGGTGCTCACCGTGCAGTGGACGGCGTCCGCGCTCGCCGTGCTGATTCTCTTCAAGCTGCTCGCAACCGCAGCGACCGTCGGCTCCGGAGCTGTGGGCGGGATCTTCACGCCGATGCTGCTCGTCGGCGGGGTTCTGGGCGGCCTCGTCGGCTGCTTCGTGCAGGCATGGGCTGGCGCGTCTGCGGCGGCCCCGCAGGCCTACGCGCTCGTCGGCATGGGTGCATTCCTTGCGGCTGCGACGCAGGCCCCCTTCATGGCGATACTCATGGTATTCGACATGACGCTGAACCATGAGATCGTGCTGCCGCTGATGCTCGCCTGCGTGGCGGCGCATCTGGTCGCGCAGAGCCTGCGTGGCAAGGGCGTGTATCAGCTGGCGCGCAAGGCACGCGATCTCTCGGACAGTGCGCTGGATCCGCTGCACGATCTGCGGGTGCGCGATCTGATGCGCTACGACCCGCCAAGCGTGAGCATCTTTGCGCCGTTCCAGGAAGTGGTCGACGCGTTTGCCCGGCACCGCAACAGCAACCTGTATGTCGTCGATGAGGGCGAGGTGTTCCGTGGCGTGATTCCTCTGCATGACATCAAGGTCCAGCTGGGGAATCCGGAACTGGCGGCACGGACGCGGACGGAGGATGTCGTGGTGGCGGAGTTTCCGACGATCAATCCGGAGGCGACACTGCATGAGGCGCTGGAGAAGTTCCGGAACCTCCCGATTGAGAGGTTGCCGGTGGTGGAGCAAGGCTGGGGCCGGCGACTGCTCGGGAGCATCAACAAGACGGACTTGCTGCTGACTTTGGCACACGGACGCGAAAGACCGGTCGGCTGAACCTGGTTGAACTGCTCCAGACCCGTGGTCACGCCGCGAGACAGATGCGGCCGCGGATGGTCAGCAGCTCTTCCGGCTCTAGGGGTCGGGGCATGATACCCAGCGCCGAAGCACTCGAATGGGTCCGGCAGTCTCGGGTGATCTCCCGCACGTAGTTGCGGTAGGCGACGTAGATCCAGACATGCTGGCCGAGCATCTCGCGCTTCTTCGCGTGAGCCCAGTTCGGTCGTACCAGACAG
>SYGM01000144.1 GCA_005799545.1 Planctomycetia bacterium | reverse complement strand
TCGAACTCCAACCGTCTGGCGGAGCTGGGCACGCGCAAGGGTGTGCGCAGCTTCCTGATCGACGATGCGCGCGAGATCCCGCCCGGCTGGCTGGTCGGCGCGCAACGCATCGGCGTCACGGCGGGCGCGAGCGCGCCCGAAGGACTGGTGCAGGAAGTGATCGAGCGCCTGCGCAGTCTGGGCGTCAGCAACGTCGAGGAAATGCCCGGTGAGGATGAGGGCGTCGAGTTCCGGCTGCCCGAGGAACTGCAGCGCTGAAGCCGGCGCTCAGGCTTCAGCGGCGGGCCGCAGCCGCATAGGCCAGATTCTCGAACACGAGTCGTCCGTCCCGATAGAAGGGCTGCACGCGCTGCTCCAGCGCGTCTGCGAATCGTTGCCGGTCCTCCGGACGCTGCGCGAAGTGCGCGCGCAGATGGCTCGCCAGTTCCATGTGGAACTCCACGAAGGCGCGCGGCGAGTCGAATGCCATGCGGACGATGACGCGCTCCACGCCGATGCCGTGCCAGCCCGCAGCGAGCAACGCCGCCTCGAGTTCACCTGCACGCCCCATGCGCAGCGGACCGGGAGTGCCCGGCGGAGGCTTCGCCAGTCCCAGGACTTCCTCAGCGACGAGCCCCGGCAGCGCGATGAACGGCACTTCCTGACCCGTGCCCCACACGCTCGTTGCCAGCCAGGCGCCGGGCTTGAGCACGCGCCGCACCTCGCTCAGTCCCTGCACCGGGTCGTTGAGCAGCATCGGCCCCCAGCGGAAGGTCGCGGCATCGAAGGATCCATCCGCGAGCGCGAGCGCCTCGCCTTCCATCGCAGTGCAGCGCAGGTTGTCAAGCCCGGCGGCTGCGGCGCGTTCGCGCGCGTAGTGCAGCATGCTTTCGACGAGATCGACCGCCACCACACAGCCGTCGGGACCGACGCGTTGCGCCACGCGCAGGGCCGGCTCGCCCAGTCCGGTGCACAGATCGAGCACGCGCATGCCGGTCTGCAGACGCGCCAGTTCCACCAGCCGTCGCGACAGCTCGCCGGCGCCGGCTTCGAAGACAGGCCAGTGTCGATGCCAGGCATGGGCGGACTCGCTCCATGCGGCGCTCATGCGCGCCAGATAGACCGCCTGTGTTTCGGGACCGCGGGTCATCGGCTGGGCAAGCAGGATAGCGAACTGGCACAATGGCGCGCATGATCGATTGGAAGCTGGATGGTGATGTCGGCCTGCTGCGCATGGCGCACGGCAAGGCCAATGTGCTCGATGTGGAATTCTGCCGCACGCTCGGCGATGCGCTGGAGACCGCCGAGGCGAGCGCGGCGCGCGCAGTCGTCCTGTGTGCCCAGGGCAGCATCTTCTCCGGCGGAGTCGATCTCAACCGACTGGTGCAGGGCGGTCCGGACTACATCAAGGTCTTCCTGCCTGTGCTCGACACGCTGCTGGCGCGTGCGTTCACGTTCGAGAAGCCGCTGATCGGCGCCATCAATGGCCACGCGATCGCCGGCGGCGCGCTGCTGGCCTTGTGCTGCGACCGACTGGTGCTGGCGCGCGGCAACGCGCGCATCGGCGTGCCCGAGCTCAAGGTCGGCGTGCCGATTCCGGCGCTGGGCATCGAGATCCTGCGCACGATGCTGGTCGAGCCGCATCTCTCGAGCGCGATCTACCACGGCAAGCTGTGGCAGGGCGAAGAATGCCTCACGGCGGGCCTCGTGCACGAGCTGGTCGAGCCCGAGCATCTGGAAGCGCGTTGCCTCGAGCTCGCGCGCGAACTCGGCGCCGCCCCCACGGCCTCGTTCGCTCTGACCAAGGGCATTCTGCGCCTGCCCGCACTCGATGCGCTCGACAGGCATGGAGCGCGCGTGCGCGAAGAGAACCTGCGCGTGTGGAGCGCTCCCCAGACGCTGCACGCCGTAGAGAGCTACATCGCGAAGACGCTCAAGAAGGCCTAGGGCCGCAGCTTCAGACGCAGACGCACGGTAGTGCGCGGTCCGATCGGCACGCGCACCTTGCCGCGTTCGTGCCGGATCGCCTTCCACTCGCCGCGCTCCGCATCCCAGCGCTCCACGCCGAAGACGCGGGCGGCCAGTCCCAACTCGAGCTCGCCGCCTTCGTCGCGGCACTCGCGGAAGCTCAGCTCCAGCGTTCCGGGCAGATCACCGCTGCGCAACGCCTGCAGCGCCAGACCGCTCTGCTCACCCGCCGCATACTGACCGCCGGTTGCGAGGCGACCGAACTCAAGGAACGACAGGCGCCCCGCCCGCACGCCATCGTGCGCATCCGTGCGCACGACGCGCAGCGGCGAGGCGAGTTCCTCGGCTCCCAGAGCAAGCCGAATCTGCGCTCCGCCCTCGAGGTAGGGACGCAGCAGCATTTCCTCCGCGGTGCCGGCGCCCAGTTCCAGTCGCACTTCCTCCGCACCGAGCGCAGCCCTGCCCTGCGCGACGCGCACGAGTCCCAGACCCAGCGAACCTCGCACGCCCGAGATGAAACGCCGCATCGTGAGCCAGTTCTCCGCGCTGCGACCTTCCAGCGGCAGGACAGCCTCGCCACCGGCGAGTTCCACGCGCGCACGATCGCTGCCTTCGCGCCAGCGGAACGCCAGGCGCGGCGGTGCACCCTTGGCGAGACGCGTCACATGCGTGCGCAGAAGCAGATCGGCGGATTCGGCGGCGAGTACAAGTTCCTGTTCGACGCGGGCGTTGGCGGCCTCGCGCGTGATGGCGAGCACCAGGCGCACCGCGTTGTTCTCGCGTACGACCACCGATGTTTCCACGGTGCCTTCCATGCCAAGCAGGCGGTTAGACGGCCCGCCGAGCAGTTCGATCTGCTCCGGTAGCACGCGCAGGCTCGTCAATTCCCCGCTGGCGGGATCCACCCGGAACGCGAGCCTCTCGTTGCTCCAGCGTCCATCGACTTCGCTCGCGGCTGCGCGCGCCGCGACGGCCGGCGCCTCGACCAGACGGTAGAGCGCGCTGCCGACGCTGGGAACACGGGCGCGAAACAGAAGTCGACCCGACTCATCGCGCGCGCTCGGGATGGCGACACCGCGCTCATCGACGGGCACCAGACCGGGACGCGCCTCGACGGCGACCATGTCGGAACGCTCGTGCGCCAGCAGGTTGAACACCAGCAGCGGCTCGCCATCGCCCTTGGTGTCGGCGGCGCGCGCCAGCACGTTCAGCGCGGCGCGGGTTTCCTTCTCCAGGCTCTCACAGGTCGCCTGCGGATCCTCGAGCTGACGGCGGAGGATGCGCAGACCGTCAAGGCTGGCGAAGCTCGCGGCGCGCCAGGCCGACTCGCGCACCGTGCGCAGCTCTTCAGCGAGCGCTCGCGTGCCGTAGGCAGCCAGAGGCATCGGCAGGAACGCGTTCGCAGCCGGTGCGGCAGCGGCTGCAGTGCCTGCGGGCGCGCGGAAGCCGGCGTTCTTGCGCAGGGCATCGAACGCGGTCAGCGGCGTGCTCCACAGGTAGGTCGGACCTTGAGCCGCTTCGGTCCATTCAATGGAGCGCTGCACCCAGCCTGCCAGCGTCGCCTCATCGGCCGGCAGCTCCAGCGGCAGCAGCGCTTCGCGCGCGCCGCAGTCGGCCGCTGTGCGAGCCAGCAGCGCGATCGCATCGTCCTCGGAGAATTCCCTGCGCGAGGGCGGAATGGTGACGCCTGCGATCGCCTTGCCGTTCGCGGCGCGCAGCGACAGGAGCCTCGCAGCTCCGCCGCCGGCCCAGATCAGCGCGCGGAAGCGGCCCGCCGCCAGACAGGAGTCCACAAAGTTCGGCTGCGCGGCCGGGTCCCCGAGCAGCGCCGGGTGGGCCATGCCGGCAAGCCCGCGCGACTGTGCCCAGGCGCGGCCCTGCTCGAACGCGGCCGCGTACGCAGCGGCATCGGGAAGGATGCTCCAGTCCAGCTGGCCCTGCCAGCCCGCGAGTTCCAGCCGTCCTTCGAGTGCGGCCGCGCGCAGTTCGGCCGCGCGATCCGGTTGGCTTCGCTCCAGCGACTGCCAGCCGGCGCTGCCGCCGACGGCGGCACGCAGCTCCGGCCAGCGCTTCAGCACGCGAGCCAGTTGCGCAAGGGCCTCAACATCGCCAGCGCGCTCCGGCGGCAGCACCAGACACAGGTGCACCCGGTCCTGCTTGCTCGCCGCTCCCAGAGCGTCGATCGCCACCAGACGCTCGTCCAGCGCGGCCTGCGCAGCGGCTTCATCGCCTGCGAGCAAGGCATCGAACAGCTCGCGCAGACGGTTCTGCTCGTGGCCCGCCGCGGCCAGCAGACCGCCGGGAGCCGTTTGCTTGAGGTAGCGAGCCATGGCGCGATCACCGCGCGATTGTTCCAGGAAGGCGCGCGCAAAGCGCACATCGCCGGGGCCCTCGGGCACCCAGCGCAGCGAGATCGCATGCACTTCGAGCGCGGGATTCTTCGGAAGGCGCAGCCCATGCACCGGGAAGTTCGCCGCCACGATCAAGCGGAAGAGCTGTTCGCCCGCGGGCACCATTCTCGCGCGCACCACTGCCCGCTGTTCGCCCGCGCCGAGCACCTCCCACTCCAGCAGCGTCTCGGGCGGCAGCGCGCAGCTGGCCGCCAGCGCGATTTCGTAGTAGCGACCGCCCTCGTGCGGTGCGATCGATACACGCTGGCCCGCAGCGCTGAGCCGCCAGGGACCGCTCGCGCCGGAATACAGCAAGGGAATACCACTGCGCTCGACGCGTCCAGAGGGCAATGCTGCGGGGCGCGGTGCGCTGTCCGCGGCAGCGCGTGCTCGCAGCAACCCCAGATCGAGGCACTGCCACGCTCCGTCCATCGGGGCCGTCTGCGCTGCCGCGAGCACGGTCAACCAGAGGAGGAAAACAGGCAGCAGGCAGGCGCGCAGGCGGTTCATGGGGAGTCGGGGCGGGAGTGTACCGAATGGCTCATCGACACAGCGCATGCGCGCGCATGACATCCCGTTGACAAACCGGACCGTGAAGCGCGTTAGGCTACAGGTGGAAGAAATGTCCGACTCCACGTTGTCCGACTCGAGGGGCTTGCCGGCTGGACAGGCGTGGCTCTGGGTATTGAGCCTCGGAGCCGCGCTCGCCTTCCTCAGCCTGGCCTTCACGCCCGGGGTGGATGCCAGTGGCCGCGCACGCCGCGAACTGCTGGAGCAGGCGGAGCGCTGGCGCGCGAGCCTGCTTGCCGATCGCGGCGCGGAGCTGGTGCAGGAACTGCTCTCCGCCGAGGATACGCTGCGTCTTGTCGCACGGAATGGACGCCCCACCGAACTGCCATCGCCCATTTCGCCATCGGATTCCGCCGGCGAAATGGCGTTCGACACGCTGCTGCGCGAGTCCGTCCGACTGGAACTGCAGGCCGAGGATCCGGAGAGCGCGCTCGCAATCCAGCAGAGCGCCGGTGCACGCACGCAGGATCCGGTGCGTTCGGCCTTCGCCGCCCTGCGCGAATGCACATTGCTCGCGCGAGCGGGCCGGCAGGAAGCGGCCCGGGAGCGCGCTCCCGTTCTGGATCCGCGGATGGAGTGGATGGGCGTGCCGCTGCTGCTGCGCGGCGCCGTGGCGGAAAAGGCCTGGAACGCGACGCGCTATCGCAGCGAGCTGGTCGACGCGCTGCAGGATCGACGGCTCGCACTCGATCCGGAGCGCTGCGAAGGTTGGGTGGAACTGGCGTGCGAAGATCAGGCCTTCGAGGCCGCCTTCGCGGACTGGAACGCGCAGCGCCGGCGTGCGCAGTGGGATGCGGACATCGGTGCGCTCCGGACCGGTCCCGCGCTCTACACGCAAGGCTCGCGGATCTGCGCCGCGGAGCCCGCGCTCGATGGCAGCGTGCGCATGCGCTGGCTGGAGGCGGAGCAGCTGTGGAGCGTGCTGCGCGCACGCGCGCTGCGGCGCGGCATGAGCGAGGATGGATTTGATCTCGCCGCGTTCGACGGCAGTGCGCCAGTCCATCCCGCCGAACGCGTGGGTCAGCCCTTTGCACTGGATGCGCTGCCACTGACGCTGGAACTCGTGCATCGTGATCCTCAGTCGCTGGTGGATGCCCAGCGGCGCGGTCTGCGCTTGCGCCAATTGGGCTGGAGCCTCGCCGCGCTGCTCGCCCTGGGTGTCGGCTTTGCGAGCCGCCGGGCGCTGCAGCGCGAGCGAGAGCTGGTCCGCCTGCGCTCGCAGTTTGTCGCGAACGTCAGCCACGAGCTGCGCACGCCGGTGGGCTCGCTGCTCCTGATGAGCGAAAATCTGGCCCAGGGCCGTGTCCGCGAGGAGGCGGACCGCGCGCGCTACCACGCATTGATGCAGCGCGAAGCCACCCGTCTGGCGCGCCTTGTCGATGATGTGCTCGATGTGGCGCGGCTGGAACAGGGCCGTGAAGTCCCGCATTGCACGCAGGAAACGGAGTTGGAGCCCTGGGCCGCGAATCTGCTTGCCGAGACGGCAGCGTTCGCAGCGGCGCACAGCGTGGAGCTGCTCACGCACAGTCGGTTCGAAACCCGCGGCAGCGCGGCGCTGGATGTCGAGGCGCTGCGGCGTGCAGTGTTCAACCTGATCGACAACGCGCGCAAGCATGGCTGCGCCCCGCTGGAATTCTCTGTCGTCACGGCCGGGCGCGAGCTGACGCTGAGCGTTCGCGACCATGGTCCAGGGATGAGCGCGGCGGAACGGGCGCGGGCGAGCGAGCCCTATTGGCGCTCGACGCAGACCAAGGTGGCCGGCGCGGGACTGGGACTGGCCATCGTGAGCGGCATCGCGCGCCGCCACGGCGGGCGGCTGGATTTGGACGCTCCGGAACAGGGAACCGGGCTGCTGGCGCGTATCGTGGTGCCGCTCAAGGACCGGCCGATGACATGACGCGCATTCTGGTGATCGAAGACGAGGACGTGCTGCGCATGGCGCTGGTCGATGGACTGCGCGCAGGCGGTTACGAGGTGCTCGAAGCCGCGGACGGCGAGCGCGGACTGGAGCTGGCCCTGCGGGAGGCTCCGGAGGTGATCCTGCTCGATCTGATGCTGCCGCGGCGCGACGGCTTTTCCGTGCTGCGTGCGCTGCGGGAGGATCGGCTCGAGAGCGCGGTGCTGATCCTCTCTGCGCGCGGCGAGGAATGGGATCGCGTGCAGGGCTTCGAATACGGCGCGGATGACTACCTCGTCAAGCCCTTCTCGATGCGCGAGCTCGAGCTGCGCGTGCGCGCGCTGCTGCGCCGCACCGAAGGCCGCGACCGTTCTGACTTCTCGGGCAAGCAGCGCATCGGCGAGAGCACCGTCGACTTCGCGGCCTACACGCTGACTCGCGGGCGCGAACAGCACGGGCTTTCGAAGAAGGAACTCGATCTGCTGCGTTTCCTCATGGCCAACGAGGGGCGCACGCTCGATCGCACCACGCTGCTTGACTCGGTGTGGGGCCGCGACGAGGACCCCACCCCGCGCACCGTCGACATGCATGTGCTGAAGCTGCGCAAGAAGATCGAACCCGACCCGGCTCAGCCGGTGCATATCCTCACCGTGCACGGAGTGGGCTATCGCTTTTCGCGCCACGGCGGTACCACCGGGGATACTGCTCCCAGTCTCGGGTCTCAAACCTCCTGAAAATGCGCGAGTTCTTAGGGCCGGCACCGTCTGGTCTCTTGCCGGGACACCCTTCACCGCCCGGCAAGGAGACCCTTGAAACCCTTCACGCCGCCGGAGTGCCCGTACTGTCACGTCAGCCCGCCGATCTACCGCTGCCGAGGCTTCTACCGG
>SYGM01000143.1 GCA_005799545.1 Planctomycetia bacterium | reverse complement strand
AGGCTGGGTCGCAACGGCTGCGGGTCAGCCCGCAGGCTGGGTAGCAACGGCTGCGGGTCAGCCCGCAGGCTGGGTAGCAACGGCTGCGGGTCAGCCCGCAGGCTGGGTAGCAACGGCTGCGGGTCAGCCCGCAGCCTTGGGCTCAGCGTAGTCCAGATCGTAGGCGGGCATCTCCCCGCCCGCGCCCTGCAGGTAGTGCTCAAACCACTGCAGCATGCGCAGGTTGTAATCGAGACGCGAAGCCGCCCGGCGGTTGCCGTGACCTTCGCCGGGATACAGCACCAGACGCACCGGCGATTGGTTGCGCACCTTGAGGTGGCGGTAGAGCTCGCGGGACTGGCCCACATTGACGCGCGGGTCGTCCTTGCCGTGCAGGATCAGAAGCGGCGTCTTGCACTTGTCGGCGTAGTAGATCGGGCTGCGCTCCAGGAAGAACTGCCAGTTCTCCCAGGGACGCTTGAGCGCGTGCACGTAGAACTCCTCGTCGGGGATGTCCGTGGTGCCGACCTTGGAGATCTTGTCGCTGATGCCGACGAACATCACGCCGGCCGCGAAACGCTCCGAATAGCGCGTCGAGCACCAGGCGGTGGCGTAGCCGCCGTACGAGCCTCCGGTGATGCCGACCTGCGACTTGTCGACCAGACCGATCGCGATGAGGTGATCGACGGCGTCGACGAGGTCATCGAACTCTTTGCCCGCCGCATCGCCCTGACCCAGCTTGGAGAACGCCACGCCGCGGCCCGTCGAGCCGCGGTAGTTGGGGTAAAACACGGCGAAACCGCGCGCAGCCGCCATCTGACCGGGGCGCGAGTAGTTGGTCAGCCAGCCGTTGGACTCATGCGCCTCGGGGCCGCCGTGCACCGAGAGGATCAGCGGATAGCGAGTGCCTGCGACCTCGTTGAGCGGGCGGATCAGGATGCCTTCCAGTTCCTGTCCGTCGCGTGCCTTGTGCCGCACGACCTCCTGCTTGGCGAACGCGTACGAGCTGAGCCAGGGGTTGGAGTCCGTGACGCGCTGGAGCGTTCCCTTCGAATGGGTGTACAGCTCCGGCGGATGGTTGGGCGAGTTCACCACCAGTGCCGCCTGTCGGCCGTCGGCGCTGAGCGAGAGCGACTGGATGATCTTGCCTTCGGCACCCGCCAGCCGCTGGGGCTGCGCTCCCGGCTGCGTCGCGTCGAAGCGCGCCAGCTCGGTTTCCACACCGCGTGCGAGCACTGCGAGGATCGTCGAGGCGCTGTCCCACTCAAATGCGGCGCAATCCCCCGCCATGCCCGGCGCGAGCTCGGTGAACGGACCGCCGCTGGCAGCCGCCACACATAGGCGTCCGGCACTGGGATCATGCTTGTCGACGGCGCTGATCATGCCGATCCACTTGCCGTCGGGGCTCCACTCGATCTCGCCGAGCTTGCCTTCGCGCTCGATGCGGGCGAGCGCCTTGCCGGCAGGATCGACGATCTCGATGCGCTGGCGCACGTACTCGTCATCCACCAGCGCCGTGGGCGCGACGCGCAGCGCGAGCCGGTCGCTCTGCGGGCTCCACTGCACCTGATGCAGCGAGCCCTTGATTTCGACGGCCTTGGCGCTGCCATCGACGAACAGCTCCGCCGTCCAAAGCGTCACTGGACGCACATCCTCCTCGTAGATCTCCTGCGAGAAGCCCTTCTCGCGCTCCTTGCGACGCGCATCCTCCTCGGGCTGCTCGGCGAGCAACGCCACGCGCTTGCCATCGGGAGCGAGGTGATAGGAGCGGATGCCGGTCTTGAGCGACACGGCGCGTCGCGCTTCGCCGCCGTCGACCGGCAGCACGTAAAGCGCGGGTTGCTTGTCGTCGCCGCGCTTGGCGACGAAGGCGAGTCCCTTGCCGTCGGGCGTCCAGGAGAGCTGACCGAACTCGCCCTTGCCTGCGATGAAGGCGCGCGCCTCTCCGCCGGCGGTGGGACGCAGCATCAGCTCGCTCCACGGGCCGCCGTCATCGTCGATGCCGGGCTTGCGCGGCAGCAGCGTCGTGTAGGCGACCGTCGCCCCGTCGGGCGAGATCAGCGCCGCCGAGACCGCGCGCAGCTCGGCCACGCGGTGCGGAGTGAGTGTCGGGGCGTTCGACTGCTGCGGCGAGAGCGCTGCGCAGGAAGCCGTGAGGGGGGCCAGCAGGAACAGAGGGCTGAGGAAGTGCATGCGGGGAGGGCCTTTCGGGGACGCCTTTCAGGGTGGGTACAGCGTACTTTCCTCAAGCCTTGGTGCGAGAGGGCTTTCTCTCGTCTAGTATGGAGGGTTCCAGACCCGCGTCTGGCTTCTTCCGATGCAAGAGACCCTCGTTCCCAACAAGTCCGCCCTCACCCACAAGATCCTCGACCGCGCCTTCGCGCAGGTTCAGGCGATGATCCACATCGCCAACCACCGCTCGGACAAGCGGCGCGGCGATCCCAAGGTCGGCGGCCACCCCGCCTCCTGCGCCTCCTCCCTGCACCTGCTGGGCGTGCTGCACCTGCTCGTGCGCCAGCCGCAGGACTTCGTGTGCTGCAAGCCGCACGCCTCCCCCGTCGACCACACGCTGAGCCATTTCATGCAGCTGTTCCGCGATCCGGAAACGGGTGCGTGGTTCGACGAGGCCGCCAGCGAAGCGGTGATGCACAACCTGCGCAAGTTCCCGACGCCTTTGACGGAGCCTGTCTTCCAGAGCTACCACGCCAAGAGCGATCCCGATTCATTCCACTTCCTGCCCTCCGGCTCTGTGGGCATACCGCCCGTGGCGGCGGTCTATCTCGCGTTGGCCTACCGCTACGCCAAGGACCACGGCTGGAACGTGCCGGCCGACACGCACTTCTGGTGCATGATGGGCGACAGCGAGTTCCGCGAAGGCTCGCTTTTGGAGTGCCTCCCGGATGTCGCGGAGCGCGCGCTGACGAACGTCACCTGGATCATCGACTACAACCGCCAGAACCTCGACGGCACGCGCATCCCCAATGAGCGCGGACTGCACGGCGCGGATTGCGACCGCATCGACAAGACCGCGGTCGCCAACGGCTGGAAGGTGCTGCAGCTGCGCCACGGTACCTTCCGCGAACAGCTGTTCACCAAGCCCGGCGGCGAAGCGCTCAAGCAGCTCTTCGAAGGCGGTCTGTCCGACTACGAGTACCAGATGCTGCTGCTGAAGAGCGACGCCAAGGAGCTGCGCCGCTTCGCGCTCTCGCGCAGCCCCGATTGCGCGAAGATCCTGAAGGGCCTCTCCGACGCGGAGCTGCTGCGCGCGTTCGGAGACCTCGGCGGCCACTCCGTCGAAAAGCTCGAAGCCGCTTACGCGCAGGCGCGCAAGGACACCGAGTGGCCCTACCTGATCATCGCGCACACCGTGAAGGGCTGGGGCCTGGAGTGCGCCGCGCACCCCGCCAACCACTCGACGCTGCCGGATGAGAAGGAAGTCGCGGCGCTGCTGGAAAAGCAGGGCCTTTCGATGGCGCGTCCGTTCCAGCGCTTCGATGCCCGCAGCGAGGAAGGACGCTATCTCGCCGCCAAGCGCGAGCAGTTCCAAAAGGGCATCGAGTCGCTCGACGCCCTGCGCGAGGCCAACCGCGCCGAGGTGCGCCGCCGCATCGAGAGCGATGGCGGCATCCCCGAGAGCCTCGGCATCGATCTTTCGCTGTATCCCGTCGCCCACACGCAGTGGATGTGGGGTCAGCTGGCCGCCAAGCTGGTGCGCATCGGCACCGATGACGAGGGCGGCCCCAAGACCGCCACCTCGACCGGCAAGCAGCTCGCGGCCGACGAAGTGCGCTGGAAGAGCGCGGCCGACCTGATGCTGACGCTGTCGCCGGATGTGGGCACCAGCACCAACATCTCGCCCGTGCTCGATCAGAAGATCTACGGTCCCGACTACCAGCGCGCGCTGGAGCGCGAGCTCAAGCTCGATCCCAAGCACCCGCTGCTGGTCGCCGCGGACGATCCGTGGACGCGCCATATCCGCTTCGAGATCGCGGAAGCCAACTGCATGAGCGCCGCGGGCTCCTTCGGCAAGATGGGCGCCTATCTGGGCGTGCCGTTCTTCCCGATGATGACGGTCTACGACTTCTTCATCAAACGCGCGCTCGATCAGCTGTACTACAACCTCTACTGGGGTTCGGAGTTCGTGCTCGTGGGCACGCCTTCGGGCGTGACGCTCTCGCCCGAGGGCGCGCAGCACTCCTGGAAGTCCGACATCCAGATTCCCAACCTGATCACCTGGGAGCCGCTCTTCGCGATCGAGATGGACTGGATCCTCTCCGATGCCGTGCGCCGCCAGGTCACGGACGAAAACGAGGGCCGCCGCGGCGTGCTCGTGCGCGGTGTGACGCGCGGCATCCGCCAATCGCTGCTGCTGGAGCATGTGCGCCGTCAGGCCGCCTCCAAGCAGTCCGTTGCGGGGCCGCTCAAGCCCCAGGGTGCCGGCCCCGAATGGGGCGAGGCCACCGACGAGTCGACTCTGACGCCCCTTTCCGACGCGCAGCTCTACGAGCGCGTGCGTCAGGACTGCCTCAAGGGCGCCTACTACCTGATCGACTGGCGCGGCTACGCGGGCTACGAGCCCGGGGACAACGTCGTGCAGATCTTCGCCATGGGCTCGGTCGCCACGGAAGCGATCGAGGCTTCGCAGCAGCTGCTGGAGAAGGGCATCTTCGCCAACGTGATCGTGATCTCTTCGCCGGAACTGCTGCTGGGAATCCTGGGCGAGCACAACGACTACGAGCACCTGCGTCAGGGCCTGTGCATCAGCGGCGATCTCATCGCCGTCGAGGGTGCGGCCGGCTCCGAAGCGGGCCTGCTGTCGCTCTCGGCGCGGCGCGTCCCGATCGTCGCGGTGTGCGACGGCGAAGCCGGTCTCGTCGACAACATCGGCTCGATCGTCGGCGTCAAGCAGACCACGCTGGCCGTGCGCAAGTTCTCGAAGTGCGGCCGTCCCGACGAGGTCTTCCGCTACCAGCACCTCGACGCGGACTCGATTGCGCAGGCCTGCGGCAAGGCGCTGAGCGAGACCGCGCTGGAGAACTTCAGCGTTTCACAGGAGCTGCTCCAGCGTCTCGCCAATCGCAGCCCGAGGGCTCGCGACTGGCGCGAGCTGTGGCCTCAGGACGGCGAAGCCCACTGAGCGAAGCCGCTCAGGGAACCCGACTGCGGACAGGCGACGCCGATCCTTCCATGGACTCGCTTCCGGACAATCCCGAGCCGTTCCCCCCCTACGAGGTGATCGACTCGGAGCGCATTTACGCGTCAAAGTGGTGCGGACTGCGCCGCGACACGATCCGTCTCGATGACGGCTCGCCGCAGGAGTACCACATCATCGAGATTCCCGATGCCGTGGCCGTGGTGCCGATCACGAGCGACGGTCGCGTCGTGCTGATCGGGCAGTACCGCTATCCGCACGGCAAGACGCACTGGGAGATTCCCGCCGGACGGCTCGTCGACAATGAGGATCCCCGCGAGGGCGCGCTGCGCGAGGTGCGCGAGGAAACCGGCCATGTGCCGCAAAGCCTCGAGCCGCTGCCGGGCTTCTACGCCGCCAACGGCATCACGGCGCACTGGGCGCACCTGTACCTGGCGCACGGCTGCGAGTCGATCGGCGCGCCACAGCCCGAGCCCTGCGAGCGAATCATCGTGCGGATCTTCACGCGCGCGGAGGTCGAAGCGCTGCTCGACGCGGGCCGCATCGAGGATGCGTTCACCGCGCTGGCGCTGTGCTACGGGCTGCGGCGCAGCCGCTAGGTCTTCCTGCGGTGAGGATCAGCCGAACCGGATCCCCTGCGCGAGCGGGAGCTCGCGCGAGGCGGTGGTCGTGGTGGGCTGGCGGCGCATGGACGCCTTCCAGCGGGCGCTGCCCGACGCGCGGCCGCCCCCGGGCTCGGT
>SYGM01000142.1 GCA_005799545.1 Planctomycetia bacterium | reverse complement strand
TTCACCGACGCCATTCGCGGCGACTGGGGCGGCAAGCCTTATGAGGACCTGATGAAGGGCCTCGACCATGCGCTGGCGAACTTTGACTGGCTCGACAAGGACCGCGTGGCGGCGCTGGGAGCCTCATACGGTGGCTACATGATCAACTGGATCGCGGGCCAGACCGACCGCTTCCGCTGCCTCGTCAACCACGACGGCAATCTCGATGAGCGCATGGCGTACTTCGACACGGAGGAACTGTGGTTCCCCGAGTGGGAGCACGGCGGAACGCCCTGGGAAAACCCGACGGGCTACACCAAGCACAACCCGATTGACCACGTCGCCAAGTGGAAGACACCCATGCTGGTGATCCACGGCGCGCTCGATTTCCGCGTGGTCGACACCCAGGGCATGAGCACATTCACTGCGCTGCAGCGCAAGGGCATCCCCTCGAAGTTCCTGTGGTTCCCGGATGAGAACCACTGGGTCCTGAAGCCCCAGAACTCTGTGCTGTGGCACCAGACCGTGCTGGGCTGGATTCAGGAGTGGACGAAAGCGGGCGGGTCGAAGTAGCCTGAACGCAACGAAAGGAACCGAATCTCATGAACATTCGTGTGCTGTTGCTCGCAACGCTGGCCTTGATCCTGCCGGCGTTGCCGCTGCGGGCGGAGGGGGAGACATTCCAGCCTCTGCCGCAGGTCACTTTGGAAGGATTCACGCAGACCAAGGCCAAGTCGCTCGATGACTACACCGGGCGCGCGCTCCTGATCGAGTTCTTCGCGTACTGGTGAGGCCCCTGCAAGAGTCAGGTCGGGCACCTGAACGAACTTCAAGCGCGTTACGGTGATCAAGGTCTGACTGTCCTCGGCGTGACCGGGGAAACCCCCAAGGACACCGATCCTTGGATGAAGAGCCTCGACGGCAAGTACGCGTACGCGTACGAGCGCAGCGGCAAGCTGATGAGTGAGCTGGGCTGCAGCGGTTATCCCTCCGCCGCGCTGGTCAACGCCAGCGGCATGGTGATCTGGGTCGGGCACCCCGCTTCGATTCCCAACAACCTGATTCAGGAAGCGATCAAGGGCGCCCTGCCCAAGCCGGTCTACGAATGGCCGGCGAGCGCTTCCGCTGCGGCGGCCGCGCTGCGCAAGAAGAAGTACGTCGATGCGATCGCGGCAGCGGCCAAGATCCCGGAGGCCGATGGCGGTCCGGCGATCAAGACCGCGCTCGAGGCGGTCGTCAGCGGCAAGGTCGAAGGGCTCAAGAGCGCGCGTGAGAAGGGTGACCTCCTCACAGCCTACGAGAGCGCGAAGGCCCTGCAGAAGGAGCTCGAAGGCTTGCCGCAGGCCAAAGATGCCGATGCAATCGCCGATGAGATCTCGGCGGATGCCCAGGCCAAGAAGATCATGACGGCGCAGAAGCGTCTGCGTGAGATTCGCGGTCAGCGCCTCGGCAAGAAGAACGAGCGCGAGAAGGCCATCGAGGACCTCGAGAAGATGATCGAGGGATTCCCCGACACCTATCTGGCCAAGGAAGCCAAATCGACCCTCAACGGACTCAAGCAGAAGAAATGACCGCGGTGCCGCGTCCACCGCGCCTGATCGTCAATGCGGACGATCTGGGGCTCTCGGAAGCGGTCAACCGTGCGATCTTCGATGCTCATCGGCTGGGCATTCTCACCAGCACCAGCCTCATGGCGACAGGCCCTGCGTTCGCGCCAGCGATCGCAGGGCTTGCTGCTTGTCCGCAGTTGGGCGTGGGCGTGCACCTGACGCTGCACGATGAGCTGCCGGCCAGTGATCCGGCCGCGATTCCCTCGCTGGTGGGGGCGGACGGACGCCTCCATCCGCTCGGCAAGGTGGTCAAGCGTCTGCTGACCGGGCGCATCGAGCGCGAGGAAGTGCGCCGTGAGTACGATGCGCAGCTCGCGCGCGTGCGCGCGAGCGGTGTCGAGCCCACGCATGTTGACAGCCATTGTCACCTGCACGCGTTCCCGGCGATCGCCGATGTCGCCGAAGATGTGGCGGAGCGGCATGGCGTGCGCTGTACGCGCCGCGCCAAGGCCTTCCGCTGGTCGGATTACTCCGGAGCGCCGCTCAAGCGCTGGCCGCTGGGGCTGTTGATTTCCACCTGTCAGCGTCTCAGCGAGCGCAAGCTGCGCGGAGTGCTGAAATCGCCCGATCGCTTCCTGGGATTGATCAAGTCCGGGGCCCTGGACACCGAATGGCTGCTCGCGACGCTGCCGACGCTGCCCGCGGGCAGCGTCACGGAGATCATGGTGCATCCCGCCGATGGTTCCGGCCCCGATCAGGGCCTCGAAGATCACGGCCCCGCGCAGCGACGCGTGGAGTATGAGGCGCTGGTTTCACCGCGCGTGCGCCAGCGCGTTCAGGAGCTGGGCATCGAGCTCGTGACCTACCGCGCGCTGTGCTGAAGCGCGAGCAGGCGCTCGCACATGCCGAGTGCGAGTCGCTCCAGCGCACGCGGGTTCTGGCGCAGGAACAGCGAGGGTTCGATCAGCTCGAGCTCCATGATCATCGGGAAGCCGCGCTCATCCCGAGCGATATCCACGCGCGCGTAGGCAAGCCTCGGATAGCGCGCAAGCACGCGTTCGCCGAGCTCGCGCTCGTCGGCGTGCAGGCTCACCGCCTCGGAGACGCTCTCCTCCATGCCGATGAAACGCGGGCTCTTGCGAACGGCATGCGTGAACTCGCCTTCGATCGCGACCATGGCGCGCTCGCCATGGCCCTCGACCGAGTGCAGATAGGGCTGGATCAGCACTTCGACCGTGGCGGAAAGCTCGGCGAGATGCTGCTGTGCGTTGCCGATCTGCGGCAGCGTGTAGCGCTGCGTCGACCATGAGCCCGCTCCCACGGCGGGTTTGACCACGAAGTCCTCCCAGCCGCGCGCCCGCAGTCCGGCCGCGAGATCGACCCGTTCGCCGCGCTCGATCAGCCAGGTGGGCACGACCGGCAAGCCTTCGCGTGCAAGCTCCAGCAGATAGCGCTTGTGCGCGTTTTCCAGCACGACCGCGGCCGGGTTCCACAGCGGTCCTGCACGGTCCACGCGCTTCACCCAGTCGAGAAAGGGGGAGAGCGAATGAATGTAGTCCCAGGGCGAGCGGATCAGCGTCGGCTCCCCGCTGTCCCAGCGCTCGGCTTCGTCCTTCCACAGCGCCATGCGGGCTTCGATGCCCTGCCGGCCAAGTGCTTCGAGCAGCAGCAGCTCGTCGTGATCGGGATCAGGCAGAGGACGCGTGGTGGCGATGCGCAGGGTGGGTTTCACGAGAGCGGCGAATTCTAGCCCCCTCGTGCGGAAACGACTATCCTGTGCGCACCGCCCCATGCGCGTCCTGTTCGTCTACCCCAACCTCTACACGCAGATGGGGTTCAACCACGGCCTGGCCTCGCTCTCCGCGGTGCTCAAGCGCGCCGGCCATGAGTGCGAGCTCGTCAACCTCAACGAGAACCTTCCGCCCGTGCCGACGCATGAGCAGATCCTCGAGCGGGTGCGAAGCGGCGGCTACGGCCTGATCGGCTTCTCCTGCCTGACGCAGCAGTACCCCGCGGCGCTGGAGCTTGCGCAGTGGCTGCGCGCGCAGTCGCCCGATCTGCCGCCGCTGGTCGTCGGCGGCATCCATCCCACGATGGTGCCCGAGGAAGTCATGGCGAGCGGCGTGTGGGACCATGTCGGCGTCGGCGAGTGCGAGGACGCGCTGCTGGATCTGGTGACGCGGCTGGAGCGCGGTGAGCAGCCGAGCGATGTGCCCAACTTCCTCTCCTGGAAGGACGGCGTGCGCCGGCCCGGAACGCGCGAGTGGATCCACAATCGCGTGGGGGAGTTCCCCGACTTCGCGGCGCTGCCGATGCCCGACTACGAGCTCTTCGACACGCAGCGCATCACCGATCAGAAGCAGGGTTGGTTCGGCCTGATGAGCTCGCGCGGCTGTCCTTACCGCTGCACCTATTGCCTCAACCACCGCATCGTCGATCGCTACAAGGAGGAACTGGGCCGCAACGTCAAGGGCATCGGGTTCTTCCGCTTCCGCTCCGCCGAAGCCATGCTCGAGGAGATCCGCTGGGTGCTTGGGCGCTACCGCGACATCGGCACATTCATCCTCGACGATGACCTGTTCACGCAGAATGTCCCGCACGCGCTGGCCTTCTGCGAGCTGTACGAAAAGAGCGGCATCGGCGTGCCTTTCGTGGTCAACAGCCATGTCAAGCAGCTCGATGAACGCGTCGCAGAGGCGCTGTCGCGCGCGGGCTGCCGCATCCTCAAGCTGGGCATCGAATCGGGCTCGCCGCGCGTCCGCAAGGAGGTCCTCAAGCGCCACATGACGCAGAAGGACATCCTCGAGACCGTTGCCAGCGCCGAGCGCTGGCGTCTGCACAGCTCCGGCTTCGTCATGGTCGGCCTGCCGACCGAGACCCGCGCCGAGCGCCAGGAAACCGTCGATCTGCTGGCCCAGACGGCGATCGGACGCTTCCGCACCTCGTTCTTCTTCCCGTTCCCCGGCACCGACGGCTACCGGATGGCAGTCGAATCCGGCGAGTACGTTCCCGGCCGCGAGCTTGGCCTCACGGACTTCACCGACCGCTCCTGCATGGATTTCGGCGCGGAGGAGAACCTCCTGGTGGAGAAGCTCGGTCTGTGCATGCCCTGGTTCGTCAACGAGCGATTGGATCGGTTCCGCGAGGCGCCCGCCAGCCGTCGCTACCGCCCGCTCGTCGAAAAGGTACTCGCGATGGATGCGCAGCAATGGGCCGCCTTCCAGCCGCGCATCCGCGAGATCGATGGCGAGTACTCGCGCGCCGCTGCGGCGCACGATGAGCTGCACTACGCCATCCGCTACAACCGCTTCATGGGCGTGCGTTCGGACTACTACCTGGCCGAAGAGCAGGGCCAGGAATGGCACACAGCCAGTGCGCGGCCCGATCAGGAACTGCGGCAGGCCGCGCTGGCAGCGGCGGCCTCGGAGGTGTGCTGAGCGATGTTCGAGGGCCTGCGCGTGCTGGTTGCGGGCGATCTCGTCGCGGATCGCTGGATCCATGCGACACCGCAGCGCGTCTCGCGCGAAGCCCCGGTGCTGGTCTTCCGCCAAGAAAGCGAGCAGCTCGATCCCGGCGGCGCGGCCAATGTCGCGCGCAATCTGGCTGCGCTGGGTGCGACCGTGGACCTGTTCGGTGCCGTTGGTCGCGATGCCAGCGGTCGCGAGCTGCTCGCGCGCCTCGAAGCGGAGCAGATCGGCATCGCAGGCGTCGAGCGCCTCGCGGGTGCGGTCACGCCCACCAAGACGCGCGTTTACGCCGCCGAAGCGCGCCGCAGCCCGCAGCAGGTGCTGCGTTTGGATCGCGAGCCGCTCGATGCGCCCTCACCCGGCAGTTTCGTTGCCTCGCGCCGCCTGCTCGCGCGCGCACTGCAGTCGGCCGATGCGCTGCTGATCTCCGACTACGGCTACGGCTATGCGGGTCGCGAGCTGGCTGAGCTGGCGCGCGCGGCCGCTGATTCCGGTCTGCCGGTGGTGCTCGATCCGCGCCGCGAGGCCGCGCGTTTCGCCGGCATCACGGCCTGGACGCCCAATGTCGGTGAACTGGCGCAGCTGACTCAGCGCGATCCGGACTGGCTCGCCGACGAAGAGGAGCTGTGCCTCGCCGCCGAGGAGCTGCGCAAAGAGATGCAGCTGGAGCACCTGCTGGTGACGCGCGGCAATCAGGGCATGAGCCTCTTCGGTGCCCAGACGCTGACGATTCCCGCTTCGGGCGGCGGCGAGGTGACCGATGTCACCGGCGCCGGCGATACCTCGGCGGCGGTGTTCACGCTCGCGCTCGCGGCAGGCCGCGAGGCGCGCGCCGCGATGGTGCTCGCCAACGCCGCGGCCGGAGTGGTGGTGCAGGAGCGCGGCGCGGCCGTGTGCACAGCGCGTGCGCTGAAAAAAGCGCTGCTCGAGGCTCCGGGCCGGGAACTGCTGCGCCGACGCCGGGGCGGAATGCGATGATCCGCTCGCGCGAAGAGCTGGCAGCGGAGCTCACCATGCGCCGCGCCCACGGTGAGCTACGGCGGATCGTGCTCGCCAACGGCTGCTTTGACCTGCTGCATGCGGGCCATGTGCGCTATCTCGCGGCGGCGCGCGCCTGCGGCGACTATCTGGTGGTGGCGCTCAACAGCGACGAGTCGGTGCGCGCGCTGAAAGGTCCCGACCGTCCGCTCCAACCGCTTCAGGATCGCGCCGAGCTGATCGCTGCGCTGCGCTGCGTCGATGCCGTCACGGTCTTCGGCGAAAAGACCCTGGAGGCGACGCTGAGAACCCTGCGCCCCGATGTGCACGCCAAGGGCACCGACTACAGCGTCGAGACGGTTCCTGAACGCGGCATCGACCGCGAGCTGGGCATCGAGATCGCGATCTGCGGGGACGAGAAGACACGCTCCTCCAGTGCGCTGATCGCGCGCAGCCGGGCATGAAGAGCCTGCTGCTGGCGCTGGTGGGTCTGGTGATCGGCACATGGGGCTCCCTGTGCGGAATCGGCGGGGGGATCTTCGCGGTGCCGGTGTTTCACTACGCCCTGCGCATGCCGCTGCCGCAGGCGATCGCCAACTCGCTGGTGCTGGTCGCCGTGATGACAACCGGGGGCACGCTGGTGGAACTTCTGCGCGCGGACTGCGCGATCGCGTGGGATGTGCTGGGGGCGCTGGTCGCGACCAGCTGGCTCGGCACGCATGTCGGCATGTGGATCGGGCGGCGCCTGAGCGTGCGCGCGCTCAAGCGCGTATTTGCCGTGCTGATCGCGCTGGTTTCGCTGGAGATGTTCCTGACGGAACCTCTGCGCGCAAGCCCGCAGGCGCTGGAATGGAGCGCCGGACTGCTGGTGCTCGTGCTGATGCTGGGGTTTGCGGCGGGCATCCTCGCGCCGCTGTTCGGCCTCGGCGGAGGCCTGATCGCCGTGCCGGGCCTGCTGTACGGCCTGCCCGAGCTCGGTTATGTCGGCGCGCGCGCCACGAGCACCGCGATGTCGACCTTCAATGCCTGGCAGAGCCTGATCCTGCAGCGCAAGCAGGGCCATCTGCGCCTCGGGGAGGCTCTGCCGCCCGCGCTGGGTGCCTTCGTCGGTTCCTACGTCGGCGTCTGGCTCGCGCACCGGCCCGAGATCGCCGTGCCCGCCCAGAGACTGATCGCGTTGACGCTGCTCCTGATCAGCGTGCGCTTCTTCCTCGATCGAAAGTAAATCCGTCATGTTGATTCTCACCGTTCTGCCGCTGCTGCTACCCGAAGTTTCCGCACCCGCGCCGCTGCTGCCGGTTCCCACGCCCGCGCAGTTGCGCTGGCAGCGCATGGAGCGCTATGCCTTCGTGCACTTCGGCCCCAACACCTTCACGGATCGCGAGTGGGGCGAAGGCAACGAGGATCCGAAGAACTTCGCACCCAGTGCGCTCGATGCGGGGCAATGGGCCCGCGCGCTGAAAGAGAGCGGTTTCGGCGGCCTGATCCTCACCGCCAAGCATCACGACGGTTTCTGCCTGTGGCCGAGCCGCCACACGACCCACGACATCGCCGCCAGCCCGTGGCGGGACGGCAAGGGCGATCTGGTGCAGGAGGTTTCGCAGGCCTGTCGCGAGGCCGGGATCGCCTTCGGCGTCTATCTTTCGCCGTGGGACCGTCATGAGCCGAGCTACGGCGACTCCCCGCGCTACAACGAGCACTATGTGGCGCAGCTGACGGAGCTGCTGAGCGGGTACGGGCCGCTCTTTGAAGTGTGGTGGGATGGCGCCTGCGGGGAAGGTCCCAACGGCAAGCGTCAGGAGTACGACTGGCCGCGCTTCCGCAAGCTCGTGCGCGAGCTGCAGCCCCAAGCCGTGATCTTCAGCGATGTCGGCCCCGATGTGCGCTGGGTCGGCAATGAGCGTGGTTTCGCGGGCGAGACCTGCTGGAGCATGCAGAGCCCCGGGGACCGCACACCGGGCATCGGCGCGCCGCCGACCTCGGAGCTCAACGAGGGACTGCGCGACGGCGTGCAGTGGATCCCGGCGGAGTGCGATGTGTCGATCCGTCCGGGCTGGTTCCACCACACGCGCGAAGACGAGCGCGTCAAGAGCGTCGCCGAGCTGCTGGAGATCTACTATGCCTCGATCGGGCGCAACGGCAATCTCCTGCTCAACATCCCGGCCGATCGCCGCGGTCTTTTCCACGAGAACGATGTGGCGCGGCTCAAGGAGTTCGACGCGGCGCTGAAGCAGATCTTCGCGCATGATCTCATCCGTGCCGCCCAGTCATCCCTTCTGGTGACCGCCAGCGGCATGCGCGGCAATGTTGCCCGTTTCGGGCCGCTGCAGCTGTTCGACGGCGACCCGTCCACCTACTGGGCACTCGACGACGGTCAGAAGACCGGCCATGTGACGCTGAGCTTCGAGGAGCCCGTCCGCGCGGACCAGCTGGTGCTGTGCGAGCCGATCGAACTGGGCCAGCGCGTGGCACGCTTCCGTGTCGAGGTGGAGCAGAGCGGCGTCTGGAAGGAACTCGTGCGGGGCACCACGATCGGCGCCAAGCGCATCCTGCGCTTTCCGCCGCAGGAGATCGCGGCCCTGCGCGTGCACATCGAGGACGCGCGCGGAACGCTGCTGCTCTCCTCGCTGGAGCTGTATCTGGCACCGGACAGCGTCTATCCGCTGGTGCATGGCTCAGGGAATGGTGCACCGCTGCCTGCGCTGCAGCTCTTGCGCGCGCCGGATCCGGGTCTGCGCGTGCGCGCCTTTGAGGTCCAGTTGGAGAAGCTCGCCGGCGCGTCCGCTCTCGCGGCCGATGCTCATGTGGCCGAGTCGGTCGTGACGCGCATCGATCTCGCGCCGCTGACGCGCGCCGAGCAGGCCGCGCTGGTCTTCGACGGCTATCTGGAGGTGCCGAAGACCGGACGCTTCCAGTTCACGCTCGCCAGCGATGACGGCAGCCGCCTGTTCCTCGACGAGGTGCTTGTCATCGACAATGACGGCCTGCACGGCGCCGAGCCGCGTCAGGGCAGCATCGCACTCGAGCAGGGCTGGCACCGCGTGCGGCTGGAGTACTTCCAGGCCGGCGGCGCCAAGCAGCTCGCCTTGCGCTGGGCCGGACCAGGACTGGGGCTGTTCGGCGCGGAAATCGCGCCGGAACGCCTCTTCCACTGACCATTGCGCAAGCGCTGTCTCAGACGTCGCAGATCGCGGCCGCCTCGCCCAGCGAGGTCAGCGGATCGCGCTTGGGGATGAACTCCTGTCCGAGGTAACCCGTGAAGCCGGTTTCGACGATCGCGCGGCAGATCGCGGGGTAGAAAAGCTCCTGCGTGTCGTCAATCTCGTTGCGGCCGGGCACGCCGGCGGTGTGGTAGTGAGCGATATGCGCGTGGTGGTCGCGGATCGTGCGGATGACATCGCCCTCCATGATCTGCATGTGGTAG
>SYGM01000141.1 GCA_005799545.1 Planctomycetia bacterium | reverse complement strand
GTCGCAGCGCGGCGGCTACACGGAAATCTGGAGCATTGCAGCGGATGGTGGCGGGCTGCGGCAGCTGACGCACGCCAGTGCGGACTTTGCGGATTTTGCCTGGAGCCCTGACGGCCGCCAGCTTGCAGCCACACTGAACCGAAATGGCGCGCTGGATCTGGTATTGGTAGACAGCAGCAGCGGCACTGTGAAAGATTTACGCGCTGGGCGCGGCGTGCACTGGCGGCCGGCGTGGGCAGCTGCCGGCGGCTTCATTACAGTGGAATACGAAACGCACCTGCTGCTGTCTACCAATACCAGATCCAGCGCATGGTCATCGCCCGGGCGATGGTCCGCGAGGTGGCCGAGCTGGAGCACCTCCAGCAGTACATCCCGCACGAGACGCAGGTTTCCTACTCGACTGCGCCGGCGCAGACCTACGCCAAGTCCTGATTTTGTAGGAACTTACAGCATCGGCAGCCGGTCTGGAGAGAAGCTCTCTCCCGACCGGCTGCGGCTTTGGTGGGGGTGCTGCGAAGAGCGTCGTAAGTACAGGATTTTCACTTTCGAAAGGGGATTCTGTGCGTACGGCATAGGTGTGGAGCGGGCTTTGCATGGACTGGCCTGTCCCACACCCCTGAAGAGGAGGAGCGCCATGACCCACAAGACCATCTCCCAAGCACAGCTCGATGCCCAGCTCGACCCGCTCGCCGGCCAGCCGGAGTCCTTCGCGAAGAAGGCCCGCCTGCTCGCCCGCAAGTTCGACACCCACGGCTGGAACCTCGAGATCCGCGATCCGCAGAGCTGGCGCAAGCCGGCGGTGAGCGTCACGGCCCGCCACACGCTGGAGCAGCAGCTGCGTGCGGAGATCGACAGCTTCACGATCATGGACCGCGAGGAGGAAGCGCGGCTGGCGCGCCGCATCGAGTTCGCGCGCCTGCGTCTGGAACTCGCTCTCAAGGAAGCGGGACTCAAGCTGGAGGATCTCGATGGCGGCAGCCACGAACAGGCCGCGAGCCTGCCTGGCGTGCACGGCCGCTCGAAGAGCGACTGCAAGCACTTCCCCCGCGTCTGCCGTCGCTGGACGGAATGGCACGCGCTGCGCACCGAGCTGGTCGAGCGCAATCTCTACCTCGTGCTGATCAACGTGGAGCGCTACGCGCACACCACGGCCGGACGCGCGGACCTGATCCAGGAAGGAGCGGCGGCGCTGTATCGCGCCGTGGACGGCTTCGACTGGAAGCGCGGACTTCTGTTCCGCACCTACGCGGTTCACTGGCTCAACCAGGCCTTCCGCGCCTACATCTACAACTTCACCAACACCGTGCGCGTGCCGGTCTACCTGCAGAAGGCCATGCGCCACGTGCAGCAGGCCATCGTCCGGCTCGGTGACCCCGATGCCAGCCCCGCGGAGATCGCCGAGGTCAGCGGGCTGGGCGAGAACCTCGTCGTCTCCGCGCTGGAGGCGATGCGCAGCACGCGCTCCATCGATGCTCCGCTGGCGGGGGAGGATGAGGCCAGCGGACTGCGCGAGCTGCTGCAGACGCAGGAGCAGGGTCCCTACTCGACCGATCTTGAGGATGTCTCGCTGAGCGGGGGGCTGGGTCAGGCGCTCGATCGGCTCTCCGACCGCGAGCGCAACGTGATCGAGCTGCGCTTCGGTCTGGCGGGCGAGCGCGAACACACGCTCTCGGAGGTTGCCGATCACCTCGGTGTCAGCCTCGAGCGCGTGCGGCAGATCCAGATGCGGGCCATCACCAAGCTGCGCACGCCGGACCTGCGCAAAGTGATGGATCCCTACCTCAACAACTGAGCGCAACCCCGCATGGCAGACCTGCTAGACTGCAGGTCTGCCATGAAGGATCGCATTCCGGTGCTCGGCCTGTTCTTCGGCGTCTTTCTGGGCGCTGGCACCGGCTACTCCGCGCAGGAGCTCGCGGGCGGTGCATCCGCCGCGCTGGATGGCCGCACGCTGCGCGTGCTGTGCCTGGAGCTGCTGGGCCGGCCCCCGCTGCCCGAGGAGTGGGAGCGCTGGCTGGGCCGTCCGCGCGCCGAGTACCTCGACTCGACGATCGGCTCCAAGGCCTTCTGGGAGCACTGGTACGAGGAGCAGCTCTATTACTTCCTGCTGATCAACAACTTCCGCCCCGCGCAGGATCGCCAGATCGCGATTCCGGCGGATCTCGCGGCGCAGCGCTGCAGCGTGCGCGAGGCGCTGCACCGCATCGCGCTCTCTTCCAGCTTCGACCTGCGCAATCCGGGTGCCGACACCTTCGTCACGGTGGTGCTCGAGCAGATCGCGGGCCTCGACATCACGCGCAGCCAGCGCGAGCTGGAGATCGGCAAGCGCGTCTACGATGGCGGGAGCGGCGTGTTCCTCGGAACGCAGGGCGCCAGTCAGGCCGATGTCGTGCGCAATGCCGTGATGAGCCGCTCCTCCGTGCAGCACTTCCTGCGGCGTGAATACGAGCGCTTGCTGCACGTGAAGCCCGATGCCGCCGCGCTACCCGTCTGGATCGCGCGCCTTGAAAAGGAGCCGCTTGCCTACGGGGAGCTGCTGCGCGAGTGGTGCACCAGCCCGGCCTTCGATGCACGCGTGGCGCGCGGCGAAACGCTTGAGAACCGGGCCTTCGTGCGCGCGCTGTTCGTCGATCTCGCCGGACGCCTGCCGCGCTTTGAGGAGGCCGAGCCGATGCGCGAGGCGCTCGATGCGCTGGCGGACTCGACGCCGCTGCGCTCGCTCAGCGCGCGCATGCTGCTCGACAGCGGCAAGCTCGCGCTGCCGAAGAAGCAGGAGCTCGCGAATCGCGAGGCCTGGGTGCGCGAGCGCTACCTGCGTCTGCTCGGGCGCGCTCCCACAGCGGAGCAACTGGCCGATGCGCTGGCGCTGCTCGAGGCTCCCGAGGGTCGCGTGGAGACGCTGCTCTACGCGCTGGTCTCCAGTCCTGAATACAACCGGAGCTGATGCGCATGTCGCTCGATCGGCGCGAGTTTCTGAAGTGGAGTGCGGCGGCGGGCGCGGCGGCATCGCTCAGTGGCTACCTGTCCGCTCAGCAGAAGCCCGGCGCGCAGAAGGCGGCAAAGCGCAAGACCGAACATCTGGTGCTGATCGCCTTCGCCGGCGGCGTGCGCACCCGCGAGACCTTCGGCACACCGGCCAATGTTCCGGTGATGGTCTCGATGGCGGAGGAAGGCGTGCTGTTCCCCCGCGCACGCACCGCCAACCTCGGCCACTTCGGCGCGGCGCTCTCGATCTTCACGGGCAACGCCGAACAGCGCGGCATCCGCGAGAATGTGCGCGGCAAGGATGTCACGCTGTTCGAGTACCTGCGCAAAGACCTGGGCTGGGGTCCCAACGAGGCCTGGATCGCGACCTCCGGAGGCGCGCAGCAGGTCAACTACGCCTATGGACTGCACCCGGAATACGGACCGCAGTACGGTGCGAATACACTCGACGGCGAAGGCATCTTCAACAGGGAGTTCAAGCAGCTGATCGAGACTTGGGGCCGTCCACGCGAGATGCCCCCGCGTGAGAAGGAGCTGCTGCAGCGCGTGCGCCGCGGACTGGCCGGCGATGCCGCGACTCAAGGCGCCGAACAGGTCGAGCGCTTCCTGCTCGAGGAACTCACGCGCGGCACCTCGGACCTCACGGGTGCGAATGCTTCGGACGCCAAGGCGCTGCGTGTGGCGCGCAATCTGCTGACGCTGTTCCGGCCCAGGCTGACTGCAGTGGTGTTGCAGGATGCCGACATCGCGCACGGCAACTACAACGGATACCTCGAGGTCGTGCGCCGCAATGACGCCGCGATCGGCGAGCTGCTTGAGGCGGTGCGACAGAATCCGCAGCTCAACGGCCGGACGAGCTTCCTGATCGTGCCGGAGTTCGGTCGCGACAGTGACCTCAACTCGCGCCGCGGGCTGGATCACGGCGACGGTTCGGATGACCTGCGCTTCGTGACCTGCCTGGGCTGGGGACCGGATTTCCGCCGCGGAAGCGTCGTTCAGGAAGAGGTCGGTGTCGTCGATGTGGCGCCGACGGTCTGTGAGCTCTTCGGTGCCAAGGCGCGCTTCGCGCGCGGCAAGCGCCTGCCGGGTCTGTTTGCCTGACGATGCTGCTCCGCGCGCTGTTGCTGCTGCTGTGCCTGCTGCCGCCGGTGTCCGCCCAGGATTCCACCAGCTGCATGGAATGCCATGCCGGCATCGAGCCCATGCACCCCGAGTCCGGCCTCTCGTGCACGGGCTGCCACGGAGGTGACGGCAGCGCACGCACCAAGGAAGGCGCGCATGTCACCCGTCCGCGCGTCAACCGTGAAGACGAGCGCGTGGCGCGCCAGGATGAGGATCTGGCCTGGCGCCGCTTTGCCAACCCCTTCGATCTGCGCGTGGCGCCGCAGTTGTGCGGGCCGTGCCACTCGGATCTGGTGGAGCATCTCAGGCTCAGCCTGCACGGCACCACGGCAGGTCACCTCTCCGATGGCTTCTACGAGGCCGGGATCCTCGCGGAAAAGGGCTCGAAATTCAGTGTATTTCCCGTCCAGGCGACGGCGCCCAAGCGCAGCGAGACCTCCATGGATCGCCTGCTCGCCCTGCCGGCCGTGCGCGAGGGCGATGTATTGAGCCTTGCCACGCACTTCCCCGATCTCGCGCGCAAGGAATGCATGCAGTGCCACCTGTATTCGCAGGGTCGCGCCGTCGAAGGCCGGGTGGGTTTCGATGGCGACTATCGCGGCGAGGGCTGTGCCGCTTGTCATGTGGCGTACGCTCTCGACGGGCTGTCCTCCAGCGCGGATCGTTCCGCTGTCCGCAACGAGCCCGGTCATCCCGAACGGCATGCGATGACCGGCAGGCCGACCACGCAGACCTGCACATCCTGCCATTACGGTGATGCCACCATCGGTCTCAACTTCCGCGGACTCTCCGCACTGCCGCCGGGAGCGCCCGGCGGTCCGGAAATCCCGGGCACGACCGCGCAATTGCTGAACCGCCAGTTCTATCTCAACGATCCCGCGCTGGTCCCTCCCGATGTGCATCACGCCGGCGGAATGCACTGCATCGACTGCCACACGCTCAACGATGTGATGGGGGACGGACAGCTGTACGGATCGATGGAGGATGCCGTCGAGATTTCCTGCACCGACTGCCACGGCACCTTCACGGCCCCCGCCACCTTGCGCACGCAGCGCGGCACGCAGCACCCGCACCTTTCCCGGCGGGGCGATCAGGTCGTGCTCAAGAGCAAAGTCACCGGAAAGGAGCATCCCGTCACGCAGCTGGTGCATGTGCTCGACCCCCGGCGGCCTGAGTACAACGAGCGCGCCGCCAAGGCCATGACCGGGGCCCACGCCGAGCTGGAATGCTACGCCTGCCACTCGTCGTGGAATCCGAACTTCATCGGCTTCCACTTCGATCGCAACGCTTCGCTCTCGCAGCTCGATCTCATCAGCGGCGAGCGCACGCCAGGCCGCGTGACCACGCAGGAAAAGGTCTTCGCCACCTGGAAGGGCTTCTACGCCGGCAAGAACGAGCGCGGGGCCATCGCGCCCTATCTGACGGGCTTTTCCTCGATGGGCAGCTTCACCAACGAGCAGGGTGAGCGCGTGCTCGATCAGGCCATGCCCGTGACGGCCGCCGGGCTTTCGGGCCTCACGATGATCCACCACCAGATGCATACGGTGCGCTCCAGCGCGCGCTCGTGCGTCGATTGCCATCGCGACAGCGGCACCTGGGGCATGGGGACCGCGAACTTCCATCTCGCGCGGCAGCTGGCCTTCGTGGCGGATGAGCGCGGGATCGAGACCGTTGCGCTCGACCGCCAGCAGCTGGCGGCTTCGCAGCCCCTCCACAAGTTCGTGCTGCCCGATGTCGTCGCTCTGGCGCTGGATTGCGATCCGCTGCAGGGGCATGCGCGCATGCTGTACGCCGCGGAAGGTCAGCGAGGTGTGCATGCCATCCGCGTGGAGGATCCGCTCCGGCCGCAGCGCGCGGGCTTCCTCGCCACGGTGGAGCCGCAGGCGTTGTTGGTGGCAGGCAGCCATGTCTACCTCGCCGACGGCAAGGGCGGAGTGCGCGTGCTGCACCACGACGAGAAGCAGGGACTGCAGGAACGCGCGCGCATTCCGACGCAGGACGCGCGCGCTCTCGCGCTGTCATGGCCATGGCTCTATGTCGCCGACGGTCCCGGCGGACTGCTGATTCTCGATGTGCGCGGCGCTCCGCACAGCCTTGAGCCGCTCGCCGTGCTGACGCTGCCCAAGGAACTCCATGCCAGCACGCACTTCACTTCCGTCGCCCAGCTGTTCCAGCACTCGCGCCCGCGCTCGGCCCGCGAGGGCGAGACCGAGCGCGCTTCCGATCTGCGCACCACCGCGCGCAATCTGATCGCCGTCGTGGATGAGGAGATCGGTCTGGTGACGATCGATGCGACCGAGCCGACGCGTCCGGTGCTGCTCAGCCCGCTGCCGCGCCGGGTAACGGATCGCGATGCCACGCGAGTGGACGCTGCGCTTGCCGACCCGGCGGTCGAACACCGGGCCGTCGTGCTGCAGAGCCATGTCGACCTCGCGCAGCCGCAGGGAGGCACGCGCACACAGGAGCGCGACTACGCGTATCTGCTTTCGGAGCGCCGCAACGCGCAGAACTCGGACTCCTATCTCAGCGTGATGGATGTCACGGAACCGGCCCGTCCGCGCCGCGTGGGCCGTGTGCGCACGGGCAATACCTCCGAGGGGCTCGTGCTCGGCAACTTCTACAACACGCCCTTCCTCCAGCGCCTGCTGCTCGTCCCGGGGCTGGATGGCGTGGGCATCGCCGATGCGACCGTTTCCGCCCAGCCGACGCAGCGCGGCGCATTGGCCGGCATTGCGGACGCCTTCGTGATCGCGCTGGAGAACTTCCCGCTCGACAAGATGCTCGATGAGGACGGACGGCGCCTCAAGGATGTCAGTCACAAGGGCTCGCGCTGGCTCAACCGCAGCGAGATCGAGCGCCTGCTGCGCCTGGATGCCAAGGACCTGTTCCTGACGCCGGGCAACGGCAGCACCGAGCTGCTCGGACTGCGCGAGTTTCAGCGGCGCGACAAGGATCGCTCCGGATTCCTCGAGCCAGCGGAGCGCAACTCGTCCGGCGACGCGCAACGACAATCTCTGGCCGAGTTTCTCAAACCCGCAGGCGCCCCCGGACCGGGGCGCAGCACAGGCGTGGCGGGCAGCGCCATCGCCGCCCGCGAGCAGCGCGTGGCTTCCGACGGCGATCTTGCGCGTCTGTTCGACGGGACGGATCCGCACGCCTTCGATGCCGATGAGGATGCACGCCTCAGCCGCCCGGAGCTGCAGCGCGTCTGCTTTGCCGCACTCGACCTCGATGATGACGGCGCGCTCACGCTGGATGAGCTCTCGCGCCAACCCGGCAGCCTGCGCGAGCTGCGCTTCCGCGATGCGCAGGCCCAGCGCTCCTTTGCCGACGCGGATGCCAATCGCGATGGCCGCATCCAGCCTCAGGAATACAGCCTGCGTGAAGCCGACTGGACGGCGCTCGACTCCAACGCCGACGGCTTCGTGCAGCTCGACGTGCCGCGCGGTTCCAAGGCCGCGCGCCGGACCCAGAACGCTCCGCCGCCGCGCGAGTGGCCGGTGCGACAGTCCGCTCGCCATCCGCTGCCGCTCGACATCACGCGCGAGCGCTTCACGGCGCAGTTTGATCCGGACGGTGACGGCGTCATCACGCGCCGCGAGCTCGGCCAGCGCGAAGATCTGCTGCGGATCTGGGACAACAACGGCGATGGCCTGCTGCTGCCGATCGAATGGCAGCAGCAGGTCGATCTCGTCGGCGGACTGGGAGTTCGCGTCACCGTCGATGGCTTTCTCGAGCGCTGGGATCTCGATGGCAACGGCAAGGTGAGCCCGGAGGAACTCAAGCTTCCTCCGGCCGTGCTGGTGCGGCTGGGGCTGAGAAAACCCTGAGGATCGAGTGCCTGCAGCCGATGGGGGAAACCTGCTAAGCTGTTTCGCTCGGAAGATCGATCCCGCGCCAGCCCCCGCTGTCAGGAGGTCCGTCTTTCACCAGCCCGTCTTTCACCAGCCCAGATGGAATCACCCGAAGACAAGCCCGTGTCCTGGACCAAGGCGCGCCTGCCCAAGCCCCCGTGGCTCAAGGTCCCGCTGCCCGGCGGCGAGGGCTACACCAAGCTGAAGCAACTGGCGCGCGGGCTCGATCTGCACACCGTCTGCGAAGAGGCGCGCTGCCCCAACATCGGCGAATGCTGGAAGGGCGATCACGCCACGATGACCCTGATGGTGCTCGGGGACGAGTGCACGCGTCGCTGCCGATTCTGCGCGGTGAAGACCGTGCTGCAGGCTCCCCCGCCCGATGTCGACGAGCCGCGCAAGGTGGGGGAGGCGGTGGCGGCCATGAACCTCGCCTATGTCGTGATCACCAGCGTCGACCGCGACGATCTGCCCGACGGCGGATCCGCGCACTACGGCGCCTGCATCGAGTCGATTCGCCAACGCTCCCCGCGCACCGTGATCGAGACGCTGATCCCCGACTATCAGGGTGTGCAGCTCGAGACCCTGATGCGCGCCCGCCCCGATGTGCTGGCGCACAATGTCGAGGTCGTCGATCGCCTGCAACGCAAGATCCGCGACCCGCGCTGTTCCTTCGAGCGCTCGCTCGAGACCCTGCGCGGAGCCAAGCGCTGCGACGCATCGGTCTTCACCAAGTCCTCGCTGATGCTGGGACTGGGCGAAGCGCACGAGGAGATCGTCGAGTCCATGCAGCGCCTGCGCGATGCCGGCGTCGAGTTCCTCACGCTGGGCCAGTACCTGCGGCCGACGCCCAGGCACGCTCCGGTGCGCGAGTATGTCACGCCCGAGCGCTTCGATGAGTATCAGCGTCTGGGCGTGCAAATGGGCTTCCTCTATGTCGCCAGCGGCCCGCTGGTGCGCTCGTCCTACAAGGCGGGCGAGTTTTTTGCGGCGAAACTGGTCCGCGAGCGCCGTTCCGCAATGAAATAGGCCGCTTCCGCGGCAGCTTCCGCCGCCGGAGCCATTCCGTTTGCCCCCTGCGCGCGGTTAGCATCGCGCCCACGGAGCCCCGATTCGCCACCCAAGTGCCGACCGGGCCGCGCTTCGGTCCCCCCAACTCTTTTCGAACTTCCGCATGAGCACGCAAACTCAGGCAGCCAATGCCAAGCGTCTTCTCTGGGCCGGTTTCATGGCGATTCTTGCCGCCGGCGTCGGTTTCGCCCTCCGCGGCGGCATCTTCGGAACCTGGAAGGCCGAGTACGGCTTCACTGATCTGCAGCTCGGCGCCATCGGCGGCGCCGGCTTCTCCGGATTCTGCTTCGGCATCATCATCGGCGGCGTGCTCGTCGACAAGTTCGGCTACGGCAAGCTCGTCGCGCTCGCCCTGCTCGGTCACATCCTCTCGGCCTTCGTGACCTTCGGCGCCAGCAGCCCCGACAACGCCTACGGCTACCTCTTCTGGGGCATGTTCATCTTTGCCTACGCCAACGGCACGCTCGAAGCCGTAGCCAATCCGCTGGTCGCGACGGTCTTCCCCAACCAGCGCACGCACTACCTCAACATCCTGCACGCCTCCTGGCCGCTGGGCATGGTCGTCGGCGCGGGCGCGTCCTATCTGCTCTCGCAGGCGGGCTTCGGCTGGAAGGGCCAGCTGGCCTTCTATCTGGTGCCCACCGCGGCCTACGCCCTGATGTTCCTTGGCCAGCACTTCCCGCGCTCGGAAGCCGCCGAAAAGGGCGCGAGCTTCGCCGAGATGTTCAAGGATGTGGGCCTGCTCGGCAGTCTCGTCGTCTGCGGTCTGATCATGCTCTTCCTCGGCACGACGCTGCCCAACTTCGGCATCGACAAAGGTCTCGCGGAGAACGTCGGCTATGCCGTCGGCGGCCTGCTGCTGATCGCCGTCGGCATCCTGACGCGCTTCTCGATCGGGTCCTTCGTCCTCTTCGCCCTCTTCGTGGCCCACGCCCTCGTCGGCGCGGTCGAGCTGGGCACCGACGGCTGGATCGAGAACATCACCGGCAACCTCTTCACGCCGGAGCAGGGCAAGATCCTCTTCATCTGGACCTCGCTGCTGATGTTCGGCCTGCGCTTCTGCGCGCACTTCATCGAGACGCGCCTGGGCCTCTCGCCGGTCGCCCTGCTGCTCGTCTCGGCGCTGCTGGCCGTGCTGGGCCTGCAGCTCGCCTCAGGGATGCAGTCCTTCACCATCGCGCTGGCCGCGCTGGGCATCTATGCCCTCGGCAAGACATTCTTCTGGCCGACGATGCTCGCGGTGGTCGGCGACCGCTTCCCGCGCTCGGGCGCCGTCGCCATGTCGATCATCGGCGGCATCGGCATGCTCTCCGCCGGCCTGATCGGCAACCCGGGCCTGGGCTACGCCAAGGATCGCTACGCATCGGAAGCGCTGCGCCAGAGCGCACCGCAGGTCTACGAAGCCAACAAGGCGGACAAGCCCTCGCAGTTCCTGATCTTCGAGCCGGTCACGGCGATCGACGGCACCAAGCTGCAGGTCGCCAAGGATGCGAAAGAGGCCCGCACGCCCGATCAGCAGGCGATGGTGGATGCCAACCAGCAGGGCGATCGCATGACGCTCAAGGCGGACTCGTTCATTCCGCTGGCGATGGCGCTGATCTATCTGCTGCTGCTCTTTTACTTCAAGGCGGCGGGCGGCTACCGCGCGCTGAAGGTCGAAGAGCAGCGCTAGCGAAGCGTGATTCCGTGGAGGTTCGGGGCGCGTTGTCGATCTGAGCGACTACGCGCCCCGAACTGTGACGGTAAGGCGCGCGCGGTGGTGAGGCCGCGGGCATGCGAGTGGGCCATCTGGCTTTACGGCGCCTTGGCTTTCGGGCTCTGTCATTGGCTTCGAGTGATGGTACGGGGGCTGATCATCACGTACCTGACACCGTACTCGTACGCCGCCGTTCGAATCACCCCTCGTGCGGCTCCAGCAAGCCCCGCTCTTCGCGCGCATAGCGCGACAATCGCAAGTAATTCCGCGCGCTTGCCTCGATCAGAAGCTCATCCACATCGCGAAACTCCGCATGGCCGGCCGCGTGCCTGCGGCGCGCTTCACGCAACGCCTCCGCGCAGTCGTGCGCTCCGATCGCCTCGAATGCGCGCTCGAGATCGCCCTCGGGCGCCGGTGGATCGAAGGGCAGGGAGAGGAGGTAGGCGCAGCCGCCGTTGTCGACGATGCCCTGGACGCTGACCACGAAGACGACCACGCGGTCGGGCCAGGGGGAGCGGGCCGGGTCGAAGCCCCGCTCCATGATGGCGTCGAAGACCGCTTCGAGTTGTTCGTCCATGGCGCGTAACGGAGGCGGGGTCGGGATGGGGGCCGCATCCGGCGCGGAAGCGGTCTTGGCCCCGAAGGGCGGTTGCGGTGGAGATGGCCGAAGGCAGAGGGAGCTTGGCCGACTCAAGTGTAGCCGCTTGCCTGCGGCGGAGGTTTCCGGGCTCGCGTCGAGGGGGTGGGCAGGCCGAGCGCTCCCTGCGGGCTCCGGCCGCCGCTGCGGGGGAATTCGGGGGCGGTTGCCGGGGCGTTTTTGCTATTCTCGTCAGCCAAATTCACCCCATCCGGACACCCTGATGACCTCAACCGCCCCCCGTACCGTGATCCAGCCCGACGGGGCCGCCAAGCCCCGCGATGTGGGCCTGAGCGACAAGGAACTGATCCACGCCTACCGGACGATGCTCCGGGTGCGGGCCTTCGACGAGACCTGCCTCAAGCTGCAGCGCTCGGGTCGGATCGGGTTCTCGATCCCCAACCGGGGGGTCGAGGCGACGCAGGTGGGGGCGGCGGCGGCCCTGAAGAAGACGGACTGGCTGTTCCCGAGCTACCGGGACTTCGGAATGGCGCTGTACCACGGGATCAGCGCCGAGGCGATGATGCACAACATGTATGGCGACGCGCTGGACAGCGCCAAGGGTCGCCAGATGCCGGTGCACTTCTCGTTCACCGACCCGATTCGTTTCTTCTCGATCAGCTCGCCGATCGGGACGCACATCGTGCAGGCGGTCGGGGCCGCGTACGCGATGCAGTACCGCAAGGAGAAGCATGTGGTGCTCGCGAGCTTCGGCGACGGGGGCACCTCCTCGCTGGGCTTCCACTCGGGCCTCAACTTCGCCGGAGTGTGGAAGGCGCCGGTGATCTTCTTGTGCCAGAACAACCAGTGGGCGATCTCCTGCCCCAGCGAGAAGCAGACGGCCAGCGACGGCTATGCCGTCAAGGCGGAAGCGTACGGCATGCCGGGCGTGCTGGTGGACGGCAACGATCTGCTGGCGGTGCATCAGGCGGTGTCGGAAGCGGCGGAGCGCGCACGCAAGGGCGGCGGTCCGACGCTGATCGAGGCGCGCACGTTCCGCATGGGCGGGCACTCGACCTCGGATGACCCGACCAAGTATGTGCCCAAGGCGATGGTCGCCGAATGGGAGAAGAAGGACCCGGTGGCGCGCTTCGAGAAGTTCCTGAAGAAGCGCAAGCTGTGGACCGAGAAGCAGCGCGAGCAGTGGTACGCCGAGGCCATGGCGGAGGTCGATGCGGCCTCCAAGGCGGCTCAGGCCACGCCGCGTCCGGCGCTGGAGACGATCTTCAGCGATGTGTACGCCACGCTGCCGGCGCACCTGCGCCGCCAGGGTCAGCAGGCGTTCGACATCGCCAAGCGCCACGGCGAGGCCGAAGCCGGCGATGGCGCCTTCCCGCTCTGATTCACCGTTCACCGCAAGAAGACAACGATGGCAACCCTCACTCTGATCCAGGCCGTGAACGACGCGCTGCGCACGGCGATGAAGAACGACCCCAATGTGCTCGTGTTCGGCGAGGACGTCGGCCCCAAGGGCGGCGTGTTCCTCGCGACCGAGGGCCTCACGAAGGAATTCGGGGAGAAGCGCTGCTTCGACACGCCGCTGTCCGAGGACGGCATCGTCGGCGCGGCGATCGGCATGGCGGTCAACGGCCTGAAGCCGGTGGCGGAGATCCAGTTCCAGGACTTCATCTTCCCCGCCTTCGACCAGATCGTCAGCGAGGCGGCCAAGCTGCGCTACCGCTCGGGCGGTCAGTACACCTGCCCGATGGTGATCCGCACGCCTTACGGCGGCGGCATCCGCGGCGGCCTTTACCACTCGCAGTCGGGTGAGGCCTACTTCTGCCACACGCCGGGCCTCAAGGTGGTCGTGCCCTCGACGCCGCACGATGCCAAGGGCCTGCTGCTTGCTTCGATCCAGGACCCTGACCCGGTGCTGTTCCTCGAGCCCAAGGCGCTGTACCGCTCGGTCAAGGGCGAGGTGCCGGAGGGCAACTACACGGTCGATCTCTCGACTCTGCGCACGGTGCGCGAGGGCAAGGACGTCACGGTGATCTGCTACGGCGCGATGGTGCCTGTGTGCGAGCGCGCGGCGGCGCGCGCGGCCGAGCGCGGCATCGAGTGCCACATCGTCGATCTGCGCACGCTCTATCCGCTGGATGAGGACGGCGTGCTCGAGGCCGCCAAGCGCACCGGCCGCGTGGTCGTCGTGCACGAGGCGCCGCGCTTCTGCGGCTACGGCGGCGAGATCAGCGCGCTGATCGCCGAGAACATCATCGAGTACATCGAGGCCCCGATCGCACGCGTGACCGGCTTCGACACGCCCTTCCCCAACACGCTGGAACACCACTACATGCCGGATGAGCGCCGCGTGCTCGATGCGATCGAGCATGTCGCGGCCTACTGAGGCGCGCTGACACGGCGGTAACCACCGACAGGGATCAGAGACAGGAAACAAGATGGCGCTCGAAGTGAGGCTTCCTGAGTTGGCGGACGGCGTCGATACCGGCGAGATCGTCCGTTGGCTGGTCGCGGTGGGGGACACCGTCGCGGCCGGGCAAGCCGTCGTCGAGATCGAGCACGAGGAAGGCACCACGACCATCGCGGCCCCGCGCGCGGGCCGCATCCACTGCCTGCACGCCGAACCGGGCCAATGCATGCGTAAGGACATCCTGCTGTTCGAGATCGAATAGCGCGCGACGCACAGACCACCTGCAACTCAAGGACAAGACTCAAATGGCACTCGAATTCAAACTGCCGGACATCGGTGAAGGCATCGCCGAGGGCGAGATCGTCAAGTGGCTCGTCAAGGTCGGTGACACGGTCAAGGAACACCAGTCGGTCGTCGAGGTGATGACCGACAAGGCCACCGTCGAGGTGCCCTCGCCCGCCAACGGCCGGATCACGGAGATCCGCGCCAAGGAAGGCGACACGGTGCCGGTGGGCAGCGTGATCTTCGTGCTGGATGCGGCGGGCGCGGCGGCTCCGGCTCCGGCCGCGCACAAGCCGGCGGCAGCGGCTCCGGCTGCTGCTGCTGCTGCTGCTGCTGCGGGTGCCGGCGGCCGCTGCCACGGTAGTCTCCGCCTCGATGGCCGCCAGCTCCGCCCCCAGACTGTCTT
>SYGM01000140.1 GCA_005799545.1 Planctomycetia bacterium | reverse complement strand
GCGGACCGGCAAGCGCATGAAGAAGCGCGTGTCCGAGATCTCGATCCAGTTCCGCCGCCCGCCCACGCTGCTCTTCCGCAATACGCTGGTGGACACGATCTCGCGCAACGTGCTCGTGATCCGCGTGCAGCCTGACGAGGGCATCTCGCTGCGCTTCGGCGCGAAGATTCCCGGGCCCAGCGTGCGCATGGGCAATGTCGCCATGGAGATGAAGTACAAGGACTCGTTCGGATCCACGGCTTCCACCGGCTATGAGACGCTGCTCTACGATTGCATCAAGGGTGATGCCACGCTCTTCCAGCGCGCAGACATGGTCGACATGGGCTGGGGCATCGTCGAGCCCCTCCTGCAGGTCTGGGGCTCCGTTCCGCCCGGCAACTTCGGCAACTACGCCGCAGGAACCTGGGGTCCCAAGGAGGCGGATGAACTGCTCGAGCGCGACGGTCGCCGCTGGCGGAAGATCGAGGAGTGAATCAAGTGCCCGAGAAGCAAGCCCGACGCGTGTTCGCCAACAGGGATGAGCTGCTCGCCGCTGCTCGCGCGGAGTTCATCGAGCGCGCGCAGAAGGCACTGCGCGCGCGGCGGCGCTTCACCGTGCTGCTCTCCGGGGGCAGCACGCCGCGCACGCTGTACGAGTCGCTGGTCGATGCGCCGCTGGACTGGAACCGCGTGCAGGTCTTCTTCGGCGATGAGCGCTGCGTGCCGCCGGACCACGCCGACTCCAACTACCGCATGGCGCGCGAGGCGCTGCTGTCGAAGATCGCGATCCCTGAGCGCAATGTGCATCGCTTCCGCACGGAGGATGCGGACCCCGAGCGCGTGGCGAAGGAATACGAGGGCCAGCTGCAGGCCTTCCTCAAGCTGCGGCTGGGTGAGGTGCCCACCGTGGACCTCGCGCTGATGGGCATGGGAGCGGACGGCCACACGGCCTCGCTGTTCCCGGGCACGACCGCGCTGGATGAGGAAGTGCGGCTCTCCGTCGCGGTCTGGGTCGAGGCGCTCAAGACCTGGCGTCTGACGCTGACCTACCCGCTCTTCAACAAGGCGCGCTGCGCGCTGTTCCTCGTCGCGGGGGCCGACAAGGCCGAGGCGCTGCGACAGGTTCTCGATGCGGACGCAGGCGGCGCAGCGCAGCTGCCGGCGGCGCGCATTCGGCCCGCGGGCGGGGAGCTCCTGTGGTGGCTCGATGCCGCCGCCGCCGGTTCCCTCCCGCGCTAGGATGCTCCGAGCAGCTCGCGCGCTGCGCGCTCGGCCATGTCCAGCTCGGGAAGGATGACCCGCTCGGCGCCCAGCAATTCCAGAATCTTCGCGTGTCTTCGGCTGGGTGCGCGTGCCCAGATTCTTGCCACGCCGAGTTCGCGTGCCAGCACCACAAGCATCTGATTGGCTTCGAAGTCGTTGCCGATGCAGGCGATCAGCAAGTCGACCTTTCCGATGCCTTGAGCCTGCAATTCGCGTTCATCCGTGGCATCCAGCGCGACAGCCAGCGCAACCTCGTCGCGCACATTGTCGAGTTTGGCGAGCTCGCGGTCGATGGCGACAACCTCCACGCCGGCACGCGCCAGATCCAGCGCCATCGCTTCACCGAAAAGTCCCATTCCAATGACTGCAACCTTCATGCGATCTCACCCGATCTGGATCGGGGCCTCGGGATAACGGTACTCAAGTGATTGTCTTCGTGCCGCGAAGCTCAGCAGTACCGCCATCGGTCCGATGCGGCCGATCAGCATGGCGGCGGCCAGAATCCAGTGTCCGGAGCTGCTGACCTCGGCGGTGACGCCGACGCTCCAGCCGACCGTGGCGAGCGCGGAAATGCCTTCAAAAGCCGCCCGATCCAGTTCCAGACCCGGCTGGGTCCACAACAGGGCGGCCACGGTCAGTACGGCAAGCAGGCCGTAGATCAGCGTGATCGCCATGGCTACGTTGACGACCTGACGCGGGATGCTCCGGCCCAGTGCCTCAACCTGTTCGCGATTGCGCGCCATGGAGCGCACCGCCAACGCGGCGACGGCGACGGTGGTTGTCTTGAGCCCTCCGCCCGTGGATACCGGCGACGCGCCGATCGCCATCAGCACGATCAGCACGAAAAGCGTACCGGGTGCGATCACCGACAGATCCAGCGCATTGAATCCGGCCGTTCGGGCCATGGCCGAGTGGAAGAAGCTCATGAGCCACGGATCGGCATCGGTCGCGGCCTTGAGCGAGTGCGGTGCCTCGCTGAAGCGGAAGACCAGCATGCCGATGCCGAGCAGCAGGGCGCTGGTGACGAGCACGAGTCTGGTATGCAGCGAAAGTCTGTGCTGCACGGCGACATCCAGCGATGGCTTGCGCCATGGCCACCACAGTTTCTGCGCGAGTTTCCAGCGCACCCAACGCAGTCTGTCGAGCGAAAGCGGCCGCAAGGCCAGTAGATCGCGATGGGTGCCGAATCCCAGACCGCCGGCGATCACCAGCAGTGCGAGACACCACAGGATTCCGCCGTGAGCGGCGAACGGGATCAGGCTCGCGTTGGACAGGCCGAAACCCGCATTGCAAAAGGCGGAAACGGAGTGGAAGACGCACCACCACCAGCGCGCATGCGGTCCAAGATCCACCCCCTCCGTGGCTCGCATGAGTGCCCATGCACCCAGCGCTTCGCAGACGATCGTGAAGGCCAGCATGAAGGCCAGGAAGCGCCGAGCGCGTCCGGGCGAGTCCGCGCCGATCGCATCGCCCAGGAATCGCAATTCGCGGATCCGCAGTTTGCCGCGCTCGAGAATGCAGGCGCTCCCGATCAGCGCCACCAACCCCAGTCCTCCGATCTGGATCAGAGCCAGCAGCAGCACCTGTCCGCGAAACGAGAGGTCCGTCCCCACGTCTCGCACGCTCAGTCCGGTCACCGAAACCGCGCTTGCTGCCGTGAAGAACGCCTCCTCGAAGGTCCACGCGCGGGTACCCTGAGCGCGCGCGCCCGGCAGCATCAGCAGCAGCGCTCCCAACAGGGCCAGGACAGCCAGAGAGCCCAGCAGGAACAGGGCCGGCCGCAGGTTGCCGCGGCTGAGCCGCTCCTGCAGCAACCCCAGTCCATGCAGCAACCAGGCTGCCAGCAGCACATACAACCAACGCAGCCACCCGCTGGCGAAATAGTCGCCGCTCCGGGTGGCTGCGACCGCCAGCGCGCCCAGCACCACCAGAGCCAGTCCCAGATCCAGCAAGCGCGAGCGCCAAGCCGATCCGGCGTACAGTTCCAGGCTCAGGCGAAGCAGGAACAACCCGGCGTAGAGCACCAGGCCCAGATGAATTCGCTGCTCTGGAATCTGCTGAACGGGCATTCCGAACTCCAGCAGGGCCAGCAGGACTGCGCCCACGCCACCCAACTGCTCCAGTCGGCGCAGAAAGGGGATCCAGAGCGAGGGGGAATCGGAAGCCACGAGGGCCACAGACTAGCGTCTCAGGCTCGAAAGTGGCCCGAGCGGGCTGTGCCTCGCTATGCTCTTCGCCCCAGAACGCCATGAAAGACTCCTTCCAGACACGCGGCACACTCACCGTCGGCTCCAAGACCTACTCGATCGCCCGCCTGCCCGAGCTCGCCAAGCGCTTCCCCTCGATCGCCAGGCTGCCCTACTCGCACAAGATACTGCTCGAGAACCTGCTGCGCACCGAGGACGGCTCCGCGGTGACCAAGGCCGACATCGAGGCGCTCGCCAATTGGGATCCGAAGGCGGTCCCGACCAAGGAGATTCAGTTCACGCCCGCGCGCACGCT
>SYGM01000139.1 GCA_005799545.1 Planctomycetia bacterium | reverse complement strand
GGGTTGATTCCCAGCGCCTGTCTGACCCACATCAACCCCAGCCGAGAGTAACCAGTCCATGCCGCGTGTCATCGGTGTCGACATCCCCCCGAACAAGCGCCTCGAAATCGCCCTGACCTACATCTATGGGATCGGGAAGAACACGGCGCACGAGATCTGTGATGCCCTCGGGCTTGATCGCGGCATGAAGTCCCGCGACCTGAACGAAGAGCAGATCGCCGCCATTGCCAACTACGCCCAGAAGGAGTACCCCGTCGAGGGCGTGCTTCGTCGGCAAGTAGCCGCCTCCATCACGCGCCTGCGTGAGATCGGCTGCTACCGGGGTACCCGTCACCGCCGTGGCCTGCCCGTGCGCGGGCAGCGTACGCGCACCAACTCGCGCACCCGGAAGGGCCCGCGCAAGACGGTCGCCGGCAAGAAGTCCGTCAAGGGCATGAAGTGAGCTAACATCCATGGCAGCAGACAAGAAGCAAGACGAGAAGAAGGGCGCCGAAGGCGCACCGGTCAAGGCACCCAAGGCCAAGAAGGGCAAGAAGGTCGACGCGCGCGGAGTCGCGCACGTCAACGCAACCTTCAACAATACGCTGGTCACCATGACCACCATCCGCGGCGAGGTGATTTCGATCGGCTCCGCTGGCGTGGTTGGCTTCAAGGGTACCCGCAAGAGCACCCCTTTCGCCGCCCAACGTGCCGCCGAGCAAGCCTCCCAGATCGCTCAGCGTCTCGGCTTGCGCGAAGTCGACGTCAAAGTCAAGGGCGCCGGTTCGGGCCGAGAGTCCGCCGTGCGGGCCATCTCCAACTCCGGGCTGAAGGTTCTCACCATCGAGGACGTGACGCCGCTCCCGCACAACGGCTGCCGCGCCCGCAAGCGTCGTCGCGTTTGATCATCCCCCGGTAGAACACAGGAACAATCGAATTCATGGCCCGTTGCATCCAAAACAAGTGCAAGATCTGCCGCCGCGAGGGGATGAAGCTCTTCCTCAAGGGGCAGCGCTGCTTCACCGAGAAGTGCGCCGTTTCCCGTCGTGACTATCCGCCCGGCGTTCACGCCCAGAAGCGTGCGAAGGTGACGGAGTACGGCGTCCGTCTGCGTGAGAAGCAGAAGCTCAAGCGCATCTACGGCGTTCAGGAGCGCCAGTTCAAGCTCTACTTCGCGGAGGCCGAGCGCCTGCGCGGCAACACGGGCGAGAACCTGATGACTTTGCTTGAGCGCCGCTTGGACAACGTGGTTCTCGCCTCGGGCATGGCCCTGTCGCGCAACCATGCGCGTCAGCTGGTCAACCACGGTCACTTCCGTGTCAACGGCCGCCGCGTCGACATCGCCTCCTATCAGGTGCGCGCTGGCGATGAGGTTACGCCTGGTACGTCGGAGAACACCCGCAAGATCGTCAGCGAAGCCCTCGAGGTCAACAAGAGCCAGACGGTTCCCGCCTGGCTGCATGTCACGGCCGACACCCTGACCGCCAAGGTCGTGGGCCTGCCGCGCCGCGAAGACATCCCGCACCCGATCCAGGAACAACTCATCATCGAACTCTGCTCGAAGTAATCCGTTCGGGGCCGAACACCTCCGCCTCGGTTCCCTGCGTACGGTTCGCAGGGAGCGCGAGGCGGCTGCAGAGGGCCCCCGGAACAACCCTTCAGCCAGACAACCGGAGAAAATCCCATGCGTATTCGTTGGCGCAATTTCGAATTGCCGAGCAAGGTGACGCCCGACACGGCCACCTTGAGCTCCACCTATGGCCGTTTCTCGATCGAGCCCTTCGAGCGTGGCTTTGGCCACACGATCGGCAACGGTCTGCGTCGTGTGCTGCTTTCCTCTATCGAGGGCACTGCGGTCGCCACCGTCAAGATCGAAGGCGCGAACCACGAGTTCGACACATTGGAAGGCGTGATGGAGGATGTCACGGACATCATCCTCAACATCAAGCGCCTGCGTGTGCAGTACGACGGCTTCAATGAAGTCGTGTGCCGCATCCAGAAGAAGGGCAAGGGCGCAGTCACAGGCGCCGATGTCACCTGCGAAGGCGATGCCCGCATTGCCAATCCCGATTTGCACATCTGCACGCTGACGAAGGACCGGGCGCTCAACATCGAGCTCGTAATCAAGCGGGGTCGTGGCTATGTGCCCAGCGAAGACAACTCGAGCGAGACGATGCCTCTTGGCACGATTCCGGTCGACTCGATCTTCTCGCCTGTGCACCGCGTGCGCTACTCGATCGAGGCCACGCGCGTTGGCAAGCTGACCAACTACGACCGTCTGGTGCTTGAGATCTGGACCGATGGCACGATCACGCCGGACCTGGCGCTGGTCGAGGCCGCCAAGATCTACCGCCGCCACCTCAACCCCTTCGTGCTCTATGGCACGACGCGGGACGAATTCCCGACGGTCTCAGATCCCTCCACCTCCGAGTACAACGAGCGCAACCGCGAAGTCAGCCAGATGTCGCAGGTCCTCGGCCTGCCGATCTCGGATCTTGAGCTCTCGGTTCGCGCCCGCAATTGCCTTGATGGCGCCAATATCCGCACTCTGCGTGACCTCGTGGTCATGACGGAGACGGAAGTCATGAGCCTCAAGAACCTCGGCAAGACCAGCCTCACCGAAATCAAGACCAAGCTTCAGGAGCGCGGCTTGATGCTCGGTATGCAGGTGGTCTGATCATCTCCACCCTCTACTTACGCTGCTGAACAGAAAGACAGGACTCCCATGAGACATCGTTGTGCAGGCAATCGTCTGGGCCGGACCACCGAGCACCGGATCGCCATGACCCGCAATCTCGCCAACTCGCTTGTGCTTCACGAGCGAGTGGTGACCACCCTGGCCAAAGCCAAGGCGATCAAGCCCTTCGTGGAGCGCATGATCACCATGTCCAAGACCGACAACATGGCCAACCGCCGCCGCGTGTTCGCGGAACTCAACGACAAGGAGTCGGTGAAGAAGCTGTTCGCCACGCTGGGCCCGCGCTTTGCGGCGCGTCCCGGCGGCTACTGCCGCATTCTGCGCCTGTCGCGTCGCCGTCTCGGCGATCGCGGCGAGCAGGCCATCCTCGAGCTTGTCGAGCGTTCGCCCAAGGCGAAGGCCGAAGCCAGCTGATCGAGCTCGATAGAGGGTAAAAAACACAGGCGCGTCCTCCGCATGGGAGCGGGGGACGCGCTTCTTTTTTTCCTCGCGGGTAGCCCCGCCGGATTTCCACCGATTGGCCGGCTCCTGCAGGCTCCTGAGGGGAAAGCGGGATGCTAGACCCGCGCCAACCTGACTCGGCCGCGGCCAAGCAACTGGTCCACTTCGCGCGCGAAGCCCTCGCTGATCGCGACTCCCCAGTTCTTGTCAGCTCGCACCCGCCGGCGCTGGCCGTCCGCGCCGCGCACCGAGAAGAACAGCGGGGAACGGCCCTTGTGGCGCGAAATCACGATCTGCAGCTCGGGCAGGGCTAGACGATCGGATTCCTCGAGCGTGATCACGATGCCGCCGGAGAAGCGCGCCACGGCTTCCTCCACGGTCAGCACCTCCTCGAGCAGCATCGCCGGTTCCTCGGTGTCCTCTTCCAGCTTGCCGCGGCAGACGACGATGCGGCCGTCCTCGATGCGCTCGCGCTGCTCTTCAAAGGTGCGCGGGAAGACCGTCACGGGGATCGAGCCGCGCAGATCCTCGAGGCGGAAACGCGCCATTTTCTTGCCGGCCGACCTGCCGCTCTTCACGACAAGCTCGCTCTTCCCCAGGATCAATCCAGCCAGTGTGACCTCATGGCCGCCGTTCTGCTCGGAGAGCTCGTCCATGCGCACGCTCGAGAGCAGGGAGAGCAGGCCAGCGCGCTCCTCCAGCGGGTGACCGGAGAGGTAGAAACCCAGCGTTTCGTACTCTGCGCGCAGCGTGTCCTGCTTGTTCCATGCTTTGGCGGGATCGATGCCGTCGCCCGCGGGATTCGTCGCGGCGGGCGACGAGCCGCCTGCGTCGAACAGACCCTTCTGGCCCGACTTGCGGTCAGCGGCCGAGCGCGCGGCATCGACGAGCGCGGTGTCCAGTGCCGCGAGGACGGCGCCGCGGTTGTGTCCCGTGCAGTCGAAGGCGCCGCCGCGGATGATGGCTTCGAGGTTCGTGCGGCCCACCTCGTGAGGATCGATCTCGGCCGTGAGTTCGTGCAGGGAAAAACGCGCAGCCTTGGCCCGCACCCGCTCGCGCGCAGCGATGAGCGCCTCGATGGCCTTCTGTCCGGTGCCCTTGATCGCACCGAAGCCGTAGCGGATAGAAGGGCCTTCCAGCTCGAATTCCCAGGTGCTCTTCTCGATGTGGGGGGGCAGGATCGCGAGCTTGGCCTTGCGCGCGTCATCGACAAAGGCCTTGACCTTGTCGGAGTCGCTCATTTCGCACGACAGGTTGGCGGCGAGGAAGGCCGCACGATGGTTCGCCTTGAGATATGCAGTCTGATAGGTCAGTACCGCGTAGGCGGTGGAGTGCGACTTGTTGAAGCCGTAACCGCCGAACTTGATGATGTTGTCCCAGGTTTCCTTCGCAACCTTCTCGTCGCAGCCCGACTTGACGGCTCCCTCGACGAACTTCGCCGCGAACTTTTCCATGATCTCGGGCTTCTTCTTGCCCATCGCCTTGCGCAGGTTGTCGGCCTCATTGAGCGAGAAACCCGAGAGCACGTTCGAGATCAGCATGACCTGCTCCTGGTAGACGATGCACCCGTAGGTGTCGCGCAGGATGGTCTCGATCGACGGGTGGGGGTAGCTGATGGCCTCTTCGCCGTGCTTGCGGCGCGTGAACATCTCAACCATCCCCGACTCCAGCGGGCCGGGGCGGTACAGGGCCAGGATGGCGATCAGGTCCTCGAAGCAGTCCGGCTTGATGCGCGCGAGCAGCTTGCGCATGCCCTCGGATTCCAGCTGGAACACGCCCTCGGTGTCGCCCGTCGCGAGCAGCGCGTAGGTCGGCTTGTCGCCCTCGGGCAGTTGGTCGAGATCCGGCGGTGTCAGGCCCTGCTTGCGGATGTTGGCGAGCGTCCTCGCAAGGATCGTCAGCGTCCGCAGGCCGAGGTAGTCCATCTTCAGCAGCCCGAGTTCCTCGAGCTGCGGAGCGGGCCATTGCGTGCAGATGTCATCGCCGTTCTTCGCCAGCGGCACGTAGTGGCGGATGGGCTTATCGGCGATCACGACGCCGGCGGCGTGCGTCGAGATGTGGCGCGCAAGACCCTCCAGCGGCACGGACAGCCGGAACAGCTCTTCGAACTCGGGCTTCTCGCCGGAGATGGCCTTGAGGTCCGCATCGCTCTGCAGCGCTTCCTCCAGGCTGGGCGCGTTCGGGCCGGCCGGGATCTTCTTGGCGATGCGGTCGACCTCCTTGAGCGGCAGATCCATCACACGGCCGATGTCGCGCACGACGGTGCGTGAAGCCATGGTTCCGAAGGTCACGATCTGCGCGACGTGCTCGCTGCCGTAGCGCCGCCGCGTGTAGTCGAGCACCTTTTCGCGGCCTTCCTTGCAGAAGTCGATGTCGATGTCGGGCATCGACACGCGCTGGCTGTTGAGGAAGCGCTCGACCAGCAGGTCGTAGCGCAGCGGGTCGACCTTGGTGATCTCCAGCAGATAGGCCACCATCGAACCGGCCGCTGAGCCGCGCCCAGGGCCGACCGGTACGCCGTTGTCGCGCGCCCAGCGGATCAGGTCCCACACGATCAGGAAGTAGGACACGAAGCCCAGTGAGCGGATGACTTCCTTCTCGTAGTCCAGGCGCTTGCGGGCGGCCTCGTGTCCCGTGCCGTAGAACCGGCGCAGTCCCTCTTCCAGCAGTCGATCGAACAGCGCATCCGCGCTCTCGCCGCCGTCGGGCACGAAGATCGGCAGGTGGTATTTGCCGAACTCGATCCTGAGATCGACCTGGCTGGCGATGTCCATCGTCGCCGAGAGCGCGTGGGGGAGATCGCGGAACATCTCGCCCATCTGCTCGCGCGTCTTGAAGTACAGGGTGTCCGTCTCGAACTTGAAGCGCTTCTCATCCGAGCGCTTGGCGCCGGTGTTGATGCACAGCAGCATGTCCTGCGCCTGACAGTCCTCATGGCGCAGGTAGTGAATGTCGTTGGTCGCCGCCAGCGGCATGCCCGTGCGCTGGGCGATGCGGACCAGCGTCTCGTTGACCTTGGTCTGCAGGTCGATGCCGTTGCGCTGCAGTTCCAGCCAGAAGTGCTCGCGCCCGAAGATGTCGCGGAATCCGCCGGCGAGCTCTTCGGCCTCCTTCTCCTTGTCCATCAGCGAAAGCTGCGAGACCTCGCCTGCCAGGCAGCCCGACAGGCACACCAGGCCCTCGGCATGGCGGGCGAGCACCTCGCGGTCGATGCGCGGCCGGAAGTGGTAGCCCTCCAGATAGGCGATCGAGGCCAGTTCCAGCAGGTTCTGGTAGCCCTGCTGGTTGCGCGCGAGCAGCGTCAGATGGTGGTAGCCGTTGCCCTTGGCCTTGTTGTGCGGCTCATGGCGCGAGTTCCGCGCGATGTACACCTCGCAGCCGACGATCGGCTTGATGCCGCTCTTCTGGGCGCTCTGGTACAGCTCGATCGCGCCGAACATGTTGCCGTGGTCGGTCAGCGCGATCGCGCCCTGACCATCGCTCACGCAGGCCTTGACGAGATCGGAGATGCGGTTGGCGCCGTCCAGCAGCGAATACTCCGAGTGGACATGCAGGTGGACGAAGTCGGGCTTGGTCATCTCCGGCTCCTAGCCGCGCAGCAGTCGCACCAGCAGGGCTTTCTGCGAGTGCAGGCGGTTTTCGGCCTGCTCGTAGACAAGGCTCTGCGGACCATCAAGGACCTCGTCGCTGACCTCGATGTTGCGGCGGACGGGCATCGCGTGCATCAGCTTTGCTCCGGCCGAACGCCGCATCAGGGCCGCATCGACCATCCAGCCGCTGAGCCGCGCGCGGCGGCTGGCCGCCAGCGTGGGGTTGCCGTAATCGCGCGTCGAAGCCCACGAACGCGCGTAGACGATGTGCGCGCCCTGCACAGCCTCCTCGGCGTCGAGTCCCGTGGCAAAGCGCTGCGCGTCATCACCGCACATGGCCCGCGCACGCGCGCTGATTTCCTCGTCGAGGTCGTAGCCCTCGGGGTGTGCGATGTGCACCTGCATGCCGGCGCGCAGTGCGGCCAGCAGCAGCGAATTGGTCACGGCCGCGGACGACGGCTGCGGCGAGCGCGTCCAGCTGATGCACAGCTTCTTGCCCGTCAGCGAGCCCAGCGTCTCGCGCATCGTCATCAGGTCGGCGAGTGCCTGCAGCGGGTGGTACAGCGCGCTCTCCATGTTGATCACCGGCACCTGTGCGTGCCGCGCCCAGGCCCGGATGGTGGAGTCCTGCCGATCGACCTCCCATGACTGTCCGCCCAGGCCGGGTCGGATGGCGAGCGCGTGCACATAGCGCGAGAGCACGCGGGCCGCATCGCGCACATGCTCGGGCGCGCGGCCGTCCATGACCGCACCTTCCTGAACTTCGAGATCCCAGAAGTCGGAGGCGGCCGTCAGGTGGATGGTCTCGCCGCCCAGCTGTTGCATGGCGGACTCGAAGGAGATGCGCGTGCGCAGCGAGGCCCGGAAGAACAGCAGGCCGACGCTGCGGCCCTGCAGGGTGTCCACCGCCGCGCGCTTCTTGAGCCGGACCGAGAGGTCCAGCAGGTCGTCCACCGCCTGCTCGCTCCAGTCGTTGAGGTCGATGAGGTGGGGGATCGCACTGCCTTGGGCCATGGGGCAGAGGGTACGCGAAAAAAGACCGCTTTCCAGATCGGGACGAGCGTTCCCTGGGGTGGCTTTTATGGCTCGGCAACGGGGGGGAGTGCTTGACAGGCGGCCGGTCCGCTCGTTACAACCTTCCCCCTCACACGCACCCGTAGCTCAATTGGATAGAGC
>SYGM01000138.1 GCA_005799545.1 Planctomycetia bacterium | reverse complement strand
TTCAGCATCACGGGCTGGCGTCTGGGCTACGCCGTGGCGCGCGAGGACTGGGCGCGGGCCATCGCGCTGGTCAACGATCTGTACTACATCTGCGCTCCGACGCCGCTGCAGCACGGTGTCGCCGCCGGATTCTCGCTGCCGCAGAGCTTCTACACCGAGCTGCGGGACTCGTACGCCCGCAAGCGAGAGTGGACCTGTCAGGCGCTGACGCGCGCCGGCCTCGCGCCGGTCTGGCCGCAGGGCGCGTACTACGTGCTCGCAGATGTGTCACGACGCGGTTTTTCTGATGCACGCAGCGCCGCGATGGACCTGCTGGAGAAGGTCGGGGTCGCCACCGTGCCCGGCACGGCCTTCTTCACCGGCAATGCCGGCGAGCGCTGGATCCGAGTGTGCTTCGCCAAGGAAGAGGACGCACTGCAGGAAGCCTGTCGGCGGATCGAGCGATGGTGAAGCGCCACGTGCTTCAAGCGCTGGAAGCACGGCTCGTGCGCTGTCGGCGCTGTCCGCGACTGGTGGCCTGGTGTCAGGAGGTCGCGCGCGAAAAGCGCCGCAGCTACGCGCACGAGAGCTACTGGGGCAAGCCGGTGCCGGGCTTCGGGGATCCCGAGGCGGCCATGTGGATGCTCGGATTGGCGCCCGGAGCGCACGGTGCCAATCGCACGGGGCGCGTGTTCACCGGCGATCGCTCCGGCGACTTTCTCTACAGCGCGCTGCACCGGCTCGGACTGGCCAGTCAGGCGCATTCGGTCGGCCGCGACGATGGCATGCGCCTCAAGGATGTCTGGATCAGCGCAGCGGTGCGCTGCGCGCCGCCCGGCAACAAGCCGCAACCCGACGAGATCGAAGCCTGTGCCGACTGGCTGGATCGGGAGTGCGCGGCCCTGACGCGCGCCCGTGTCTGGGTGGCGCTGGGCGGCATCGCGTGGGATGCCGCGCTAGATCTCGCGCAGCGCCGGGGGATCGCGCGCTTCGCCGCGCGGCCGAAGTTCGCGCACGGGGCCCAGGTTGAGCTGGCGGGCGTACATCTGCTGGGCTCCTACCATGTCAGTCAGCAGAACACGTTCACAGGACGACTGACGCCGCAGATGTTCGATGCGCTGCTGGCGCGCGCTCATCAGCTTGCGCGATCGCCTACGCGGGCGGCGTCCGAATCACCAACAGACGCGGCTCGGTCAGCTCCTCGATCGCGGAGCGCACGCCCTCGCGGCCCAGGCCGGAGTCCTTGACACCGCCGTAGGGCAGGTGATCGGCACGGAAGCTCGGCACATCGCCGATCAGCACGGCACCGACTTCCAGCTCGCTCCAGGCACGCTGCGCCTTGTGGATGTCGCGGGTGAACACTCCCGCCTGCAGTCCGAAGCGCGAGCGGTTGACTTCCTGCAGCGCCGCTTCGAAGTCCGTGTAGGCACTCAAGACCGCCACCGGCCCGAAGGCCTCCTCGTCAAGGATCGCGCAGCCCGGCGGGACCTGTTCCAGCAGCGTGGCTTCCAGCACGGCGCCGCTGCGGTTTCCACCGCACAGGACGCGCGCGCCGCGGCTCTGTGCTTCCCGGATCCAGTGCTCCAGGCGCATGGCCTCGCGCTCGTCGATCAGCGGTCCCAGGCGCACATGCTCCTCATGCGGATTTCCGCTGGGCCAGCGGCTCAGGCCGGCAAGCAGGCGTGCGCGCACTTCCTCGTACAGGCTGGCGTGCACGAGGATGCGCTGGGTCTTGATGCAGCTCTGACCGGACTGATAGAAGGCGCCGAACAGCAGGCGCTCGATGCAGTCCTCCAGCTGCGTGTCCGGCTCGATGATCACGGCCGCGTTGCCGCCGAGTTCCAGCGCGACCTTCTTCCTTCCTGCGCGCCGCTTCATGTCCCAGCCGACGGTCGGTGAGCCGGTGAAGGACAGCAACGAGAGGCGCGGATCCTCGACCAGCGGCGCTGCATCGGCGGCGTCCATCGGCAGGATCGAGAAGCTGCCGGGCGGCAGCTCGCACTCTGCCAGATAGCTGCCGAGCATCAGCGCGCTGACAGGGGTCGCGCTGGCGGGCTTGAGTACGAAGGGACAGCCCGCGGCCAGGGCCGGAGCGAGCTTGTGCGCCGCCAGATTGAGCGGAAAGTTGAACGGCGTGATGAAGGCGCAGGCACCCACGGGCACGCGGCGGCTCAGTGCCATGCGGCCCTGCGTACGCGGGCTGACATCCATCGGAATCCACTCGCCGCCGATGCGTGTGGCTTCCTCGGCCGCGATGCGCAGCGTGTCGATGAGACGCGTGACCTCGCCGCGCGAGTCGCACAGCGGCTTGCCAGCTTCGGCGCACAGCGTGCGCGCCAGCTCCTCGCGCTGTTCTTCGCAGCGCCGGACCACATGCAGCAGCGCATCGCGGCGCTTCCAAGCCGGCAGCGCCGCACAGGCTGCGCGCGCCCCGTGGGCGGCCGTGATGGCCTGCTCCAGCTCGCGCGGACCGGCCTTGGCAACGCGGGCGAAGGTGGCCTGGGTGTACTTGTCGAGCACCGGGAGTTCCTGACCGCTCGTACGGGGCTCGCCGGCGAGGTACAAGGGCAGCGTGCGCATGACCCCTTCCATCGTCCGATCCGCACTCGTACTTGGCAATCACCCCGCATGAAGATTGCGATCGCCTGCCCCGGCTCGGCCGTGCGTTCGTCCGGCAACGCGATCACGGCGCAGCGCTATGCCCGCATCCTGCGCAGTCTGGGTCACCGCATCGTGACCAAGCCGGAGCGCGCGGATCTGCTGGTGGCTCTGCATGCCCGCAAGTCGGCCGCCGCCGTGCGCGCCTTTCGGCACGCACGCCCGCAAGGACGGATCGTGCTCGTACTTACAGGCACGGACCTGCACCCGCGCCTGGACGCCACGGCTGCTGCCCGGGACGCACTCAAGGCTGCGGATCTGCTTGTGGTGCTGGAACCTCTGGCGCGTAGTCGTCTGCCGGCAGCGCTGCGCAGGAAGTGCTTGGTGATTCGCCAGTCCTGTGAGGATCCCGTGACACAACGCCGACCGGTTGCTGGCCGGATTCTGCAGGTCGGTCATCTGCGCGCCGCCAAGGATCCGCTGCTCGCTGCGCGTGCGCTGCGGGGTCTGGCGGGTCTGGAACTCGTGCACCTCGGCGGTGAATGGGAGTCCGGATGGAAGGGGCGCGTGCAGGCACAGATGCGCCGCAACCCTGCGTACCGCTGGCGTGGCGAGCGGTCTGCATCCGAAGTGCGCCGTGAGCTGGCGCGTGCCTGGCTGTTCGTGCAGCCCTCACGCATCGAGGGCAGTTCCGCGGCCCTGATCGAGGCCCTGTGCGCGGGAGTCGGCGTGCTGGCGAGCCGCGCGATGGGCAATCTCGGCACGCTGGGTGAGAGCCATCCCGGTTTGTTTGCCGTGGGTGATTCCGCCGCCCTTCGCAGGCTGATGGCGCGCGCTCTCCGCGAACCGGGGTTCGTCGCTCGGCTGGAGCGCATCTCGCGCCGAATCGCCGTCCTGCACGCGCCGGTGCGCGAAGCTCAAGCATGGCAGCGACTGCTGGATCGTCTGCAAAAGAAAGAACCCCGCGGCCACCGTGGCCGCGGGGGGTAAGCTCGACCGCCGCCCCATCCAGACAGCGTGTCGGCTGTGCTGTGAGATGCTGGTCAGCAGTGACGCCAGTGTCCGGGCACCCAGACACGCACTTCGCGTTCCACGAATCGACCGGGTTCGCGCACGAGCATCCAGTAGCCTGAGCGCATCTCCACCTCGTAGGGTTTGCCGCAGGAATCGAAGCGGGTCTCGCGCACCGGCATCACATACACGCGCTTTTCAGGGCCCTCCACCCAGGTTCGCTCCATGCGCACCTCGTAGTGACCGGGCATCCACATGCGCGGGGCGGGGCGGTTGGAGAGATGGATCGAGACGCCCTTCTTCTTCGAGTAGGCGAGATCGATGAACTGCGCATCGGCGCGCGGCGCGAACGCAAGGGTCCCGAGGGCGGCCAAGGTCAGGCGGAGGAGGGTGTGCTTCATGGCGTGTGCGGGGATGGGATGTGGTGCTTCGGACACTGGAGAGGTTGCGAATCCCGTGCCATGCATGATCTGTCCCTTGGCGAGGACAAAGCCCGGCAGGGACGCTAGGCTGCTGTCCTCCTCGACATGCGCCCGCAGCCCTTGCTCTTGCTCGCCCTCGCGGTGCTTCCCGCCTGTGAAAGCACATCCGCACCGGTACGTCAGCCGACGCGCCAAGAGGATCCGTTGCGCATGGAGGAGCAAATCGACGCGCTGGAGAAGTTCAGCCGACCGGGCAAGAGCCATGCCAAGCTGGAATCGCTCGCCGGAGAGTTCCGGATGGAGAGCGCCCGGGTCGCGGCCGACGGAACCGAATCCCGAACCCCGCTGCAGGGACAGGCTCGGCTGGAGTGGATCCTTGATGGCCGCTATCTGCGCTGGGACTCGCGCGCGGTGATCGACGGCCGCAACTTCACCACGCACGGCTGGCTGGGTTTTGACAACCGCAGCGGTGAGTACCAGCTCTCGATGATCACCAGCGTCTCCAGCGGCATGGCGATCTGGCGCGGGCTGGGCGAGCCGCGCGCCCAGGGCATCACCTTCACGCTGGAACAGTTCGACAATCGCAGCGGCTCGCGCCTGCGCGCCAGCAACCGCCTGCGCATTCTCTCGCCGGATCTGTTCGTGACCGAGGATCTCGACGCGCAGAACCTGCCGGTGCAGCGCACGTACTACCGTCGCCTCACGAAGTGAAGACGTACTCCTTGCGGCGGATGCGCCAGGCGCCCAGCGCGAGCAGCAGCGAAGCGATCACGACCAGGCGGAGCGCGGATTCCGCGCTGTCCGCATAGCTCGCCGAGGCGAAGCCCTCGATGCGCTGCCAGATGGGATGGCCCTTGGCGGCGATCCATGAGCGCAGCCAGTACTGCAGCGTCAGACTCTGGTTGGAGCCGGGCAGGTTCGACAGGAAGCTTTCGATGGCGAAGGTGTAGACCAGCCCGACGATCATCGGGTGGCGGGTGAAGACGCTGATGCAGGCGAACAGGGCGGTGTACACCAGGCTGCCGAGCACCACTGCCCCGAGGATGGACACGCTGACGCCGTCATCGGGGAAGGCCGCGAGCGGAAACACGCTTGCATCAGGACTTTTCCCGAGGCGGATGCCGCTTGCCGCCACCAGCAGTGCCAGCGCGCCCAGCACGTTGAGCAGCAGCGCCACGCTGAAGGCACCGGCTGCGCGACCGAGGAACACCGCGACGCGCGGAACTGGACGCGTGAAGAGATAGGTCAGCGTGCGATCCTCGATTTCCCGCGCAAGCACGCCGATGCCCGCCAGCAGGGAGACCAGCGGCACGACCAGTTGCACCTGCAGAAACCAGGCCAGATTGGTCACGGCCTCGGGGCTCGTCACGCGGCGCGCCGCGAGGCTCAGAATGCCGGCGATCAGTGCCGGCAGCAGTGCCAGCAGGGCCAGCATCCACACACGCCGCGGCGCGAAGGACCGCACGAGGTGCGTGCGCCACAGCAGAAAGAGGAGTCCGGTGTGCGACATGGGTCAGGCCACCAGGTAGTCAAAGACGGCGTCGAGGCCGGCATCGGTGCCCTCGATCGACTCCAAGCCGGGCCTGAGCTCGCCCAGAATGCGGGGCAACTCGCGCTCGAGCTCCGCCGGCGCGAAGGTCTCCAGCGTCAGTCCCAGTCCATCCGGTGCGACGCGCGCGCTGTGGGTGGCCGGCAGCGACAGGAGCGCGCTGGCGAGCGCGCGCGCACGCTGTGCGCGGATTTCGTAGCGGTGGGGGTAGCGACTGAGCAGAGCGCGGATGTCCCCGACGCGGCCCTGAGCCAGCAGTCGCGAGCGGTGCAGCAGCACGATGTTCTCGGTGACGCTCTCGATCTCGTGCAGCACGTGGCTGGAGATCAGGATGTGCACTCCTTCGCGGCCCAGCTCCTGGAACAGCGCGACCATCTCGCGACGGCCCAGCGGATCCAGACCCGTCAGCGGCTCATCGACCACCAGCAGCTGCGGACCATGCACCAGTGCGGCGGCAAGCTTGGTGCGCTGCCGCATGCCCTTGGAGAATCCGCGCGTCGGCCGGTGCAGGGCGCCCGCCATGCCCGTGCGCTCCAGAGCAGCCTGCGAGCGCAGGCGCGCATCGCGCGCGCTCAGGCCCGAGAGGCGCGCGAGGAACTCGACGAACTCCAAAGCGGTCAGCTCATCGTAGAGCGAGTCCTGCTGCGGGGCGAATCCCAGCGCGCGGAAGTACTCGCGGTTGGCGAAAGGCTCATGACCCAGCACACGCAGCGTGCCACGCGAGGGCCGGATCTCACCGGCGACGAGCTTGAGGAAGGTGGACTTGCCCGCACCGTTGGGTCCGAGCAGGCCGACGATGCCGCCCTCGACGACGAGCTCCAGATCGTTGAGTCCAACGACGGGTCCGTACCAACGCGACAGTCCGTGCGCCTCGATCAGCGGCCCGCTCATCCTTCACGCTCCATGACGCGCACGCGCCACCACAGGATCAAGAGACTCAGCGCGCACAGGCCCAGAATGAAAGCCCAGGAGCCCGAGAGACTCCAGTCCGTGCGCATGCCCAGCGTGCGCGGCATCTCGAAGAGTCCGGCCGCGATGCGGCGCAGGCTGCCGAAGGGGGAGAGCACCAGCCACGAACGATCACGCTGGAGGCTCCAGAGCAGGGCCGCGATGCCCTGCAGCAGCAGGAAGAATCCCAGCGTGCCCGCCAGCGCGTGGGTCTTGCGCTGACACAGGCTGGAGATCGCGAGCGTGATGCTCGTGAAGCACAGCAGGGACACCAGCGAGAAGACGAGCATCTTCCAGATGACATCGCCTTCCTCGCGCACGAAGGACCAGTCCGGCGAGGCGAAGCTCGCAACGGCGCAGATCACGATGCCCGGCAGCACCGTCGCCACCGCGCCGAACGGCAGCACCGTGAGGAACTTGCCGAGCAGGTAGTCGGTGCGCGTGATCGGGCGGGCGAAGTACAGGAGGTGGGCCTTTTCGCGCCGGTCCTCGGCGATCAGGCCGGCACCGTACCAGGCCACGGCGAGCAGAACGAACAGGTTCATCGCCAGATGGAATCCGACGATCTGCTCCTTCACCTGGATGAGGTTGGAGGCCATGTTGCCCATCAGCGCGGCCGGGCTGCGGGCATCGTTGTCGACCCCCGGCGTGGGGTTGATGCCGGCCTCGAGCGCAAACTTGGAGTAGACCACGAAGGAGAAGATCACCGTGGCCATCAGCGGCGGCGCGAACAGGATCAACGGCAGCTTGCGGCGGAAGGCCCGCGCGATCTGGGCGCGCGCCAGAGGCAGCGAGCGCCACGAGCGCACGCCCGCCTGGCCCGCGTAGGGGCGGTAGATCTCCGTGTGCGTGCTGGCTTGCCGGCTCATGCGCCCAGCTCCTGCAGGAAGGCCTGCTCCAGCGATTCCTTGCTCGGCTTGAGCATGCGCAAGCAGACGCCATGGCGTGCCGCCGCCACGAACAGCGCGTCGTAATCCGTGCAGCTTTCCGGTACCAGCAACTGCCACTCCTGGCCGTCGCGGGCCTCGACCGTGAGGCCAAGTTCCTCCAGCGCGCACGACAGTGCCTCGGGCTCGCCTTGGAAACGGATGCGCACACGCGTTCCGCCCTTGTGCAGCCAGTCATCGATGCGGTTCTGCCGCGTGACGCGTCCTTTTGCGAGCACGACCACCTGCTCGCACGTGCGCTCGATGTCCGGCAGCAGGTGCGAGCAGACCAGCAGGCTCTTGCCCTGGACGCGGCCCAGATCGTGAACCAGGTCCAGCATGTGCCGGCGTCCCTTGGGGTCCAGGCCGTTGGTCGGCTCATCGAGCAGCAGGAACGGCGGATCGTGCACCAGCGCCTGAGCCAGCTTCAGTCGCTGCTTCATCCCCGTCGAGTACTCCTCGCTGGGGCGGTAGCGCGACTCATCGAGGCCCACGTAGTCGAGCACTTCGTGCGTGCGCGTCATCGCATCGTCACGCGGCAGACCGGAGAGCTCGCCCAGCAGGCTGACGAGCTGGACTGCGCTCATGCCCGGCGCAAGGCAGTCCGACTCGGGCATGTAGCCGACCCGCGAACGCAACGCCAGCCGATCCTGTGCGCGGCGCGGATCATGGCCCACGATCCGCGCGAAACCCGCGTCCGGCTCGAGCAGTCCCAGCAGCAGCTTGATCCGCGTCGTCTTGCCGGCACCGTTGGGCCCGAGAAGGCCGCAGGCGCCGCGCTCCAGCGTCAGGTTGAGACCGTCGAGAGCGCGCGTGCTCCCGAAGTTTTTCACCAGACCCTGGATCTCGAGCAGAGGTGCGCTCATGGCTTGCGAGGCTACAGCCTAGCGCATGCGCCGCAAAGTTCCGCGTGCCCAAGCCGAAAGCAGGTCCGCCGCGAGCACGATCAGGGCACCCAGCGCCACGAAGAAGACCATCTCGTCGTAGTACTGCTTGCTGCGGGCATCCTGAATCCAGTAACCCAGCGAGACCACGCCCAGCATGCCCAGTACCGTCGCTTCGCGCACGCAGGTCTCGAAGCGGTAGAAGAAGTACATCAGGAACCGGCCTAGGACCAGCGGCAGTGCCGCCAGCACGCTGACCTGTCCGCGCGACGCGCCCAGCTCGCGCACCGCTGCCAGCGTGCGCGTGTCGAGCGCTTCGACGCTCTCCGCACCGAGCTTGCCGAGGATGCCGGCATTGTGGATGGCCAGCGCGAGGATCGCAGGCCACGCACTCGGCCCCAGCATCGCCAGCAGCAGGAAGGCCCAGATGTACTCGGGCACCGCGCGCAGGAAGACCAGCAGTGCCCGCACCGCGGTGGTCAGTGCACGGAATCCGGCGCCCGGAGCGCCCTGCGATTCGAAGGGGCGGGCGCGCATGGCGTTGCGGGCCGCCAGGAAGGACATCAGCAGTCCCGTCATGCCGGCGAGGCTGATCGCGACCCAGGCGATCGCGAAGGTCGCCAGGCAGGCCTGTGCTCCGCGGGAACGGAACAGCTCCATGGCCCAGCTGCTCCAGCCGGAGAAGCTGAACCCGGTCTCGCGCAGCGGATAGGGCACGATTTCCTCGCCCGCGAAGCGCCGCAGGTTGGCCTGGCGCTGTTCGGTGAAGAGCTGTCCGAGCTCGATCTCACCGCAGGTCCAGCTGTAGACCACCAGCCCCAGCAGAAGGGCGAGGCTCGTGCGCAGCCACCAGTCGCGCTTCATGCGACGAACCTCCGGCGCAGGCTCGCGCTCCACAGCTCCAGCAGCAGCACCAGCGCGATCAGGCAGTACAGGTAGGTCCACAGTTCGCGGTAGTGCAGGTTCTCGAACGCCTGCGCGATCGAGTAGCCCAGGGTGGGGAAGCCGAAGAACCCGAGCACGGCGGAGGAACGTACCGCGCATTCGAAGCGGTAGAACGCGTACGCGCTCATGTCGGGCAGCGCGCGCGGCACCAGCCCGAAAACGAACTGCTGGACGCTGCCGGCCCCCAGCTGGGCCAGAGCCCGCGCGCTCGCCCGCGGTGCTTCCTCGAGCAGCTCCGAGAAGATCTTGGCGAGCGTTCCGCCGTAGGGAATGGCGATCGCGATCACAGCGCCGAAGGTGTTGAGTCCGAAGGCCGCAAGGAACAGCACCGCCCAGAGCAGCTCGTGCACCGAGCGCATCAGCGTGATCAGCACGCGGGCCGCCAGCCAGACGGCACGGCGCAGGCCGGCCGCGGCGCGCGTGTGGCGTTCCTCATCCCACCAGGCGCTGGAGCCCAGGAATCCGAGCGTGACGCCCAGCACCAGGGCCAAGCTCATGCCCGCGGCGGCGAAGACCAGCGTGCGCCGCGCACCGGCGAGCGCTGCGCTCAGGATCGATGGCGTGCCCGCAGGCACCGGGCTTTCATAGTCCAGCGCCGGCTCCAGCATGGCTGCGAAGAACTCGCGCACGATGCGCAGCCCGCCGGCCTGCGGCAGGAGACCGGAGAAGGGGGCTTCCAGCAACAACAGCGCGCCGAGGCCGCTGAAGCCCAGCAGCACGAACAGTCCCAGCCGCGAGCGCCACCAGGGCGGTGCCTGCTCAAGCGCCCTGCTCATCATCGAGTGCCTCAATGCGGTACAGCTCGGTCAGTTGCGCTTCGCTCAGCCGCTCCGGCGCAGCATCGAAGAGCACGCGTCCTTCGCGCAGGCCCACCAGACGCGGGAAGAACTCGCGCGCCAGCGGCAAATCGTGGAGGCTCACGACCAGGGTGATCCCGCGCTCGCGCGCCAGCGCGATCAGAAGCTGGATCGTCTGACGCGAGCGCAGTGGATCGAGCGAGCTGACCGGCTCGTCGGCGAGCAGCAGCTGCGGCTCCTGGTGCAGGGCGCGCGCGATGGCCACGCGCTGGCGCTGGCCGCCCGAAAGTCGATCCGTTCGTTCGTGCAGGCGATCGCCGATGCCCACGCGATCGAGCAGTGCCCGGATCTCCTGCAGTTCGGCGCGCGGCGGAAAGGCCGCATGCAGCAGGGAACGCAGCAGGCCGGTGCGTCCCAGCCGTCCGTGCATCACATTCTGCGAGACGCGCAGGTTGGGCACGAGGCAAAGGTCCTGGTGAATGAACCCGATGCGGGCGCGCACCCGGCGCAACTGGGGCGGCGTGAGCTCGCTGAGCGAGCGACCGTCGAGTCGCACCGCGCCGGCGGCGGGCGCTTGGGCGCCGTTGAGCAGACGCAGCAGCGTGGTCTTGCCGGCGCCGCTGGGGCCCACAAGAGCGATGCACTCGCCCGGAGCAAAGCTCAGGCTGAGGTCCGTGAGGACGGTGCGCGTGCCAAAGGACACGCACACCGCCTGTAATTGCAGTTCAGAGCCGGGCACTGGAAGGGGCAGCGGCCGGGGGGCTA
>SYGM01000137.1 GCA_005799545.1 Planctomycetia bacterium | reverse complement strand
CTGCTTCTGCTTCTGCTTCTGGGGCCGGCGGGCGCGCGACCATTCACCTTGAGTCGCTGCCACGCGGTCTCAACTATGCGCTGGAGGGTTCCGGCGTCCTGCGCCGCATCCTGTACGAGCTGCACGAGACGCTGCTCTTGGAGAACTGGGACACCGGCGCGCTCGAGCCCAACCTGTGCCGCTCCTTCCGCGTAACGGACTGCGTCGTGACGCAGGATGGAACGCGCCTCTACGGAGACCAGCAGGAACTGCGCGCGCGTCTGGGTTCGGCGGTGGCGAGCGTGCTGCCCGGCACCGGGCTGGTGTTCGAGCTGCGTGACGACGTGCTGTGGCACGATGGCGAGCGCTTCGACTCTTCCGACGTGGTCTTCAGCGCCTCGATCTGGCGCAATCCGCTGGTGGAGTGCGGCGAGCGCCGCGCGCAGTACCAGAAGCTGATCGAAGTGCGCGCGGAGGGGCCTTGGCGGGTGGTGGCGGGCTACGCGGAGCCGTACTTCCGCGCCGCGCACTCCTTCGGCGATCTCCCGCTGCTGCCGGCACACCTCTACGATCTCAACGATCCGGACCTGCCGCGCTTCCACCCGGAAACACGTGCCGGAAAGGCCCCCGACTGGCAACCGGACGAGGCCGAGCGCGCCGCCTGGATCAACAAGAACCCTCACAACCGTGCCTTCGTGGGGCTGGGGCCATACCGGCTGGTCTCCTTCGAGGGCGACCGGATCCGCTCGCGTCGCTTTGAGCGCTATTTCGCGCCGGAGCGCGGCGGCCGACTCGACGAGCTCGACTGGCTGTTCGTGCGCGAGGATCGCATGGCGATCGAGGCGCTCAAGAACGGCGAGCTGGATGTCTTCGCACGACTCTCGACGGAGGATTGGTTCGGCGAGACCACCGCCTCAGCCGCCTTCACGGAGCGCGCGGTCAAGCGCCACGCACCCAGCGGCGCGTACTGGTTCATCGCGTGGAACCTGCGCCTTCCCAAGCTGAGCGATGTGCGCGTGCGCACGGCGCTGGCGCAGGCCTTCGACTTCGAGGCCTTCCGCCAGAGCGCCTACCGCGGGCTGGCGATGCAGGTCACAGGGCACGGCGTGGCGGGCCTCAAGGGCTATGACGACGCGCTGGCACCGCTGCCGCATGATCCAGCGGCGGCGCGTCGCCTGCTGGCGGAGGCCGGCTGGATCGACCGTGACGGGGATCGCGTGCTCGACAAGGACGGCGAACGCTTCACGCTCGGTTTGCTCTCCAATGCAGGCAATGCGATCAATCAGCTTGTGGTCGCGGCGCTCCAGAACGATCTGGCTCAGGTGGGCATCGAAGTGCGCGGCGAGCTGATCGAGTTCGCGACAATGCGCGAGCGCGCGCTCAATCGCGAGTTCGAGGGCTATGTTTCGGCCTGGGCGCTGGCCAGCGAGAGCGATCCGGAGAAGCAGTTCCACTCGCGCTCCGCCGCTCAGGCCCGCAGTCCCAACTTCCCGGGCTTCAGCGATCCAGAGTCCGATCGCCTGATCGAGGCGGCGCAGCTGGAGCTGGATCCGGCGCGGCGCGCCGAGCTGTGGAAGAGCCTGCAGCGGCGCGTCTACGCGCAGCAGCCCTATCTCTTCGGCTTCACGGCGCCGCGCAAGTTCGCGTTCGCTCGGGATCTTTCCGGCGTGGAGCTGGTGCGCGGGGATCCCAACTACGTGGCGCGACGCTGGCATCGCACCGCGGGCGGAGCGCAGCCGCGGTGACAAGCTCCCTCTCCGGCGGCGGCTTCCGCTTCTTGAGGCGCCTGCTGACGGCGCTGCTGACCTTCTTCGGCGTCACGCTGGTCGTGTTCGCGCTGATGCGGCTCGCCCCGGGCGATCCGGGAGAGATGCGCTTTTCCGACGCGGAGATCGGCGGAGCGGAGCTGGCGGAAAGTCAGGCGCGCTTTGCGGCCGAGCACCTGCTCGACGCGCCGCTTTGGAAGCAGTACCTGCACTTCTTGGGCCCCTTGAGCGCCGCACCTGACGGCGCGCGCATCCTGGGCGGGAGCGGCGCGGATCCCTGGCACGGCCTGCTCGCGCTCGATCCGGGGCATGAGTTCCAGCGACCACAGGTCGCCGTGCGCGATGAGCTGCTCGCGCGCCTGTGGATCAGCGCGCAGCTGGGACTGCCTGCGCTGCTGCTCGCGAGCTGGCTGGGGATCGTGCTGGGGCTTTTCGCGGCACGCCGCCGCGGGGAACTTGCCGAGCGCGGTCTCTCGCTGAGCCTGCTCGTGCTCGATGCCCTGCCCTCGTTCTGGCTGGCGTTGCTGCTGGTCGTGCTGCTGGGAGCGGGCGGGCTGGGCTGGCTGCCGGTGCTGGGCTTGGAGAGCGCGGATCCCGCGCAGCGCGGCTGGGTCGATGCCCTGCTGCACCGCATCCTGCCGATCAGCTGCCTTGTGCTCGGACTCGTTCCGCTGATCAGCCGCCAGGTGCGCGCCAGCGTGCTGGCCTCCTCCGAGGCGGAGTTCGTGCGCACGGCGCGCATGAAGGGCTTGAGCGAAGCGACAGTTTGGCGCGCCCACATCCTGCGCCACGCCGCTTTGCCGCTGGTGAGCCTCGGCGCGCTGCTGGTGCCCGGCCTGCTGGGCGGTTCGGTGGTGGTGGAGAGCGTGTTCGGCATTCCGGGTCTGGGGCGCTACGCGCTGGATGCGGTGCTGGCGCGTGACTATCCGGTGATCGGCGCGCTGACCGCGCTGGGGGCGTTGCTGACGCTCGCGGCGCTGATGGCGGGCGATTGGGCGCTGACGCGGCTGGATCCGCGCATCCGGCATGGCTGAGCCGTCCTCACGACGCTGGCGCTGGACGCTCGCCTGGCTGGGCTGGCTGCATGCGCTGGCCTTGCTGGCGCCGCTGATCGCGACCGACCGGCCGCTCTTTCTGGTCGGCAGCGATGCCACGCGCGGGCGTGCGGCGCTGGAGAGTCTCGCCGGCCTCGCCGCACTGGAGGATGCCGACGGCATGCAGTCGAGCCTCGCGATCCTCGCGCAGGAAAGCGCGGATCCGGCGCCGATCGAGCGCGCGCAACAGCTGTCAGGTGCCGAGCGGATCGAAGCCGTGCGGGCGCTGGTTGAGTCCGCTGGCGGCTGGCAGCCGCGCGAGCGCTGGTGCTCGCCGGCCTTCGAGTCCCTCGACGCATGGACGCGCGCCTCGCTGTTGCTGCTGCCCTGGTGCCTCGTGCTGCCCTGGCTCTGCTTCACCCAGCGCAGGCGCGCACACTGGCTGGCGCCTTGCGGCTCGCTCCTTGTGGGAGCGCTCTGCCTGCTGCCGGCCTCCCCGCCTGCGCCCGCCGGGGAGTTCAAGCAGGCGCTGGCTGACGGACAGGCACGGGCGCGTCTGGTCTGGTTTGCACCGATTCCCTATTCGCCGCTGGAGCTCAAGCCCGCCGAGGCTTGGCGCGCACCCGGATCCGGAAACGCAGCTGAGCACGGCAACGCAGCTGAGCACGGCAACGCAGCGGAGCACGGCAACGCAGCGG
>SYGM01000136.1 GCA_005799545.1 Planctomycetia bacterium | reverse complement strand
GAGCGAGACGGCCCATCCGCGCATGCACAATCTGCTGCTCTCGATCCTCGAGGACGGCGTGCTCACCGACAACAAGGGCCGGCGCGTCAGCTTCGAGCGTACGCTGATCCTGTTCACCAGCAACGCCGGCGCCCAGGAGATGATCTCGGCGCGTCGGCAGCTCGGCTTCGTGCGCCAGGAGCGGTTAGAACACAGTGCTCTGCGCTCGATCGCCACGGAGGCCCTCGAACGCCAGTTTGCTCCGGAGCTGCTCGGCCGGATCGACGAAACCATCGTATTCTCCGAGCTGGACCGCGAAATTGCGCGTGGAATTGCACAGGTGCAATTGACCGGCCTCGCCGCGCGGGCCCGACAGCGAGGACTCCGCGTGGCCTTCACGCCGGCTGTGGCGCGCTGGATCGCGGAGCGCGGCTTCTCGCTCGCATCGGGCGCGCGCGAGCTGCGCCGGGTGATCGCACGCGAGATCGAGAGCAAGCTCGCTGATGTCATGATCAGCCGCGATACGGAAGCGCTCGCGGGCGCGGATGTGCTCTGGCGCGTGCGCATTGAGCGCGACGAGCTGGCGTTCACGCCCGAGACCTGAGCGCTCCGGGTCTTTCCCGGATTTCTTTTTCGCTCTAAAGCGCGCTTTTGACGCGATTTGCGTGCATGGCGCGTCGCAGCCGACTAGGCAAACGCGATGACTGGTCTATCCTGTTCGCCACAGCGCGGCCAAACTCAAGGGGCTCCGCCGGCGCGTCCGGCGAGGAACGAGGTCAATCCAGCGCATGCATTCACTGCCGGGGGAGAGATCCGTCCGTGCAGGACTGTGTGTCAGGGCTCCAGGGGCAAACTGCGTGAGAAGCGGACGACGGGTGGCTCGTCCTGCTTTTCGACCACACCGACATGACACACGCATGACACACACAGGTGTCGCTTCGCACGCAAGCGCGGCGACAATTCTGCAGAAGCTGAGAGCTAGTGCTCAAAGCTAGTCCTGAGAGCTAGCGCTGAGAGCTAGTCCTGAAAGCTACTGCTGTGTGCCAGTCGGTGTGACTGGAACGAAGACTCCCCCCGGATTCCATCCCAGCCGGCCCTTCTGACCTTTCTCCCCTCCCTCCCCATGCTGATCCCCGATTCCTTCGACGGGCTCAACTGCCCGAAGTTCCTCCACGACCCCCGCTCCCTGCCCCGGCGCCCGCGTCCCGATCCGGCCAATACCTTTGGCGCGGCACGGCTCGCGGACGCCCGCGATGTCGACCGCTGGTTCCAGCAGGCGATCCACCTGCCGCACAACACGCGCTTCTCCCATGTCTCCCCCATCGTGGAGAGCGCGGAAGGCCTCGAAGTGCAGTGGAACCAGACCCTGACGCTGCCGGAGCGCGAGCGCAATCGGCACATGCTGATCGTCTCGCAGCCCGGCGGCGGCAAGACCCAGAACTTCATCCTGCCGGTGCTGCACTCCGACATCGCCGACACCCAGCGCAGCCTCGTGGTGCTCGACCCCAAGGGCGAACTGCTGCCCTTCGTGCAGGCCGCGGCGGCCCGTCTGCGTCCCGGCCAGAAGGTGCAGGTGCTCAACCTCACCGACCGCACCGCATCGGTGGGCTGGAATCCGCTGGCCCGTCTGCATTCCGAGTGCACCCGCCGCCGCACCGACCTCTCCAGCGCGCTGCACGAGCTCGCCTCAACGCTGGCCTGGGCCAGCGAGGTGCGCCGCGACTCGCGGGACTCGATCTTCTTCATCAATGCTTCGATCCAGCTGATCGCGGGGCTGTGCGAAGGCCTGCTGCAGGGACTGGGCCGCAAGGCTTCACTGGGCCATGTGTTCGAGCTGCTGCAGGGCTCCCGGCAGCTGCTGCGCAACTTCACGCAGCGCTACCAGCACACCCCCGGTCTGACGACCTTCACGGCCTTCCTCGCCAGCGGTTCGCAGAACGCGGAAACGGTGCTGGCCGATGCGCAGGTGCGGTTGGCCTGCTGGCGCGACCAGACGGTTTGCGCGGTCACGGGGCAGGATGAGCTCGATCTGCAGTCGCTGATCGAGGAGCCGGGCATCCTCGTGATTCGGATGCGCGAGGCGGAGCTGGACCGTCTGCGTCCGGTGATCAACCTGCTCTTCACCACGCTGCTGCAGCAGCTGATGCGCGAGGCCTCCGAGCGCGAAGGCGCGGAGCTGCCGCGTCCCGTTTCGCTGGTGATCGACGAGTTCGCCAGCGCCGTGGGCCGCATTCCCGGCTTCGAGACCTCGGTCAACACGCTGCGCGGTCCCCGCGTTTCGATCGTGGCCGCGGTCCAGAGCCTGGCTCAGATCCGCTACATCTACGGCGACGCGCACGAGAGCGTGCTGGCGGGCTTCAACACCAAGATCTTCCAGCCGGGGCTGGAGTCGATCGATGCGGAGTACGCCTCGCACAAGGCCGGCGTGATGAGCGCGCTGACGCTGCATCAGGCGGAACCCAATCCTCCCCAGCCGCTGGCGGAAGAGCATCGCGAGCTGCTCGGGCGTCTGCGCCACCGCCTCAGGAGCAGCGTGGCGCGCCGCCTGTTCCATCCCGAGGAGATCGCCCGTCCGCCGCGGCACTTCGACCGCGGCCAGCCGGCCACCGTGTTCCTGCCCGACACCAACCCCTTCCAGGCCTGGTTCCTGCCGGCGTGGCGCCATCCGGGTCTGGGGCTGCTGATCCGCGAGGGTCAGGCGCAGTTCCGCCACTCGGCGGACCGCACCTGGCCGCTGGAGTGGGACAGCCGCAAGGCGAATCAATCTCTGGAGCTGCTGCTGCGCGACCTGCGGCCGCCCACGCTGCCCGCTCCCAAGCCGGAGAGCGCACCCGAGCTGCCCGCCAAGCCGCCCGCTAAGCCGCCTGCAAACCCGCCTGCCAAGCCGCGCATGCGCCGCAAGCAACCGCCGGCCAAGCCCAAGCCCAAGCCGGAGGACGGGGAGACGAAGGGTCCGGAGACGGAAGACTTCCCGTTCTAAGCCTCACGACCCAGCCGCGCCTCTGAGGCACTGCTGACGACACAACCGCAGACGACACAACTCGAGTGACACCAGACCCGGCAGGGGCGCGCTTTGCGTGTCCCCTGCCGGGCCCGATACTCTGATGGCACATGCAGATCCGATGGCACATGCGAAACGGGCCGAGTTGGTTTGCCCTCCTGCTGCTGTTGTGCTGCTGGAGCGTTTTCTGCGCGACCGCGCGCGCAGCCGAGGAGACGTCCTTTGAGGACGCCGCCGTGGTCGCCCGCGGCGGCGGTCTGGAACTGAAGTGGCAGGAGCTCGACGGTCTGCTGCTGCGTCGCCATGCCATGTCGCAGGAAGGCCGCGGCGCGCTGCGACACCTGCTCGAGACGCGCGTGGTCGAGGCCGCGGCCAAGGATCAGGGCCTCGCCATCCCCGAGAGCGTGATCGATGAGCGCATCCGCGCGCTCGAAGCGCAGTGGAAGCAGTCGGGGCGACCCGGCGGTCTCGCCGAGCAGATCCGCGAGGCGCGCCTCTCCGCGGAGGAGTTTCGTTACTACCTGCGCGCGGGCATGCTGCAGGAGACGCTGACGCGCCGCGCGCTGGGCCTCAAGGACGGAGCCGAGCTGCAGCCGGACCAGACCAAGCTTTGGATTCAGGAGGAGCTTGTGCGCCGCGAAGCGGCCGAGCTCGCTCCGCCGTGGGACAACCAGCCGGTGGCGCGCGCGCGTGGTGTCGAGATCGGGGTCAACGACTTCGTGCGGCTGCTGCGGCGGCGACTGGAGCCCTCGGCGGTGCAGAACGCGGCCTACCAGACGCTGCTGGAACGCAAGGTGCTGGAGCGCCTTCCCGATGCCGCGCCCGGACGAATCGAGGAGTATGTGCAGAAGGAGATCGAGCGCCGCCGTCGCGAGGCGCAGGCCGATCCCAAGAACAAGGGCGTGCCCTTCGAACGTTTGATGGCAGCGCAGGGCTTGAGCGTCGCTTCTTTGCCGCTGGATGCGGGCCTGCGCGTCTCGGCGCTCTCGAAGCTGTGGATCGACAAGGCGTACAGCGCCGAGGCGCTCAAGCGCGCCTATGCCGATGAGCGCAAGCTCTACGACGATGCCTACGGGGAGGCCGTCGAGCTCTCGATGATCTTCCTGACGGGAGCGCGCTTCACCAACCCGCTCAATCCGCGCTCGATCGATGACGCCATGGCGAGCCTCGCCAAGCTCGCGCGCGAGATTCCCTCATTCGAGGAGTTCCAGAAGCGCGCGGCGGAGCTTTCGGAAGACGAGGCGACTCGCAAGGAAAAAGGCAGCCTGGGCTTCGTCACGCCGGCACATCCCCGGCTGCCGGGGGAGCTGCGCGAGCTGCTCCAAAAGCGCCTGGCGTCCAGCCCGACGCCCGAGCAGCTGCGCGGAGAGGGCCTCGTGGGGCCGATTTCCGTGAGCAACGGCGCTGTGCTACTCTGGCTCGGACAGCGGCGGCCCGCGCCGACCTGGGAAGTGATGAGCGGCTACGTGCAACGCGAGCTGCGCCGGCGCTTCTTGGAAGAGGCCCTGCCCCGCGCCAGCGTCAGCTACTCCCTCTAGAGCATCCCCCCGCAGCAGGAAGCACACCGCACATGTTGATCGGCAAGGTCGTGGGCAGCGTGGTCGCCACGCGCAAGGACGAGAAAATGATGAACCAGAAGTTCCTGCTGGTTCAGGTGCACGACCAGAACAACAAGCCGAAGGACCAGTATGTGGTCGCCGTCGATGCGGTCGGGGCCGGTCACGAGGACATGGTGCTGTACGCCTCGGGCTCCAGCGCGCGTCAGACCTCGATCACGGACGGCAAGCCCTGCGACGCGGTGATCATGGCCGTCGTCGATTCCTGGGATCTGGGCGGCAACAACATCTACGAGAAGTGGGAGAGCTGACGTGTACCTCGCGCGCGTGATCGGGCGCGTGGTCGCGACGCAGCGCTACGCGGGCCTCGAGGGCGTTCCCCTGCAGCTGATCCAGCCGCTGGACGAACACGGCGCTCCGATGGGCGACAGCCTCGTGGCGACCGCGGTGCTCTCCACCGGGCCGGGCGATCTGGTGCACTTCGTCGACGGACGCGAGGCCGCTCTGGCCTGCCCGGAGAACTTCGTGCCGGTCGACGCCGCCATCATCGGCTTCGTCGAGCAGGCCCAGTCGGGCAGCCGCGATCTCGCCGAGCTTGCGGAGGGCCTGCACTGATGTTTCTCGCCGAGGTCGTGGGCACGATCGTCTCCCCCGTCCAGATTCCGGTGCTGGAAGGACGCAAGCTGCTGCTGCTGCGCCCGGTCACGCCCGAGGGCAAGCCGACCGGCAAGACGCGCATCGGCATCGACCGCGCGCAGGCCGGCGTCGGCGATCGCGTGCTCGTGATCGACGAAGGCAACAGCGGCCGGCAGCTGCTTGGCGACCCCAAGGCCGCGGTCAAGACCATCGTCGTCGGCGTCGTCGACTATGTCGAGCGCGACGGACGCTACACCTACGACCACACGCAGGAGTCCCCGCGATGAGCAGCGTCGAGGAACTCGCCAGGAACCGCGGCTGGTCGGATGAGGAAACCCGTCTGCGCACCGCGATCGCGGAGATCGGCAAGCTCTGCTACCAGAAGGGCTTCATCGTCGGCGCGGACGGCAACATCTCCGCGCGCATGCAGGATGGCACCGTGCTGATCACGCCGGCGGGCGCGATGAAAGGCTTCCTCTCGCCCGAGAACATGGCGCATGTCGACATGTCGGGCAAGGTGGTCGACAATGGACCGCGCGCCTCGACCGAGACGGGCATACACCTCGTGTCGTACAAGGAGCGGCCGGACATCAAGGCCGTGCTGCACTGCCATCCGCCGCACGCCGTGGCGCTGACGCTGGCGGGGATCGACATGCAGATCCCGGTGATCCCCGAGATCATCGTGACGATCGGCGGCATACCGACCGCGCCCTTCGCGACGCCGGGCACGGAGGAACTGCCCGAATCGATCCGCAACATCGTGCGCTGCTCCGACACCGTCGTGATGCAGAACCATGGCTCGGTGACGCTGGGCTCCAACCTGCTCGATGCCTTCAAGAAGCTCGACATGCTGGAGCACACGGCGAAGATCCTCTGGCTCGCCAACTGCGTCGGCACCGTCAAGCCGCTCGACCCGCAGGCGGTCGCCAAGTTGCTGGGCACGCGCGAGAAGCTCGGCATCAAGAGCGTCAACACGCTCGAGAACCGCTGCGGCGCGCGCTGATCCGTCTGTCATCCCCGATACGATCCATGACCGCTTTTGATCCGGATTCCGCTGCGCGCCCTGATTCGGGCATCTACGGCCTCTCGAGTGCGCCCGAAGACTCCCGCGTCGTGCTGATTCCCGTGCCCTTCGAGGCCACCACCAGCTACGGCGGCGGCACGGCCGACGGGCCGCAGGCCATCTTCGAAGCCTCCAAGCAGGTCGATCTGTTCGATCTGGACACCGGTCGCCCTTACGAGCAGGGCATTGCGATGCTGCCACAGCCCGCCTCCGTACGCGCCTGGAATGATGAGGCCAAGCGCCTCGCTGCGCCGATCATTGCCTCAGGCGGCACGGAATCGGACCCGCAGGCGCTCGCGCGCATCAACGCGCTGTGCGAGCAGATGAACCAGTGGGTCTACGAGACCGCCCGGCACTGGATCGGCTGCGGCAAGCTCGTGGGTCTGGTCGGAGGGGATCACTCCACGCCCTTCGGCACCATCCGCGCGCACGCGCTGCAATATCCGGGTCTGGGGATCCTGCACCTGGATGCGCACGCGGATCTGCGCGATGCCTACGAGGGCTTCGAATGGTCGCACGCCTCGATCATGCACAACGTGATGGAGCGCATTCCGCAGGTCGGACGGCTGGTGCAGGTCGGCATCCGCGACTTCGGCGAGGGTGAGTACCAGTACATTCAGGCCTCCAAGGGCCGCATCGAGACCTTCTTTGATGCCTCTCTGGCACGCGAGCGCGACGCAGGAGCCAGCTGGCACTCGCAGGTCGAGCGCATCATCGCCGCGCTCCCGCGCGATGTGTACCTCAGCTGGGACATCGACGGCCTCGACCCGACGCTGTGCCCAGGCACGGGCACGCCAGTGCCCGGGGGCCTGAGCTTCTCGCAGGCGGTCGGCCTGCTTGAGGGCCTCGTGCGCTCCGGTCGCCGTATCGTCGGATTCGACCTCAACGAGGTCGCGCCGGGGCCCGACGGCGGCGAGTGGGACGCCAATGTGGGTGCAAGGCTTCTGTACAAGCAGATCGGCTATGCACTGCGCAGCGCCTACGGCTGACAGCGACGATTTCGGGCCCCGGAGTCGGCCGATTGCAGGGGCATCCGGCCTTGCCATGGGCTAGTATGCCCCCCTTGAGCCCGCACGCTCCCTCCATCACCCCCGCCGAGTGGACTCGGGCTCTTGCCCCGTTCCAGCGTCCCAGCAATGCCCGCGCGCTGCTGCAGGTGCTGACTTCACACGGCGCCTACCTGTTGACTTGGGTGCTGATGATCTACGCTTGGAGCATCGCTTGGTGGCTGGCGCTGCCGCTCGCGGTCCTCGCAGGCGCCCTGCTGATCCGGATCTTCATCATCTTCCACGACTGCGGCCACGGTTCATTCTCGACATCACGCCGTGCCAACGCCGTGCTGGGCTTCATCTCCGGCGTGCTGACCTTCACGCCTTACCGCCACTGGAACAATGAGCACGAGCGCCATCACCGCAGCTCCGGCGACCTCGACCGGCGCGGAGTGGGCGACATCTGGACGCTGACGGTCGCGGAGTACCGTGCCTCCAGTCCGCTGCGGCGTCTGCTCTACCGGCTGAGCCGCCACCCGCTGATCCTGTTCGGACTTGCGCCACTGCCGATCTTCGTCGGCTACCAGCGCTTCACCACGCGCGGAGCCACGCAGCGTGAGCGCAGGACCGTCTGGGCCACCAACGTCACGATCCTCGCGCTGTGCGCCGGGATGATCTGGCTGGTGGGCTGGCTGCCCTTCCTCGTGCTGCAGGGCACTGCGACGATGATCTCGGGCGCGACCGGACTGTGGCTGTTCTATGTGCAGCACCAGTACGAAGGCGTCTACTGGAGTCGCAACGCGGAGTGGAACTACACGCGCGCAGCGCTGGAAGGCTGTTCGTTCTACAAGCTGCCGCGCGTGTTGCAGTGGTTCACGGGGAACATCGGTTTCCATCATGTGCACCACCTGAACCCGCGCATTCCCAACTACCGGCTGGAAGCCTGCCACAACGCCAACGCGTTCCTGCGCGAGGTTCCCACCCTCTCGCTGCGCGCCAGCCTCCGCTCGGCCAGTCTCGCGCTGTGGGATGAGGCGAGCGAGCGGCTGGTCAGTTTCCGCGAAGCGCGCGTGCTTCCCGCCTGATTCGATACTGGGAGCAGTATCCCTCAGGTCGGATCTTCGGGGTGCGCCTCGCGCGCCAGCTGGTCCGCGTTGTCACGCCCAAGCCAGGCCACGACCAGCCCGCGCGAGAAGTACAGGATCGGCGTCATCAGCACCGCCAGCGCGAACTTGTAGATGTAGTTCGTCGTCGCGATGCGACCGGCTTCGCCCGCGCTCATGTGCGGATCGCCTACCAGCGCGGGCAGCACATAGAACGCGAGATAGATCACAACCAGCGTGTCAATCAGCTGGCTGATGACCGTACTGCCCTGCGCGCGCAGCCAGATCATGCGGCCGCCGGTGCGGCGACGCAGCCAGGTGAAGATACCGACATCGACGAGCTGTGCGATGGCGAACGCAACGAGGCTGCCGACCGTGATCGTCCATGCGCTGCCGTAAGCCAGCTGGTAGGCGGCATGCGCGGTCTGTGAGTCCACACCCGGCGTGAAGCTGATCGTCGGCGCGGCGGCGGCGCCCATGACGATCGGCTGCAGGATCAGGTTGACCCCGATCGCGAGAAACGTGAACGTGCGCACCACGCGCTTGCCGAAGTACTCGTTGACCACATCGGTGAGGATGAATGTCAGCGGGAAGGCAAGGATGCCCGCCGTCGCCACGAATGTCTCGCCCGGCAAACCCAGATGGCTGGGCTTGAGTCCGAACAGCGTGAACTCGAAGAGCTTGTTGCCGAGGAAGTTCGCCGCGACGAAAAAGCCCGTGAACAGCGCCAGCGAGGCCAGCAGAAACAACTCGCGACGGAAGCTCGGGGAGGTCTGCATCGGGCCGTCAACGTACAGGACGCAGCAGCACCTTGCGAACACCGCGCCGCTGCGCGAGCTCAAATGCCTCGCCCGCACGCTCCAGCGGCAGCACGGCGCTGATCATCTGCTCGAGGCCGAAGTCATGGCGCCGCAGCGCGCGCAGCGCCACTTCCATGCGCCCGCAGCGCGAGCCGACGAGCGTGATCTCATCAACGATCACCGGCGCGGTGTCGAGGGCTACGCTGCCATGCACGGTGCTCTTCATCACCACAGTGCCGCGCGGCCGACACAGGCGCACGGCGTCCGCGAGTCCCTGCGGACTGCCCGTGGCCTCGATCACCAGATCGTGCGCGGCGCGCGGACGGCGTGCGCTCACGGTGACCTCGGCGCCGTCGGCGGCGGTGAGCGCCAGCTTGGAGCGGTGACGGCCGTAGTGGCGCACGCTCGCGCCGCGGTGCAGCAGCCACTTCGCGACCAGGATGCCGAGCTTGCCGTCGCCCAGCACCGCCACGCTGCCTTCCTTCGGCAGGCGCACCTGATCTAGGATTTCGGCAGCTGCCGCGAGCGGTTCGACGAACACGGCCTGCTCATCGCTGACGGAGTCGGGCACGCGGTGCAGGTTGCGCTCCGGCAGAGTGAGGTACTCGCTCATCGCTCCGGGATGACCGACGATGCCGAGCACCTTGCGCACGGGGCAGTGCCGGCCCAGCTTGCGAAGGCACCATTCGCAGCGGCCGCAGGCCAGATTGATCTCCCCCACCACGCGCGCCCCCAGCAGCCGGCGATCGTCACACTCGACGACTTCGCCCACGAACTCATGTCCGGGAACGCCCTCGAAGCCGTAGTAGCCGCGCTGGAGCTCCAGATCGGTGTTGCAGATGCCCGCCAGCAGCACGCGGATCCGCGCGTAGCCGGCGGGACGCCTGGGCAGCCGGCAGCTCTCGAGCTCAAGGCGGCCTTTACGCAGCACCAACTGCCGCTGCTCCCGGCTCATGCTGCGGCGAGATCGGCGCTCAGCGCCGCAGCCGTCTGCTGGAACTGGAAGTACTGTCCCAGCGCGTGCGCGCTGACACGCGGCAGTTGCACGCGCACATGCGGGATGCCCGCCAGCTCGAGCGCGCTGAGCGTCTGCTGGCACTGCTCGGAATGCAGGGCGTTGAGCGTGCCCGCACCCGGCAGGGCCTGCTGGTGATCGTGCGACAGCACGCTCAGCACGCTGAACCACTGCGCGCGCGTCGAATCGATCAAGGCCCCGAGCTGGTGGTGGCGCTCCAGCACGCCCGGCGCATGCACGGCGGCAAGCCCGCTCTCGTGCGAAAGCTGCGCGGCGTACGCGCTGAGATCGCGCAGCCGGTGCGAAAAGGAAGCGTGAATCACGCAGTCGCGGCCCGCGCGGCGCTGCGCATCGTGCACCGCGGCCCAGGCCAGCGCCGGATTGTCGATCCACGCGCTGTTGCGCGCCAATTGAGCCATGTCGCGCGCACCGGCCAGCAGTCCGGGCGTGTCGATGCCCAGCAGCGCCGCTGGCAGCAGGCCCACCGGCGAGAGCGCCGCATAGCGACCCTGCACACCATCGGGAATGTCAAAGCGCGTGTAGCCTTCGCGCTCGGCGAGCTCATGCAGCGTTCCGGAGTGCGCATTGGTCGTGATCACCACACGCTCCTTGTGTCCTTCCGGGCCCAGACGGCGCGCCAGCTCGCCGCGCAGCAGGCTGGTCAGCGCCAGCGTGGCCTCCGACTCGCCCGAACGCGACACGACATGGAACAGGCACTCGGAAGGATCGACGCAGTCGAGGAACTCGCCGATCAGATCGGGGTCGATGTTGTCGAGCACGATCAGGCGCGGCAGGCCGCCTGGCATGGTCAGGTTGTGGAAGGGCGAGTTCAGCGCCGTGCGCAGCGCCTGAACCGGCAGCGCGCTGGCACCGACACTCAAGGTGACCAAGGTGTGCACGCGCCCGCGCATGCTCTCCGCAAACTCGAGGATCTGCTCGTGCGCAGCCGCCAGAAGATCCGTGTCGAGCCAGCGCTGGTCCGTGCCCGCGCGCTGCTGCAGGCGTGACAGCGCAGCGGCAAGGCGCGGCTCCGCTGCGGCTGCGAGCCCCGGCACCGAGCGCAGATCGAGACGGAGCATGTCCATGGGGTTGGAGCCTAATGACTGCGGGCGGCCGTGGACAGGCCGCCCGCATCGGAATGCTCAGGCTTACCGGCATCACTCATCGCTGGAGCGCGAGCGGAGGATCAGGTGCAGCAGCGTCATGATCGCTGTGAGCGCACCCGCCACATAGGTCATCGCGGCGGCACCGAGCACCTTGCTAACGCCCGTGGCTTCCTCCTGCGTGCTGACGATGCCGGTGTGGGCCAGCACGGCCTTGGCGCGGTTGGAAGCATCGAACTCCACCGGCAGCGTCACGAGCTGGAACACCACCGTGGCCGAGAACAGAATGATGCCGACGGTCTGCAGCCAGGGCATGGAGCTGATGAACATGCCGGCAAGGAACACCCAGACCCAGAGCATCGAGCCGATCTTGACCATCGGCACCATCTGAGAGCGGAAGGTCAGCCAGGTGTAGGCCTTCGCGTGCTGAATGGCATGACCCGCTTCGTGGGCCGCCACCGCAATCGCCGAGATCGAGCGCCCGTGATAGACATCCGGCGAGAGGCGCAGCGTCTTGCTGGTCGGATCGTAGTGGTCCGAGAGGAATCCATCGGTCTCCTCGATCGTGACATCCATGGCACCGCCGGCGTGGGCCACGGCACGGGCCGCCTCGGCGCCGTTCATGCCGGAGCGGACGCCGAACTGCTGGTACTCCCGGAACGTGGACTGGACTTTGAACGACGCCCACAGCGCCAGCAGGATGGTCGGACCGACCATCAGCCAGTAGAGGGGATCGAACATGAAGAGGGCAAACATGGTGAGGGCTGTTTCCTTGGGTTGACCCCGCTAAGGGGGCACTATCTATAGCTTCCGGGGGCCGATTTTGGACGGGGGGCGGCCGAGGCAGACCCCGCCCCACCGTCCCTGGCCCCCTTTCCTACGCACTGGAGCGGAAGACTCCACCTTCCGGACAGGGTAGAATTCTTCTCATAGCCACCATGTCCGACTCCAACATGCTCAAGATCGGGGACTTCGCCCAGCTGGCCGGAACGAACCTGCGCACCCTGCGCTACTACGAGGAGTTGGGACTCCTGAGTCCGGCGAGCCGCAGCGCGGGAGGCTTCCGCTACTACCGCGAATCCGAAGTCCATCGCGTGCAGATGATCCGCGACCTGCAGGAGCTCGGCCTCCAGCTCGAGAACATCCGCTCCCTCATTCAGGCCCGCCAGGAGAGCGAGACACGCGAGCAGTTCCTCGCCCGGGTCAAACAGGCACTCGAGGAGCAGAGCCGGATGCTGTCCGAGCGCCAGCGCGCGCTCGAAGAACAGCAGGCGAAGATCCTCTCCGCGCTCACGAAGCTCAACGAGTGCAGCACCTGCGCCTTCGAGCCCTGCCGCACCGCCAACCACTGCAACCCCTGCAGCAACAGCGGCCAAGCTCTGCCGGCCCCCTTGTCCGCGCTGTACCACTAGCGGAAAAAAGCTCCCGCAAGCTCTGCGGGCCGGCATCCGATAGGATACGGACCTATGGCCGAACTCCTCGCCACCTACACCATCCGGAAGTCGGGTCTGTGGAACACCACCCACGAGATCTCCGGCCCGGAGGGCAAGCTGGGCGTGCTCACCATGCGCCGCAATGGCCTCGGCATGGTCGTCAGCGGTGCTTACCGCCCGGAGAAGGGCGAGGTGCTGCTGTTCCGTCGCGACCCGGGCATCCTGCGCGGACAGTTCTCGCTGTGGACCGAGGGGCGGGAATGGCTGGGCTCTTCGCTTCGCTCCAGCTTCCTTCGCAGGGAAATCGCATTTTCGACGGGCAACAAACCCTTCCGCCTCCTGCCGCTGGCGAGCTTCGGCAAGGGCTGGCGCATGCTGGCCCCCAAGACCGGCGAGCTCGCGCGCCTGATCCCCGGTTTCCTCGGCCGCAAGACCCGCCTGGAGGTCTTCCGGCGGGTGGACACCGAGCTGTGGGTCTTTGCCTACTTCGTCGGCTCCCAGGCCTCCTGGGAGACCTGGTGGCCGGGCCGGGCCGATGACGGCGAGTCGGACTCCGTGCCGACCCCCTCGGGCGCTTCCAAAGCCTGAGACACCCCTCCCCCGGTCCAGCTCTGGGACACAAGTGTTCGAGATTTTTGCCCGACAAGGGTAGCGGGGAAGAAATCCGCCCCGGCGTGCGTCCCATGCCCTGAGCCCTCCTCACTCGAACTCTCTCACCATGAAGCCGATCGTTGTCCTGTTGCTGATCCTGGCCGCCCTGGGCGCCCTTTTCTTCGGGCTGTTCACCATGGGCAAGACCACCCCCACCCCGCCCGACAACGGTCCGGAAGTGGCCCGCGTGGAGACGCCGCAGGTGCAGCCGGTCGCTCCCGTCGAGCGCACGATGGAGGCCAACGACCGCTCGGCGGGCGTGGAGGAGAAGACCGAGGCCTCGCGCGTCGTCAGCGACCCGACCGCCTACGTCTACTCGAACGAGCTGCGCGTGCAGGTGCTCACCCCCGAAGGCAAGCCGCTGCGCGACGTCGAGGTCACGCTGACCACGATTTCCTCCAACGACCTGTTCTTCGCGGATGATTCCCGCGCACCGTTCCAGGTCGGACCGCAGCGCACGGACAAGGACGGCCGCACGAGCTTCGTCGGCGTCCAGCCGCGCCGCAAGTACACGCTCGTCGCGGTGCACCCCGAGTACGCACGCGCCGAGCAGGACACCGTGCCCGTCGATCAGGACGGCGTGATCGATGAGCCTCCGATCGTGATGCGCGCGGGCGCCAAGCTGCAGGGCTACGTCAAGGACGAGCAGGGCAACGTGGTGCCGGCGGCGACGCTGGTGCTCGAAGGCATGCTCTACCAGGCCTCGCAGTTCGCCGCGCCGGATCGCATGGAAGTACAAAGCAACGCGGACGGCTTCTACGTATTCAACAACGTGGCGCGCGGCGGTCGCACGCTGACGGTTTCAGCCGCCGGCTACGGTCGCAAGGTCATTCACGGCATCGCCTTCGAGAAGGACGAACCGCAGAACGTGGACGTGCTGCTGCGCGCGGCGCAGATGCTGTGCGGGCGCGTCATCGGCCCGAGCAACACGCCGCTGGTCGGTGCCCGCGTGATCGCGATCGGCATCAACAACACGATGCAGACCGCCCGCGACGAGGTGCTTTCGAACGAGCGCGGCGAGTTCTGCTTCGAGAGCCTCGCCCCCGGCGAGTACAACCTCGTCGCCAACCTGCGCGGTTACCGTTTCACCGCAAAGAACCGCGTGCCGACCAATACCAGCGACACGGTGCTCGAAGGCATGCGCGAAGCCTCGCTGTGCGGACAGGTCGTGGATGCGTCGACGGGAATGCCCGTCACGGACTTCATGGCTCAGGTGCGCCACTACAGCGATCCGAACACCCCGACCTATCCGGGCACCGTCAAGCAGAGCTTCAAGGTCACCGATGGCCAGTTCTGCCTCGAGGGAGTCCAGCAGGGCGAGTATGTCGTCGAGGCCTGGGCCAATGGCTACGCGCCCACGCGCTCGAGCAACTTCGTCGTCACGCAGGGCAAGGACGTCAAGGGCATCTCCATCCGCCTCAGCCGCGGCGGCTCGATCAGCGGCCGAGTGGTGGATCCCGACGGCCGCGGCATCGCCAAGGCGCGCCTGATGACGCGCCCCAACGACTGGGCCGACGACGCGTTCTTCGCCACGATCGAGGACATGCTGCCCTCGCACGTCACGCAGGTCGAAGTGCGCGCGGGTTCCGATGGCAGCTTCACGCTGCCGAACCTCTCGCCGGACACCTACCAGGTGATTGTCGAGGCGATCGGCTACACGCGCACCAGCAAGCTCAACATCGTGGTGCAGGACGGAATGGAACAGCGCATCGGCGACATCGTGCTCCCCCGCGGCGGCAGCGTCACCGGCATGGTGCTCGATGGCAGCGGCAAGGGTGTGCCGGGCGCGATCGTGACGCTGGCACCCGCCGACGCGCAGGCCTTGCCGGGGCAGTACTCGGCCAAGACTGCGGCCGACGGCCGCTACACGCTGCGCAGCATCCCGGCCGGACGATTCTATGTGCGAGCCAACCGCAGCAACTCCGCCGACGCCAATCCGTTGGAGGAGCTGCAGGTGGCGCGCGACTCGGAGCGCCAGATCGTGGTGGCCGAAGGTCAGGAAACGCGGATGGATCTAACAATCCAGCAGTGAGTCCGTAAAAGCACAAACCTGAGTGAGAGAGAACGGAAGGCCCGGGGCAGAACGCTCCGGGCTTTTCCGTTTGGTTGCGCCCCGTCCTGCGTCAGGTGAAAATGTGCCCGTCAGGCGGAACGGATTCCGTCAGGCGAAACCGACCACCATGGCCCGCAATCCTGAACACGCCGCCTGGGAGACACACCTCGCCTCCGCGCTTGATGCGGAGGTCGAGGTCGTCGCCACGCGCTCGCGGCGCAGGCCCCTGCAACTGCGTGTGCTGCGACAGCGCCAGGGCGAAAACCGTGCGCGCATGCGCGTGGCCCTGCATCCGTTCTTCGGCGCGGGCACTGCGGAGCTGCGCGAGGCCGTGGCGGCCTGGGTGCGCTCCGGATCGCGCGCACGTCACGCCACGCAGGCTCTCGATGCGTTCATCCGCGCCGCGCTGGAGGCACATCCGGCTCCGGCGCGCCCTCCACAGCAGCTGATCACGCGCGGGCGCGCTCACGATCTCGCCCGACTTGCGGAAGCGGTGCGCCGGCAGCACTTCGCGCAGGAACTGAAGCAGTTGCCGCCCCTGACCTGGGGACGTTTCTCCCGCTGTGCGACCCGCCGCTCGCTGCGGCTGGGTTCCTGCGACCCGGACGGGCCGCTCGTGCGCGTGCATCCGGTGCTCGATTCCGAGGCAGTGCCGGAGTTCTTCGTGAGCTTCATCCTGTTCCACGAGCTGCTGCACGTCGTGCTCCCGCCACGGACCGGCAAGAGCGGCCGCTGGGTGCATCATTCGCGTGAATTCCGCGAGCGTGAACGCGCGCATCCGGATCACGCACTCGTGCTGGAATGGGAGCGGCAGCACCTCACTGCCCTGCTGAAGGCCGCGCGCAGAAGCGCTCCGCTGACGCAGCCGCAAACTCAGGCCAAAGCGCTCGTTCGCCGCGTGCAGCGGCTGCTGTTCGGCGACTAGCGCGTGGCGTAGTCGCTCGACGCGACGCCGCTGACGGCGCCGGTGAGGCAGGTGCCCAGCACGTTGCCGCCCATCGTTTCGAGCATGTGATAGGTCTGCTCGACGAAGTGACGCGGGGTGGAGCCGAGGCGCACCACGAGGATCACGCCATCCGCCATGGCACCCAGCAGCGGGCCATCGCTGATCGAAAGGGCTTCGGGAGTGTCGATCAGAATGTATGAGTAGCGCTGCTTGAAGGTCGACAGCAGCGTCTTCATGCGCTCGGAACCGAGCAACTCGCTCGGGTTGGCCGGCAACTCACCCGCGGAGAGCAGCGAGAGGCTCGGCACGCTCGTCTGGCGCACGGCCCGGTCGATGCCGATGCGACCCTGCAGCAATTCCGTCAGTCCCTGACGGCGCGGAAGGCCGAGATACTCCTCGATCGAAGGCGCGTGCAGATCCGCGTCGATCACCAGCACCCGGTTGCCGGGCACTTCCCCCATCGCCAGCGCGAGGTTGAGCGTTGCCACGCTCTTGCCTTCGCCGCGCACGGCGCTGGCCATCACGATGGAACGCGGGGCTCCCTCGGGATTGAGCGCGGCGATCGAGTTGCGTAGCGAGCGAAACTGCTCGGCGATCGGACTGCGCGGAGCAAGCGCCAGCGCGATCTCTTCGCGACGGATCGGGATGCGGCGCGCCTCTTCGGGGTCTGCCGGTTGCAGCGGGCCGGCTTGCGGCTTCTTGGAGGAGAAGATCGACATGGCTGGGCGGAGTGGAATTTCTTTCCCTGAGGATGCTCCTCATTATTCTCTTCGGCCATCCGGATTGCACTCCCCAAGCGCAAAGCACCGGAAGCGCACCGGAAGCACGCGAAAAACTTCAGCGGATCGGGCGCTCCAGCCAGGCCGCATCGAGCAGCAGCGCGCCTGGTGAACCCGGCCACTCGCGCGCGGGTGCCTGCGATCGTTCCGGCGTGCCGAGCACGGCCCGCAGTTCCTCCCGTTCCATGCCGCTCAGGTTCGCCAGCCACGCATCGCGCTCGGCATCGCTCCAGCGGACCTGGCCGAGCGATTCCAGCAGGGACGCACGCCCCGCGCTGCGCAGAGCCAGACGCGGTAGCAGCATCGGATCAGCCTCGGCCGGCCATTCCAGCCGCGGCCAGCGCAGCACGACCGACTGCAACCACGCGCGCCGCTCCGGGCTGTCGGCCCAGCGCACCAGCGCGCTCCACTCGATGCGCGTCTCCGGCAGTTGATCCGCGATCAGCAGGCGCATGGCAGGGTCGAGTTCCTGCTGCCACAGCTCGCGCAACCGGCCCTGTGCTTCGGCTCCGGCCGCCGCATGAGCCCGCAGGATCTGCACCAGGAGGCCCTTGTGCATGAGCGTCTGCGGAAGAGGCGACTCCCACAACCGAGCCAGCGTGTCGCCGCCTTCCGCGTCGAGCGGTCCGATGCCGGCGAGCGCGCCGGCAGCCGCGCGTGCGACCTGCGGGTCCTTCGCCTGCAGGAAATCCGTGCACAGCTGCGCGGTGAAGCGCGGCTGGAAGCACAGCGGCACGACCTGACCACGCGCGCACAGCTGCACAAGTGCTGCGCTGGCCGCGGCATCGCCGCGCTCCGCCGCCTGCTCCGCCCACAGCAGTGCCGCGGTCCAGCGCGTTCTCGTCAGCGCAAGCCAATGCTGCTCGCGCTCTTCGTGCGCGGTCTCGAGTTCCAGCCGGTCAATCCACTGGCGCAGCAGTGCGCGTGGATCGTCAGGCCGATCCGCAGCGCGCGGCAGCAGCGCAAGCCACGCCGCATGCTCCGCACCTCGCGCATGGCCGCAGCCGACGAGCTCTGCATCCAGCGCGCGCGCACAGTCCAGCACGGCCTCGCCGAGCTCACCTTCCCATGCCGCCGAACAGGGCAGCGGACGGAGCCGGAGACCCGCATCAAGGCCCACGCTCAGCGCGGAGTGCAGGTGCTCCACGAGATCCGAACCATCACCGCTCAGACGCCAGCGACCGCGCGGCTCCAGCGCCGCGAGGATCTCCTCGGGTTCATCCATACGCCGCACGGAGGCAGGCACGAAGGCCAGCAGCTGCGAGCGCAGAGCTTGTTCGCCGAGCGCGCGCGCCCGCCCGTTTGCGGCACGCGTCAGGGCAACGCACAGGCCCAGTTGCGACTCATCCCAGCCGAGCGCCTGCAGCAGGCCGACCTCCGCCAGCGGGCTCAGCCGCTCGGCCCGCGCGGCCAGCCAGGGCGCATCACCGGGTTTCAGGGCGCGGGCCAGCGCGCGGATCTCCGCCGGCGCGGCGCGCGAGGTCTCCACGGCGGCCAAGCGCGGCTCCAGGCGCTCCGCAGCGCCCTCCTGCAGTACGGCAAGACCCAGCCACAGCAGCCACATGCAACTCCCCCCATGCTAGCGCTTGGAGCGATCGCCGCGCGACTGTTACGCTCGGGCGCGCATGTTCAAGAAGCTCCTGATCGCCAACCGAGGCGAAGTTGCCGTACGCGTGGCGCGCACCGCCCGACGCATGGGCATCGCGACCGTAGGCATCCACTCGCAGGCCGATGCCTCGGCCGCCTGGCTGGAGCACTTCGACGAGCGCGTCAACCTCGGCGGCTCCACTCCGCGCGAGAGCTACCTGCGCGCCGACAGCATCGTGCAGGCGGCACTGCAGACCGGCGCCACGGCGCTGCACCCGGGCTGGGGCTTTCTCTCCGAGAATCCGCGCTTCGCCGCGCTCGTGGAACAGCACGGCATCCGCTTCGTCGGCCCTTCCGCGCGCATCATGCGCACGATGGGCCTCAAGTCACCCGCCAAGGAAGCCATGCGCGCCGCCGGACTGCCGGTGATTCCAGGCTCGATCGGCCTGCTCGAGAACATCGAGGAGGCGCGTCGCTGCGCCGAGGAAGTCGGCTATCCCGTGATCCTCAAGGCCGATGCGGGCGGTGGCGGGCGCGGCATGCGCCTGGTGCGCAGCGCATCCGAGCTCGAAGCGGCCTGGGCTTCCGCCACCAACGAAGCCACGGCGGCGTTCGGCAACGGCAAGCTCTACCTCGAGAAGTACCTCAGCGGCGGCCGCCACATCGAAGTGCAGGTGCTCGGCGATGCATTCGGCAACGCCGTGCACCTCTACGAGCGCGAGTGCTCCGTCCAGCGCAAGCACCAGAAGCTGATCGAAGAGACGCCAAGCCCCGTGCTCTCGCCGTCGCAGCGCGAGCAGCTCGGCCTGATGAGCGCGCGCGCCGTCGCCAACCTGCGCTACGCCAACGCCGGCACGATCGAGTTCTTGCGCAGCGCCGGAGGCGAGATCTACTTCATGGAGGTGAACACGCGCCTGCAG
>SYGM01000135.1 GCA_005799545.1 Planctomycetia bacterium | reverse complement strand
GATGGTGATCGTCGGCGGATACGCCACCTTCGTCAGCCGCCTCGACATCGACGGTCACCCGGACAAGCCGGATTGGCTCGAGCACATTGATGCCGGCACGATGAAGGTCAAGCTCGCCGGTTCACTGGTCGGCGTCAGCGGGATTCACCTGCTGCAGACCTTCATCAATGTGAAGGAACTCGACGAGAAGGCCGTGATGTGGCAGGTGATCATCCACACCGTGTTCCTGCTATCGAGCATCATGCTGGCGTGGACTGAGCGAGTTCTGCACGCCAAGCACGCGCACTAACCCCCGAACTGCCGCAGGTGGTGCTCAAGGTGCTTCCACTGCAGGGCATCCCACTCCTCCACGCTCAGCCGGCCGAAGAAGGGATGCGGCTCCCTGGTCAGCGCATCGGGACCGCCCGCTCCCAGCCGGTCCACGAGCAGTAACAGCCGCTCGCGCTCGATTTCAAAATCGCACTCGTCCACAACCCGAAATTCCGCTGCCGTGGGCAGGTTTCTGCCGAACTCCCCGGGCGCCAGCAGCTGACGTTTGGCCCAGCCCCCGAAAATCAAACCCATCAGGTTTCGGCGCAGGCGGAGCTCGCCCAACGCCACCTGCAGCGGCATCTGGCAGTGCCTGAGGGCCTGCGCAGGGCTCATCCGGCCCCACTGGCGGGGGGAATCGGTTCGCAGAGCCTGAATGCGCAACCGCAGTGCTTCGCGATCGCAGGTTTGAAAGAGGGCTGCCATGGCGGATCTTTACAATTCGTGCGAAACTGGAACTGCGGGATTGGTCCCTGCGTCTGGTTGTAGCCCCCCATGCCCCCCACATCCACACTGCGTTCCGTTCTGCTCCTCGGCGCCTTGACAACCCCGCTCGTGGCCGACGCTCCGGCCGGGTACTACAACAGCGTCAACGCCACGTCCTCGAGCACGCTGCGCACGACCCTGCACGCGCTGATCGATGACCACACGCGGATCCCCTACACCGCGACCACCACGGACACCTGGAACGTGCTGGAGCTGGCCGACCAGAACGCCGGCAACACCTCGCAGATCCTCGATGTGTACAAGAACGCCTCGTACACCAAGGTTGGTGCCGGCAACACCAACTACAACCGCGAGCACACCTGGCCGAGCTCGTACGGCTTCCCCAACGACGGCACGACCAACTATCCCTACACCGACTGCCACCACCTGTTCCTGGTGGACGACAGCTACAACAGCTCGCGCGGCAACAATCCCTATCGCAACTGCCCCACGGGCTGCTCGGAGCTGGTCACGCTCGTCAACAACGGCGAAGGCGGCGGTTCCGGCGTCTATCCGGGCAACAGCAATTGGCGCACGGGCGCCGGCGCGACGGGTACCTGGGAAACCTGGAATGATCGCCGCGGCGATGTCGCCCGCGCGTTGATGTACATGGACGTGCGCTATGAAGGCGGCACGCATGGCACGACGGGAGCCGCGGAGCCCAACCTGATCCTCACGGACAACGAATCGCTCATCGCGAGCTCGAACACGGGCTCGAATGTCAGCACCGCCTACATGGGCATGCTCTCTGTGCTGCTGGTGTGGCACGCTCAGGATCCGGTCGACGCCAAGGAGATGGCGCGAAACGACGCGGTGTTCCAGCATCAGGGCAACCGCAACCCGTTCATCGATCACCCCGAGTGGGCGCAGTGCCTGTTCGCCAACAATTGCACGCCCACCGGCGGCGGAGACACGACCCCGCCGGCTGCGCCCACCGCCATGATCGCGAGCGCACGCACGACGCAGATCATCGTGGACTGGGCGAACAACACCGAGACGGACCTCGCCGGATACGACATCTACCGCTCCACGGCCTCGGCGGGCACCTACACCAAGCTCAACGCGACCAACCTGACGACGAGCGCGTGGACGGACTCGACGGCGCTGGTGGGCACGACCTATTTCTACAAGACCAAGGCGCGCGACAACGCCGCCAACGAGAGCGCCTTCAGCGCCATCGTGTCTGCCATGATCACCCCGCCCCCGGTCGGCGCCGTGATCTGGATCAACGAGATCCACTACGACAACAACGGAACGGACGTCAACGAGGGCGTGGAGATCGCCGGCCCCGCGAACACCAGCCTCACGGGCTGGAAACTGGTGGGCTACGACGGCGCGACGGGTGCCGCCTACGCGACCGTCAACCTCAGCGGAACGATCCCCAACCGCCAGAACGGCTTCGGCGTGCTGTGGTTCAACTTCGTTGGCCTGCAGAACGGCGCTCCGGATGGCATCGCGCTGGTCGATGCGTCCAACACCGTGCGCCAGTTCCTCAGCTACGAGGGCAGCTTCACGGCCACCAATTCCTTTGCCACCGGCATGACCTCCGTCAACATCGGCGTCAGCGAACTCTCGACTTCCTCCTCGAGCTTCTCGCTGCGGCTCACGGGCACCGGCAACGACGCTTCCGACTTCACGTGGCAGCCTCCGGCGGCGCACTCGCGCGCCAAGGTCAACACCGGTCAGACGCTGCAACCCTAGCGCAGCCGGCGCTTCCAGACGACGCGCTGCCACGCGCTCGCGAGAGCGGCACTGGCTTCCTCGTCACCTTGAAGAGACTCGCGCAGACGCTGCGCGCTCGCATCATCGCGCGGGAGACAGGTTCGCAGCGCCTCCAGCGCCCCGTCGCGACGCCGGGCATCGCCGAGATCCGCCTGCAGCGCGGCGAGCGTGGCGGGCGTCGACATGGAAAGCAGTGCTTTCTGCGCAGCAAGCCCGGTCCACCCCTGCGCACGTGCGTGCAGGGCCAAAAGCTCCGTTTCACGTGCCGGATCGCGCAGCGCAGCAAGCCCCGCGAGCGCAATCGCGCGGCCGTCGGCTGCCTGCGCGAGGATTTCCTCACTCCATAGCGGATCGCCTGAGCGCGCCGCGGCGGCCATGAGTTCCTCCTGAACGCGCTCGGGCAGATGAGCGGGTTCCTCCTCGCCCAGCAGCAGAGCTGCCGCCGACTCGGGCGCGCTGTCGAGTTCCTGCAGCGCAATCCAGGTCCGCAGCGGCTGCAGCCCCTCTTCTGCGGCGGATTGCGGCTGCAGTCGCGCATCCACCCAGACGCGCAGGGCCTGTGAGCGGCCGGAAAGCCCCAGCGCGCGCACGGCAGCCAGCGCGCACTGCTCTTCCGTGTTGGTGCGGCGTCCCGGCAGGCTCGCAAAACCCAGCAGCGCACGCTCCGCTATTCCGTCGGGATCCGGACACCACGCCAGCGCCAGCACCAGCGCCGGGCGGGCGCCATCTTCAAGCTCCAGACCGCGCAATTGCTCGATCAGCGCGCCGGCATCGAGTCCGCTGGCGATCGCCGCTTCCCTCAGATCGACGAGAAACTCGAGATCCACGGTGCCGCGCGCCAGATCCAGCCGCTCGGGGTTGGATCGAGCCAGCACCAGCAGCCCCTCGAGCCCGCCCGCAGCGCCCAAGGGCAGCGCGAGGCTCTCGCGAGGGGCAGCGGGTGCCGACGCGGGCAGCGGCTCGGAAGCGGGACTGCCGGACTCGCCGGCTGGCGCAGGCAGCGGCGCCTGGGGGTTGGGATTGCGCACCAGCAACACCAGCAGTGCCAGCGCAGCCAGAATGAGCAACATCAGCAGCAGGCGCTTCACGGCCGGAGAGCGTACCCGATCCGGATGCGCTGTGTGGATGCACCGGTGTGGATGCACCGGTGTGGATGCACCGGTGTGATTGCACCGGCCGCGCTCCAAGCTAGGCTCTACCGCCTTGAACCCGCCCCCTGACAAGCAGGCCGACAAGCAGGCCGACAAGCCCAAGCGCTTCTTCCGCGACAACATCGAAGCCATCACCATGGCCATCGTCATGGCCGTGATGCTGAAGTACTTCGTCGTCGAGGCCTACAAGATCCCCACCGGATCGATGCAGCCCACGCTGATGGGCAACGAAGACACGGCGATCTTCGACCGCATTCTCGTCGACAAGCTCTCCTTCCACTTCCGGGAGCCCGAACGCTTCGAGATCGTGGTGTTCAAGTACCCGCTCGATCGCTCCAAGAACTTCATCAAGCGTCTGGTCGGCATGCCCGGCGAGCAGTTCCGGGTGGCGGATGGCGATCTGTGGACGCGCAAGGACGCCGGCGAACCGTGGAAGGTCCTGCGCCGGCCGGAGGCGGTGCAGGCCGTGCACTGGCGCTCGCTCGATCGCTTCGACCCGCGTTTCAGCGCATGGAAGGTGCAGGCCGGAACGCGCGGCTGGATCCTCGAGGGCCGCGAGCAGCTCAGCGCGCGCGGCGGCGGCAAGGTCACGCTGCCCAATGACGGCGGCAGCGTCGTCGATCGCTACTCCGATGGCTATCCCGGAGACATGGGCCCCAAGCTATCGCGCGGCCGCATGATCCCCGGTTCGCATCCGGTCGGCGATCTGCGCCTCGAAGGCGAGGTCACCGCGCTCGAAAGCTGCCGCAGCGTGGCCTTCGAATTCCGCGAGGGCGAGCGCCTGTACCGCATGGAAATTCCCGGCCCGAAGGCCCCGGCCGATGCCGTCGTGCGTATTCGCGCGAGCGGTATCGGTGAGGACCGCGAGACCGTGCTGCCCGGCGTGCGCCTCGCCGCCGGAAAGGCCGCGCGCTTCACCGCGCAGAACATGGACGATCTGCTCGAGCTTCACGTGGACGGGCAGCACATCACGCTCGAGATTCCCGGCGCCAGCGATCAGCGCTCTTCGGTCTCGATCGCGGTGGAAGGCGATGCCGATTTCCGCGAGCTCGATCTGGCGCGCGATCTGTACTACACCGCCGACGGTCGCCGCACGGAGTTTACGATCCCCGACGGCCAGTACGTGATGCTCGGTGACAACACTCAGGACTCCAGCGACAGCCGCGAATGGTCGCTTGTGCAGTACTCCTGGCCGGCCAGCGCGGACAATCCCGGCTCCGGCGGCGGTTTCGTGCGCGGCAACTTCCGCCCGCCCAACGAGAACCCGCTCAAGGTGACCGGCGATCCTGCGGGCACGCGTGTCTTCCTGCGCGATGAGTGGGGCGAACTGCACCACTTCCTCGAGCGTGATGCCACGCGCGGCGAGACGATTCCGGCGCCCTTCGTGCCGCGCGAGCTGATTGTCGGACGCGCGGTGCTGGTGTTCTGGCCCCTGTGGACCGGAGACACGGGAGTGGTGCGCCTCAAGTGGGCCCGCTGAGGCCGCGGCCGGAAGCGAGCCGGCCCTCGTTGTCCACACGGGGGAGATTGTTCCCCGACCGAAACCCGAACGGGATGTTCCGAGAACAGGACAGCCGAGTGTGTCTAGCAGTTTGGGATCGCGATCTGGCTGGTGATGATGTAAATATCTCCCTCATAAGGACTTGCATCTGTAGATTTTCTCCCTAAAAAAGGGGCAATCCACGGCTTCCCGTCCCCCGCCCCTACCAAAACACGAACGCCAGACGCAACCTGCCGAGCTTTTCCCCGAGTTATCCACAGAGATTCACAGGCCCGCTCGGGCACCCTAGACTCCCCCCTGACCAGCATGTCCGCATCCACCGAAAAACTGCTCGAAGTCCGCGGCCTCGAGAAGAGCTTCAAGGGCCGCAAGGTCGTGCAGGGCGTGTCCTTCCAGGTCGCGCGCGGAGAGATCGTCGGACTGCTCGGCCCCACCGGCGCGGGCAAGACGACCAGCTTCCGCATGACGGTCGGACTGATCCCGCCCGACAAGGGCGAGGTGCTGCTCGGCGGCAAGGAGTGCTCGCGCTTGCCGATGTACAGGCGCGCACGCCTCGGGATGGGCTATCTCCCGCAGGAATCGAGCATCTTCCGGCGCATGAGCGTGCGTGACAACCTGCTCGCCGTGCTCGAAGTGATGCCGCTTTCGCGCAAGGAGCGTCATGCGGAAGCCGCGCGGCTGATGGGCGAGTTGGAACTCTCGCACCTCGCCGACAACATGGCGGACACGCTTTCCGGCGGCGAGCGGCGGCGGCTGGAGATCTCGCGCGCGCTTGCCACGCGGCCCTCGATCCTGCTGCTCGATGAGCCCTTCGCGGGCGTCGATCCGATCAATGTGCAGGAGATCCAGACCCTGCTGGAGCAGATGCGCGCCAAGGATCTGGGCATTCTGATCACGGACCACAACGTGCGCGAGACGCTCAAGTCGACTGACCGCGCCTACATCATCGCCGCCGGCCAGATCCTGCGCGAAGGCACGGCGGTCGAGCTGGTCAACGACCCGCGCGTCAAGGAGGTCTACCTCGGCCACAGCTTCGACGACCCGATTTCACTGGGCGTCAGCACCGCCGAGGAGCGCGCCTTCCTGGACGAGCCCCGCAAGCGCTGAGGCTGGCGCGGAAGCGGGGTTTTCCCTAACCTCTTTCGCTCTGAATCCGATCCCAAGGGGCGTCCGAAGCCCCCCACAGGAACAGGAGTCCCCCCATGAAGATCGTCGCCTGCATCAAGCGCGTGCCCACCACCGAGGCTCAGGTCAAGACCACCTCCGACAGCAAGGGCCTCGACACCACCGGACTGACCTGGATGTGCTCCTTCTACGACGAGATCGCCGTGGAGCAGGCCATCCAGACCAAGGAGAAGCTCGGCGGCGATGTCACCGTGCTGACGCTCGGTCCTGCGGATGCCTCCAAGGAGCTGCGCGAGTTCCTCGCGCGCGGTGCCGACAACGCCGCCGTGCTGAAGGATGAGCAGTGGCACCAGCGCGATGCGCGCGCGACGGCCAAGGTTCTGGCCGCCCGCATCCAGAAGAGCGGCGCCGAGATCGCCTACTTCGGCAAGGTCGCGACCGATCGCGACAACTCCGCGGTCGGCCTGATGTGCGCCACGTATCTGGGCTGGGCCTGCGTCAGCGACGTCACCAAGCTGGAACTCACGGCCACGGGCGGCACCGCCCAGCGCGAGACCGAGCACGGCGTCGAGACCGTGACCTTCACGCTGCCCGCCGTGATCACGTGCAACAAGGGCCTCAACGAGCCGCGTCGCGCCAACCTCAAGGGCATCATGGCGGTCAAGACCAAGCCAATCCCCGAGGAGAGCTTCGAGGATGTCGCCAACCAGCAGGTTGTGGCCAAAGTCGAGCCGCCGCCCGCACGCAAGGCGGGTCGCATCGTCGGCGAGGGCGCGGCCGCCGTGCCCGCGCTGATTCAGGCCCTGCGCGGCGAAGCCGGAGTCATCTGACCCACACGGGAGCGAACACCATGAGCAAGATCATCGTCTTCGTCGAACACAACAACGGCGCCGCTGCGCGCGCTTCCCTGGAAGCCATCAGCGCCGCCAAAGCCACGGGCGCCCATGTCATCGCCGTCGGCGTGATGTCCGGCAATGGCGCGGATGTCGCGGCGGCTGCGGGCGCCGCGGGTGCTGCACAGCTGATCGTCCTGAGCGGCGAAGGCTCCAGCCCCGATGCCCTGGCAGCGGATCTCGCGGCCATCGCGAAGGAAAACGCGGCCACGGGCTTCCTCGCTGCCGCCACCAGCGCGGGCCGTGACATCGCACCGCGCGTGGCCGCGCACCTCGACAGCACACTGTTCGCCGACTGCACGCAGCTCTCCGGAACGCCCGGCGCGCTGTGCGCCGTGCGTCCCTGGCTTGCGGGCAAGGCGATCGCGACGCTGACGAGCTCCGGCCCCGTCTTCTGCGCCACCACGCGCCCCAATGCCTTCGCGCAGGCCACCGGCGGCCCGGCAGCGAGCGTCACAACGCGCGCTGCCACGGCCGGCGGCAAGGCTCAGGTGACGGGCCTCGCTCCCAAGCCGGGCGGCAAGCTCGACGTGAAGGAAGCACCCGTGGTCGTGTCGGGCGGCCGCGGCATGAAGGGCCCCGAACACTGGAACCTGATCGAGGACCTCGCCGCGTCGTTCGGCAACGCCGCCACGGGCGCCTCGCGCGCCGTGGTCGATGCGGGCTGGCGTCCGCACGGCGAGCAGGTGGGACAGACCGGCAAGACGGTCGCACCGCAGCTCTATGTTGCCGTGGGCATCTCCGGCGCGAGCCCGCATCTCGCCGGCATGCG
>SYGM01000134.1 GCA_005799545.1 Planctomycetia bacterium | reverse complement strand
AGCATTGTCGAGGCAGACCGCAAGGTCGCCGAGTTGGCTGCGGATGAGGCCAAGCTCAAGGAGGGCAGCGCCGCGCTCGTGAAGCTCGTCGAGGGCTTTGAAGAGCGCACCAAACTTCTGGTCAAACGATTGCCTGACCCTGTCCGCGAGCGCATCAAGCCGCTGAGTCAACGTCTGCCGGATGCCGCGGGTTCGAAGCTCTCGCTCTCGGAGCGCTTCCAGAACATCGTCGGCATCCTCAATGAGGTGAACAAGTTCCAGCGCGACATCGCGGTGCTGAGCGAAGTGCGCACGCTGGCGGATGGCAGCTCTGCGGAAGTGACCACGGTCTACTTCGGGCTGGGTCAGGCCTACTACGCGACCGCCAACGGCAAGGCTGCCGGGCGCGGATCCGCCACCGCCGATGGCTGGGTCTGGGTGCCCGCCAATGATGTGGCCGGCGAGATCTCGCGCATGATCGCCGTGCTCAAGAACGAACAAGTCGCGGCCTTTGTCCCCGTGCCCCTGCGGGTGGATGGCTGAAGAGGTGATCACCATGAAGTCCAAACTTCTGACCCTTGTCTTCCTGTGTCTGTCGGGGCTGCCGGTTGCCGCGCAGGAAGCCGAAAAGCCGGCCACCCCGACGCTCGATGCCGCAGCTGCGCAGCTCGAAGCGCAACTGCAGGCCGCCATCGATGAACTCAACCAACTGCGCGAGCAGCAGGCAGCCGAGAAGGTGCCGATGTCCCGCAAGCTGCGGGATCTCGAAGCCGATCTGGTCAAGCTGCGCCAGGAGTTCCAGTCCACCAACCGCGTGCTGGAAGGCCGGACACTCGACTTGACCAACACGCGCAATCGCATCAAGTCCCAGAAGGATGAGGTCACCTACCTCTCGACCCTGCTCAACGAATACGTCAACAGTTTCGATTCGCGCCTGCACATCGCCGAAGTCAACCGCTACAAGAAGGCGGTGGAGTTCTCGAAGCTCGCGCCCGAGAACGACACCTTGAGCAACCAGCAGGTCTTTGAGGCTCAGGCCGCCTTGCTGGGGGTCTCGCTCGACCGGCTCAATGACTGTGTCGGCGGCACGCGCTTCGAGGGCACCGCCGTGGATCCCAGCGGTGCAGTGCAGAACGGATCGTTCATCATGATCGGCCCTTCGGCTCTGTTCCGATCCGCCGATGGTCAGCAGATCGGCACAGTCGAGCAGCGTCTCGGCTCCCTCGAACCGAACATCGTTCCCTTCAAGGACCCGCTGCTGGCGGGTAGCGCCTCGCAGATCATCCTCGGGACTTCCAGCGTCTATCCGCTCGATCCGACCTTGGGGAACGCGCACAAGGTCGAGGCCACGGAGGAGACCCTGTGGGAGCACATCAAGAAGGGCGGTCCGATCATGTGGCCGATCTTCGTGCTGGCAGGCGCCGCATTGCTGGTCGTTCTCTACAAGTGGCTTGCTCTGACGCTGTTCCTGCGCCGTCCGAAGAAGAAGCAGGTGGCGGCTCTGATGGAAGCCATTGCCAAGCGCGATGACGCGATGGCGCAGCGCGAAGTGAAGGACATGAAGGGGCCCATGGGGGCCATGCTGCGCGCGGGCATCACTCATCTGCGCGACCCGCGCGAACTGATGGAAGAGGTCATGTATGAGCAGGTCCTTTCGACCAAGCTCAAGCTCAACAGCTTCCTGCCCTTCGTGGCGATCAGCGCCTCCGCGGCACCGCTGCTTGGCCTGCTGGGAACCGTCACCGGCATCATGAACACCTTCACGCTGATCACGGTGTTCGGAACCGGGGACGTGAAGACCCTCTCCAGCGGCATCTCCGAGGCGCTGATCACCACCGAGTACGGCCTGATCGTAGCCATCCCGTCGCTGCTCCTGCATGCCCTGCTCTCGCGCAAGGCCCGCAATGTTGTGGATGACATGGAGAAGACCGCCGTGACGCTCTTCAACGAGATCGGCAAGGCCGATGCGGCCGCCGCACGCGCCCAGCAGCCGCAGGGAGACTGGCGCCCGGTATGAGCTCCTGGGGCGAGATCCAGACCGGGTTCCTTGAACTCTGGGGCAAGGCCGAGACCATCTGGGTCGCGGGTGGCTTTGCCATGACACCGATCGCGGTCGTCACCCTGGTGATGTTCGCGCTGGGTGTGCATGTCTGGCTGCGCCTCCGAGAGAAGGGCTTCGAGTCGGTGCCGGAGAAGCGCTGGCGCACCTGGATCCATGATGAAAAGGCCCGAAAGGGACCCATCGGATCGCTGATCGATGGCGTGAGCATCGCGCGCGACACGAAGGACCTTGATGTCGTGTTCAACAAGGTGCAGGCCAGCGAGGTCAAGCCCTTCGAGCGTGATCTCAAGGTGATGAAAGTCTGCGTCGGACTGGCGCCGCTGCTGGGCCTCTTCGGAACGGTCACGGGCATGCTGGCCACTTTCAATGCGCTCGCCGAAGGTTCCGGCGGCGATCAGACCATGGCGATGATTGCCAAGGGTATCAGCGAGGCCCTGATCACCACGGAAGCAGGACTTGTCGTGGCGCTTCCAGGTCTCTTCTTCCAGTACTTCCTCGCTCGCAAGTTCGAGCGCTATCGCGCCTTCCTGGCGCACCTCGAGACGGTCTGCACGCAGGCGCTGCATAAGCGCACGCTCGCCGTCGCAACCAACGACTAAGGAAAGATCACATGGGACGCTTCCGCGATTCAGGATCCGATGACGGCAACGAGGGCGCGATCGACATGTCGCCGATGATCGACTGCGTCTTCATCCTGCTGAGCTTCTTCATCGTCACCACGACCTTCGTCGAGGAGACGGGCGTGCAGGTGGACAAGCCTCAGGCCGCCTCTGCCAGTCGGCTGGAGAAGACCAGCATCATGATCGCGCTCACGGCCAAGGGCGAAGTGGTCTACGGCGGCCGCGAGATCGGCATCAGCGGTGTGCAGCCGCTCGTGCGTCGCATGCTGCAGAAGGAAGACCTGCCCGTCATCATCCAGGCCGACAGCGCCGTGCCCTCCGGTCTCATGGTGCGCATCGTGGACCAGGCCAAGCTGGGCGGCGCCGAAAAGGTGAGCATCGCCACCAGCGCCCAGCGCGGAAGCTGAAACCATGAAGCGCGAGCGTCTCATCGTCACCGTCCTGCGCGAGACCATCCACCGGGTGCTGGTGGTGACGGGCGCAGTCGTGTTGGCGGTCGGTCTGTTTCTGACGCTTCCGCTCTTGCAGGCGATCACGCAGCCGCCCGAAGCGGATCTGGTCGTTCGCGCAGTCGACAGTGCCGATCTCCCGCCTCCTCCGCCCCCGCCGCCGGAAGAAGAGAAGAAGGAAGAGGAGAAGCAGGAAGAGGAGCCGGAACCCCCCAAGCTCATAGAGGAAAGCGCGCCGCTGGACCTGAGTCAGCTGGAGTTGGCGCTGGATCTGGGCATGGGCGGCGGTGCCGACGGCATCGGTGATTTCGGGGTGAAGATCACCACGGCCATGGCTGCGACGGCCCAGGCGTCCAACAGCACTGCGGATGATCTCGTTTCACTCTCGGATCTCGATCAGGAGCCGCGCCTCGTGCACAGCCCCGGTCCGAGCATGAATGACGGCCTGCGCAAGAAGGCGCCGGGCAAGGTCGTCGTCATCTTCATCGTGGACACCAGCGGACGCGTGGAGAACCCTACCGTGCAATCCGCGACGGATCCCGCCTTTGAGCGACCCGCTCTTCAGGCCATCAAGCAATGGCGCTTCGAACCCGGCAAGCGCAAGGGGCAGCCTGTCCGCTTCCGGATGCGCCAATCGATCACCTTCCCGAAGTCGGGATGAGGAAAACATGCGACTCCTTTCCACGATTGTTCTGATCTGTGCCTCCCTCACGCCCTGTTCCGCAGCTTTCGCGGATGGACCCGTTGGCGGGCCCGAGCTGGCTCTGCTCCAGAGCCCGGAGTTCAAGCGTCGCTTTGTTGAGAGCTACCTTTCCGAGACGGATATCGAGCCCAAGCTGAGCCAGATCGAGCGTGAGCAGATGCCGGCCATCATGGAACTGATCAGCGCCGACAAAACCAGCGAGGCGATCGGCATGATCTTCCAGATCCGCAGCTCGCAGACCAGCGCGGCTCTCGACTTCACGCTCGCGAACCTGTTCTACCAGCGCGAGCAGGTGGACGCCGCGATGGAAAACTACAAGCTCGCCATCGAGAAGCACCCCAAGTTCCGGCGCGCCTGGAAAAACATGGCGATGATTCATCTGCGCGAACCGAACTACCCCAAGGCGCTGGAGTGCCTGACGAAGGTGATCGAGTTCGGCGGGGGCGACAGCATGATGTTCGGTCTGCTGGGGTACTGCTACTCAAGCCTCGAAAACCACATGTCGGCCGAGAGTGCGTTCCGCATGGCCAACATGCTGGATCCCAAGACGCTCGACTGGCGCATGGGCATGGCGCGCTGCTTCTTCAAGCAGAAGCGCTTCGCGGACGCTGCAGCGCTGTGCGGCACGCTCATGGAGGAGTACCCGGCCCGCACGGATCTGTGGCTGCTGCAGGCCAATGCGTTCATCGGCATGGAACAGCCCATGCGCGCCGCCGAGAACTACGAGATCGCCGATCGCATGGGGGCCTCGACGGCAGACAGCCTCAACATGCTGGGCGACATCTACATCAATGCCGAGCTCTACGAGGCCGCAGCGAGCGCCTATCTGCGTGCCCTTGACAAGAAGTCCGGTCCTTCCCGCGCCATGCGTGCCGCCCGAATCATGACGGCGCGCGGTGCTCTGCAGGAAAGCAAGCATCTGCTCGATCGCGTGCAGACCCTGATCCCGAGCGATGCTTCCGGACAGGAACGCAAGGATCTGCTGAAGCTGCGGGCCCGTCTCGCCATCGCGGAAGGCAGCGGCAAGGGTGAAGAGGTTGCGATCCTGCGCGAGATCGTCGAGCTCGATCCGTTGGATGGGGAGGCTTTGATGCTGCTGGGCCAGAACAGCCAGCGCAGCGGCGATCCCGACAAGGCCGCCTTCTACTTCGAACAGGCCGCTTCGATCGAAGCCTTCGAGGCTGATGCAAAGGTTCGGCACGCCCAGCTGCTTGTCAGCCAAGGTCGCTATGCGGAGGCTCTTCCCATGCTGCGCCGTGCCCAGCAACTCAAGCCGCGCGAGAACATCCAGGCCTATCTGGAGCAGATCGAGCGCATCGCCGCTGCGCGCTAAGCGCCGGTTAAGGGAGCTTGACATTCCTTTAAACATCGGGGCCCTGCGGGGCCCCGCTGCATTGGCGAAGTCGGCCGGATTGTCGGGAGCTTTTGCCGCTCTTAACGGAAGCCTCATCCCCGCGGGCCATCCTCTCAGCGCGGTGTTCGTTCTTGCCCGAAGACACCTTCAGGCCGCCGCCCTGTACCCCACACCACCCCCCGGAGCATCTTCCGTGAAGCGTACCAACATCCTCTTCTCCGCCGTGGCGGGCCTGTGCCTCGCCGGCGCGGCCAACGCGGCCGAGATCCTGGTTACCACCAACATCTCGACCTCGACCACCTGGACCGCGAACAACACCTACAACCTGCAGCAGCAGATCTATGTGCTGCCCGGCGCGACCCTGACCATCGAACCCGGCACGATCATCGCCAGCACCACCAACCTCGGTGGCAGCCTCGCGGTGTGCCGCGGCGCCCAGATCATCGCCAACGGCACCCAGTCGGCCCCGATCATCTTCACCTCGAAGGCCGACGTCGCCACCTGGACCAGCGGCAGCCCGCTGACCGGGACCTGGCGCGCCGCTGCCAACGAGTGGGGCAACCTGACCATCATGGGCAGCGCCTACATCTCCGAGAACATCATCACGACGAACACTCCCGCACCCAACGCCGCCAACTACGCTCCGATGGAAGGCCTCGTTGCGGCGTTCCCCGGTGACACCAACGTGCTCTACGGCGGCGGCAACGATGACGACGACAGCGGCTCGCTGCGCTACTGCTCCTTCCGCTACGGCGGCAAGGTGGTCGGCCTCAACAACGAGCTCAACGGTCTGTCGCTGGGCGGCATCGGCCGCGCCACCGAGATCGACCACGTCGAGATCATGAACAACGTCGACGATGGCATCGAGATCTGGGGCGGCACGGTCAACCTCAAGTACTTCTCGATCTGGAACATCGGTGACGACAGCCTCGACATCGACCAGGGCTGGCGCGGCAAAGGCCAGTTCGGTCTGATCGTTCAGGGCTACTCCGTGATCGCCGCTCAGGGTTCGGGCATCGGCGACAACGCTCTCGAACTCGACGGCGCCGAGCAGTCCGACTACCAGCCCGTCACCACGGGCTCGCTGTACAACCTGACCGTGATCGGCCAGCCTGTCGGCGGCGACCACGGCACCGCGTGGCGTGACAACTGCCGCATGCAGATCCGCAGCTCGATCTTCATGGATCTGGGCGAGCAGCTGGTGCGCAACGACAACGTCGACGGTGACGGCGGCGCCGGTTACGGCTTCAACGGCACGCTCAGCTGGGCCAACACCTGGACCACGGCCTACAACGTGTTCTCCACGGTCAACGCGCCGGCCAACCCGGCGGCCTTCTACACCGCTCAGGTGGACGGCAACCTCAACGAACTGCGTGACAGCGTCTTCTTCCGCAACCAGAACGCGTCGGCCTACACCGAAGCGACTGCGCGCGGCGTCCTGCCCGCCAACGCCACCAACCTCAACGTTCAGATCGCCAGCATCCTCGATGCCGATGCTCCGATCCGTTCGATCACCCGCGGCCCGGCCGCCGGCTCCGGCAGCACCCTGCAGCTGCCTGTGATCGGTCTCGACCCGCGCGCCAACAACGCCGCGACGACGAGCTCGCTGAGCGCCCCCAACGACGGCTTCTTCACCCCGGTCAACTACCGCGGTGCCTTCCACCCGACGGCCCAGAGCTGGCTGTGCGGCTGGACGGCTTCGACGGCCTTCGGCTTCACGCCCAACTGCGATGTCGGCACGCCGTTCTGCTTCGGCGATGGCACGCTGGCGACCGCCTGCCCCTGCGGCAACAACGGTCTCGTCGGCCGCGGCTGCGAGAACTCCGCTTCGACCGGCGGTGCCGTGCTCGGCGCCTCGGGTCTGGTCGGCAACGACAGCGTCGTCTTCACCAGCTCGGGCGAGCTGCCGACCGCGCTGACCATCTTCCTGCAGGGCAACAACTCGAGCGCTGCGGGCGTCGTCTTCGGTGACGGCGTGCGCTGCACCGCGGGTTCGCTGAAGCGCCTGTACACCAAGAACGCCGTCAGCGGCGTGGCCACGGCTCCGACCGGCGCCAACCTCTCGGTTCAGGCTCAGTCGGCGGCTCTGGGTGACACGATCCTGCCCGGCACCACGCGCTGGTACCAGGCCTACTACCGTGACGCCAACCCGGGCTTCTGCCCCAATCCTCCGGGCAGCACCTTCAACATCTCCAGCGGTCTCGTGATCGTCTGGTGATTCGAAGGGTCGACTTGACCCGACTCTTGATCTGATGGTCCCCGGAGAGTGTCCAACGCTCTCCGGGGATCTCTCGTAAGTACACTCTGCACCCATGACCATCGTCGCGACCTTTCTTCTTCTACTTCCGCTGACCCAGACTTCACCTGAGTCTGCGCCCAGGCAGGGCGCTGCAGTCACTGTCGCTGCCGAGGTGCGCGACGCAGCGGCCTTGTTGAGGCTGGCCTTCGATGCCGGCGAGCGCATGCCGCTCAATCCGCATGCGCGCAACAAGTCCAAGCTCCAAGGCGTCGTCGTCGATGCCTGCCTCAAGCTCGGTCAGCCTGATCAGGCGCTGGCGTACGCCGAGCGCATCGGCGACTGGCGTCTGGGTCTCGCGCAGGCTTCCGCCGCGGTCTTCCATGCCGAGCACGGCAACTCCAAGGCGGCGAAAGAGTGCGTCTCCAAGGCCGAGAACTTCCTGAAGCTCGCCGAGAAGTCCGAGACGGTGCAGGACTGGCAGCGCGATCGCATCCGCGCGCGCATTGCCCAGACGCTGATCCAACTCGATGAACCCGGCGAGGCTGCGCGCTTTGAGGATGGACTCGCCGCTGCGGAGCTTGCCCCCGTGCAGTCCGCCAAGGGCCGCAAGCTGAGCCCCGAGGAACTCAAGGCGCGTCTCGAGGGTGTTGACACGGTGGTGCTCAACGGCAACTTCGAGGAGATCCGCAGCACGCTGACGGCCTGCGCGAAGCTCTTCGAGCAGTTCTACGCGCAGCCGGATCTGCGCGACTCGATCCAGAGCAAGATCACGTCTTCCTGGGCCAAGCTGCCGCTGCAGGTGCGCGTTGAGATCCTGATGTCGATGTCCGAGGCCGCGCTGAAGGTCAAGGACAACGCCAAGGCGCTGGAGCTCGTCACTCTGGCCCAGCAGCAGTTCCAGGTGGCCCAGTGGCTCACCGAGACCGAAGTGGCCTTTATCGGCGAGCTCGCCAAGCTTCGAGCGCGTGCGGGTGATGCCGACCGCGCGCGTCGCGAACTCGAGGCCGGCCTGAAGAAATACGACGAAGCAGAAGCGCGGATCGTCAACATCTACCGCGCATCGGCGTTGCGGCCTGTTGCCGAAGCGTGGTTCGTGATCGGGGATCGTACGAGGGCCGGCGAGCTGTACGCCCGGGCGCTCGAAGCCGGAATGCAGAATCCCAACTCACGCCCCCGCGCGGATGATCTGTGCGCGACCGCCTGCTCGATGGCCGTGATCGGCTTCCAGCCGGATGCCGCCCAGTTCGAGCGCATGCGGGCCATCCTCGCGGGGCTGGGCGATCCGTGGTGATCGTCTTCACTCAATCCTGATCCAAACGCCCTTTCCGCCTGTCGGACGAGGGCTTGGGAAGCCTCGTCGGGCAGGGCCTCAACCTGCGGAGCGGGGCTTCCGATGTATGAAGGCATGAAGTGCCTTCTGCCCTCGACCCTGTTTGTGCTCGCTCTGGCAAGCTCGTGCGCCTCGCTGCGCCCGCCGACTTCCGGCCCTGATCAGGACTTCCTGCAGGCCCTCGAGGCGGAAGAGCGGGGTGACTGCACCATGGCCGCGGAGTTCTACCACCGCGCCGCTCAGGCAGGTCATGCGCCCGCGATGAACAATCTGGGCCTGCTGCACTTCGAAGGCCGCGGCGTGCAGAAGTCGTATTCGGAAGCAGCCTGCTGGTACGGCGAGAGCGCACAGCTGGGCTTTGCCAAGGCGCAGGCCAACCTCGCCGTGATGAAGTACTTCGGACTGGGAACTCCCTGTGATGCACAGGAGGCCGGCATCCTGCTGATGCTTGCGCACAGCCAGGGCCATGAGCAGGCCGGCTACTCAATGGCCATGTTCAACCTCGGACCTGACAGCACACCGCTCATGGCTTCGCAGAGCGCGGAGCAGCCGATGCGGATCACGGTTCTGAACGACTGACCAGCGTTCACGGGTGTGCGCCGGACTAGGATGGCTCTCGCCATGTCCAATCCGCAATCCGTGAGCTTCGATCAGCTGTTCCTCCAGGCCCGCACCGCCGGCAAGTTTCTCGACAAGCCCGTCGAGGATGCATTGCTGGTCCGCATCCACGATCTGATGCGCTGGGCTCCCACCAGCGCCAACTGCAATCCGCTGCGCATCGTCTTCGTGCGCACGCAGGAGGCCAAGGCCCGGCTGCTGAGCTGCATGGCCCCGGGCAATGTCGCCAAGACCCAGTCAGCCCCCGTCACCGCCATTCTGGCCATGGACATGCGCTTCCATGACCGGCTTTTGCAGCTGTTCCCGCATGTCGATGCCAAGGCATGGTTTGAGGGCAATGACAAGGCCATCGAGGAGACGGCGATGCGCAACAGCTCGCTGCAGGCGGCTTATTTCATGCTTGCCGCACGCTCCCTGGGGCTTGATTGCGGTCCGATGTCGGGCTTCCATGCGGATGCGGTTCAGCAAGCCTTCCTCGGCGGCACCACTTGGAAGGTCAACCTCCTCTGCAATCTCGGCTATGGCGATGCATCGGCATTGCATCCGCGACTGCCTCGACTCAGCTTTGAAGAGGCTTGCAAGCTCATCTGAAGCAACGCTTTCTTTGCAGAAGATGTTGACGCGTTCTCGTGGATCGGTGATGCTCACCAATGAACCAGGCAAGCGCTGGCTCATATCGAGCTTGCAGCATGCCTGCGTGACACCCTTTTCTTCGCATGTTGCAAATCAACACCACGCCGGAAGCTGCCCTGCGCTCTTCCGTCGGCGTGATGCACGCGCACGGCGCGCTGCACATGATGGCCCTTGAGGCTTTTCAGCCGGGCCAACGCGTTCTCAAGCTCGAAGGCATCATCAGCTCGGAGCCCACGCGCCACACCATCCAGCTCTCGGAGACCGAGCACCTCCAGTCGCCCAAGACTGCCGGACTCGAGCGCCGCATCGAGCGTCATCCCTGGCTGTTCCTCAACCACTCCTGCCGTCCCAACACGGCGGTGCGTGGTCGCGAGCTGATCGCGCTGCGCCCGATCGCGCCCTACGAGGAGCTCTCGTTTGATTACGAGACCACCGAGTGGCACATGGCGGAGCCTTTCACTTGCCGCTGCGGCAACTGCGGCGGCCGCTCGGTGCGCGGCTTCGCCTTCCTCCCTGCGGAGGAGCGCGAGCGCCGTCGGCCCTACCTAGCCCCGCATCTGCAGGCTCGTATCGGGGTCTTTGAGACCCAGATGACCGCAGTTTAGGTTGTAGATGGCCTCTCACTCCCGTGCCGAACCGGCTCGGGAGGCTGCACCCTCGCTGCTGCACGAGTTCTTCGTGCAGAGCGCGCGCCTCCACCCAGACGCCCCCGCCCTGGTGATTCCATCCGGGGAGGGGCGTGCGCGCGTCGAGTGGAGCTACCGAGAGCTTGATCAGCGTTCGCAAGTGCTGGCTCGCGCGCTTCAGCCGCTTGTCCAGCCGGATGAGCTGGTTGCGATCCGCATCGCGCGCGAGAACCCCGAGCTGTATCTGACGCAGCTGGCGGTGCTGCGCGCCGGGGCCGCCTTCGTCAGCATCGACCCGTCGCTGCCGCTGGACTACGCACGGCATCTGGTCAGCGACAGCGGCACGCGGCGCATCCTGACCGACGAGGCCGGTCATGCGATCGCTGCCACGCTCGGACCGGCGCTGCGAGTGGGGGAGCTGGCGTCCAAGGGCGGGCCTGCGCTCGCGGAACAGGTCCGTCCGGAGCAACTGGCCTATTCGATCTACACTTCCGGCACGACCGGCAAGCCCAAGGGGGTGCTGATCGAGCACCGCTCGATCGTCAACCTCGTCGCCTCCGATCGGATGGAGTTCGGTCTGGGCCCCGGTGATCGCTGCGCACAGGGCTCTTCGCCTTCCTATGACTCCTCGATCGAGGAGATCTGGTTGGCCTGGAGCTGCGGCGCAACGCTGGTGGTGCTGGATGACAAGAGCGTGCGCTCAGGGCCGGATCTGATCGCCTGGCTGCAGAACGAACGCATCAGCGTCTTCTGCCCGCCGCCGACGCTGCTGCGCGCCAGCGGGTGCAAGCACCCCGAGCGCGAACTCCCGCTGCTGAAGCTGGTCTATGTGGGCGGTGAGGCTCTCCCTGAGGATGTTGCTGAGCTGTGGGGACGCGGCCGTCGCCTCGTGAACGGCTACGGGCCGACCGAGTGCAGCGTCACTGCAACGCGCACCCGCATCCAGCCGGGCCAGCCGATCACGATCGGTCGACCCGTGCCGGGCAACCGCGCCTACCTTCTGGATGAAGAGCTGCGCGAAGTGCCTCCGGGCGAGGTCGGCGAGCTGGTGATCGGCGGCGCGGGCCTCGCGCGCGGTTACCGCAACCTGCCGCAGCTGACCGAGGAGCGCTTCCCGACCGTGGCGGGACTCGGTCGCATCTATCGAACGGGTGATCTGGCGCGCTACGACGAGCACGGTGATCTGGTCTACCTCGGACGCCGTGACACGCAGGTCAAGGTCCGCGGCCATCGCATCGAACTCGAAGCGATCGAAACGCGCCTGTCGGAGTGTCCCGGCGTGCGTGCGGCCGCATGCAAGGTGCAGGGCGAGGGCTCCCGCAAGGTCGTCGTGGCCTACATCGTGCCCGAGTCACCGAGCTCTGCACCGGATGTGGATGCATTGCGCGCGCGTCTGGCGGTGGAATTGCCCGCGCCGATGGTGCCGGCGCGCATCGGCGTGCTTGAGAGCCTGCCCACCAGCGTCGGCGGCAAGCTGGATCGCAAGCGCCTGCCGGATCTAGATCTCTCGGCCGCGCAGGGCACGCTGATCGCGCCGGAAGGCGAGCTGGAGCACGAACTGGAGGCGCGCTTCCGCGCGGCTCTGCGCCTGCGCGAGCCGGTCAGCGTCGAAGCGGACTTCTTCCTCGATCTCGGCGGCGATTCGCTGGCGGCTGCCGAGCTCGTCAGCGCGCTTCGCGAATCGCCGACAACACAGGCCTGCACCGTGCGCATGCTCTACGACGCGCGGAATGTGCGCGCGCTGGCTCTGGCGCTCGCGCGCGTGGGAAAGGAAAAGCCCAAGGTGCGCACGCGGGAAGAGCGCCTGTCGGGAGGCTCGCCCGGCCTTGTGACCGCAGCACAGGCCGTCTGGATTGCGCTGGAAGTGCTGTGCGTCGCGTGGGTGCTGCAGAACGCCGTCTTCGACTGGGGTCCCTGGTCGATCGAGCACATCGGGCTCCTGCCGCTGCTGTTTGCGCTGCCCTTCCTCACCTTCGCACTGGCGCTTGTATGGGCGCCGCTGGCCGTGCTGCTGACGCTGTCGGGCAAGTGGCTGCTGATCGGGCGCTACACGCCGCGCCGCGAGCCAGCCTGGAGCTCCTTCCATCTGCGGCAGTGGATCGTGGCGCGGCTTGCCAAACGCATACCCTGGTCGCTGTTTGCGCTGACCGGCTTCACGAGCACCGTGCTGCGCCTGCTCGGTGCGCGCATCGGTCAGCGCGTGCACCTGCATCACGGCGTTGCGTTCCAGGCCGGCGGCTGGGACCTGCTGGAGATCGGCGACGATGTGACGCTCTCGCAGGAAGTCGCGCTGCGCCTCGTGGATCTGGAAGACGGAGCCATTCGCGTGGCGCCGATTCGCATTTCCGCGGGAGCCACGCTGGGCATCCGCGCCGGCATGGCGGGTGATTCACAGCTCGGTGAGCGCTGCGAGCTCGCTTCACTGTCCTGGCTGTCGCGCGGAACGATCACGCCCGCCGACGAGCGCTGGGACGGTGTGCCCGCCGTGCGCGTCGGAGCGGCCACGAGCGCGCCTGCGCCGGAGGATTCGGCGATCTCGCCGGTGCTGCACGGCTGGGCCCTGATGTTCGGTCGCTGCCTCGCCAGCGCCTTCGTCGATTGGCCCTTCCTCGCGCTGCTGGTGCTGGTGCTCGGCCCCGGCGCGCTCGATGGCAGCGCGTTGACCGCCTGGCTCGCCGCACCGAGCTTCGCGTGGCCGTGGTTTGCCGCGATGGTGGGCGTGCTGATCGCGCGCCTGCCGGTCACGATCCTGCTGCAGGGCGTGCTGGTGCGACTGCTGTCGCCGCGCGAACCGGGCACGCTCTCGCGCCACGGCTGGGCTTACCTGCGGGTCGTGATCGCCAAGGAGCACGCCACGACGGCGGGGGATTGGCTCAGCGGCACGGTGTTCTACCCGCCGTGGTTGCGCCTCGCCGGCATGCGCGTGGGCAGGAACTGCGAGATCAGCACGCTGATCGATGTGCTGCCCTCGCTGGTGGAGATCGGCGATGAGTGCTTCTTCGCCGATGGCATCTATCTCGCCGGTCCGGAGGTCAAGCAGGGCAGCGTGCGCCTCGCGCGCACGCGCTTCGGTCGCGACACCTTCCTCGGCAATCACTGCGTCATTCCGATCGGATCGCAGCTGCCCGACGGGATCCTGATCGGCGTGAGCACGGTGGCCGATGATCAGCGCATCGAGCCGGGAGGCTCCTGGTTCGGTCATCCGCCGTTTGAGCTCGCACGTCCCGCTCAGACGGACTTTGATCGCGACCTGACGCACGAACCGTCGTTCCCGCGGAGGCTTTCGCGCTGGTTCTGGGAAGGACTCCGCTTCGCGCTGCCGATCCCGATGGCCGCTCTCTACTTCGTGTGGGTGCTCGTGGCGAGCCAGCCGCCGTGGCTGTCGGAGTACGGCAAGGGCGTGCTCGCGGGCGCGGCGGCACTGGTTGTCGCCTCGTTCAGCGCCTACCTGTTCATCCTGGCGCTCAAGTGGGGCCTGCT
>SYGM01000133.1 GCA_005799545.1 Planctomycetia bacterium | reverse complement strand
GGCCCCAACGGCGCCGGCAAGACCACCATGGTCAAGATCCTGCTGGGCCTCGTGAAGGATTATTCGGGCGATGCAGAGATCTTCGGTCTTCGTCCGTCGGATCCTGCGTCGCGCCGCAAGGCCGGCTACCTGCCTGAGGCGCACCGACTGCCGGGCTACCTCACCGGCCGACAGATGCTGCGACTCTTCGCGCAGATGTCCGGTGTCGAGAGCAGCGAAGTCGATGACCGCATGACGACGCTGCTGAAGCGCGTCGGGATGAGCGAAGCGGCCGACAAGAAGATCTCGCAGTACTCCAAGGGAATGCAGCAGCGCATCGGACTCGCGCAGGCGCTGATCCACGAGCCGGAGCTGGTTTTCCTCGATGAGCCCACCGATGGCGTCGATCCCGTGGGACGCATGGCGATCCGCGAGCTGGTCGGCGACTTGCGTGCGCAGGGCACGACGCTGTTCCTCAATTCGCACCTCCTGATGGAGGTCGAGCTGATGTGCGATCGCGCCGTGATCATGTCGCACGGCCGAATCCTGCGCAGCGGAACCATGGCGGAGCTGACTCCGCGCACGGGCACGGTGCACTTCGGCATCTCCGCCGCGCCGCAACCCCTGGAGACGCTGCTCGCCGGGCTGGGCCACGGCCTGCGATGCGACGAGTCGGGTTTCGAACTGGGACTCAACGAAGAGGAGATCGACGCCGTGATCGACCGCCTGCGACGGCACGGTGTGAGCATCCGATCGATCACGCCGCGCAAGCAGAGCCTTGAAGAGGCCTTCATCGGACTCGTGGGCGGGCAGGGAGGTGCACGATGAACCGCAGCATCGCCAAGGCGCTGGCGCTCGATGCCTACTATCAGGTGCTCGACAACCGCGTGTTCCGGCTGCTGCTGGTGCTCGCGGGCATCCTGATTCTGCCGACACTGCTGATCGGTGCCCGCGAGGAAGGGCTGGTGATCCTGTTCGGGATCAAGACGATCCCCTGGAGCGCATTCCTCGAGGCCTTCGGCAACGTGCGCATGGAAGTGCCGGCGGACTTCCACAAGTCCTTCATCGCCGGGTTCCAAGACATGATCGTGCAGAATCTGGCGGGTTCCGCCGGAGTGCTGTTCAGCATCGCCGCCACCGCGTTCTTCGTTCCGCGCATGCTGGAGAAGGGCAGCGCGGATGTGGTCTTCTCCCGCCCGATCGGGCGCACCACGCTGCTGCTGACACGCTGGCTCTCGGGGGTCATCTTCGTCGCACTGCTGTCCACGGCGCTGGTGCTGGGTCTGCATCTGTCATTGCTACTGGTCTCGGGCCACAGCGATCCGGCGTTCCTCTGGAACATTCCCTCGCTGGTCTATGTCTTTGCACTGGTGCACGCGGTATCGACGTTGACCGCGGTGCTCACGCGCAGCAGCGTGGCCGCCATTCTGGTGGCCCTGATGTTCTTCCTGTTCAACGGGTGCATCCATCGCGGCTGGATCACGCTGCAGCACCGCGATGCCATCCAGCAGCAGCAGCAGGCCGAGGCCAAGGCCAGCGAGGAATCACCGACCGAGGATTCGGAATCCGGCCTGCTGCAAGCGCTCAAGACCGCACTCCATGTGGCGCACCATGCGCTGCCCAAGACCACGGATGCGGACCTGATCGTGGGCAATCTGCGTGAGTCCATCAGCGGCAAGGTCACCCTGATTCAGGACACCGCCAGCGGTGCGTACTGGAAGGAGCAGCCGGAGGACCTCTCGCTGACGGGCACGCGCGGCCTGCGGGATCTCTCCGTCGAGCCTGCGGTCTGGGAATGGAAACGCGGCGATCAGCAGATCGGAACGCTTAGCATTCGCCGCGAGAGTCGCTTGATGGACTCGGCCAACGGCAAGATCCGCAAGCGCAGCTCGCGTGTGGTGGCCAAGGAGTTCCTCGCCACGCTGCCGACGGAGGCGCAGCCCAAGCTGGAAGGTCTCTCCTACGGAGCCTTCGGGGGTGACTTGGTGGTCTGGAGCGAAGACGGTCAGCGGCGTCTGCGCTCCTGGACCAGCGTTGGCGACTCCTTCCTGATCGGGGAGGCTTCCGTGGCCGGAGATGCGCTGCCTCCGGAGCAGGTGCAGCGGAACTACGGTTTCCTCTTCGCGCGCATGGAGTTTGACCGCGATGATCCGCGCGCGCTTTCAGAGGCGGATTGGTATCGCAAGCGCCTCAGCTGGACCGCCGGTTGGCCGTACAACACCGTCTGGTCGCTGACGAGTTCGGTGGTGTTCGCAGCCCTGCTGCTGGCCATCGCCGCCTGGAGACTGTCCCGCATCGACTTCTAGCCATGGGCGTCGACAGCACTCTCGTGGAAGCGCTGCGGCGCGAACTCGGATCGGATGGCGTCCTCGACCGCCGCAGCCAGCGCGTCCCCTACGAATGCGACGGCCTTGCGTTCGCAAGGCAGGTACCGGAGCTGGTGCTGCTGCCGCGCGATACGCAGCAGACGGCCGCCGCGATGCGACTGCTGCATGAGGCGCGCGTCGCCATCGTTCCACGGGGCGCGGGCACGGGGCTATCCGGCGGAGCGACGCCCGTCGAAGGCGGAGTCACGATCGGCACCGGCCGCATGCGCTCTGTGCTGCATATCGACGCCCTGAATCGATGGGCGCGCGTGCAGGCCGGCGTGGTCAATGCGGACCTCGGTCACGCCTGCGAGAGCCATGGACTCTTCTACGCGCCGGACCCCTCCAGCCAGAAAGCCTGCACCGTCGGCGGCAACGTGGGTGAGAATTCCGGCGGACCGCACTGCTTCCGCTACGGCAATACCAGCCAGCATGTGCTCGGACTTGTGATCGTCACGCCGCAGGGTGAGATTCTCGATCTCTCGGAACCGCAGGTGGACCCGCAGGGCCTTGATCTGGTCGGGCTCTTCACCGGCAGCGAGGGCATGCTCGGCATCGCAACCGAAATCACGGTCCGCCTCCTGCCCGTGCCGGAGGTCGTCGAGACTTGGGTGGCGCTCTTCCGCAGTCTCGACGCCGCCTGTGATGCAACCAGCGACCTGATCGCCGCACGAGCCGAACCTTCCGCCATCGAGATCCTGGACAAGCTCACCATCGAGGCGGTCGAGCAGAGCGTGCTGCGAGCCGGATACCCGCAGGATGCCGAGGCCGTCATGCTCCTTGAGCTTGAGGGCAGCGAAGCCTCCGTGCAGGCCAACGCCGCAGTGATCGAGCCCCTGCTTGCGGTACGCGGCGCCTTCGGTCTGCGCCGCGCGCGCGCCTCGGCTGATCGCGCGCGCCTCTGGGCCGGCCGCAAGGGCGCGTACGGCGCCATGGGACGCATCGCGCCCGATCTGTATGTCTGCGATGCAGTGGTGCCGCGTCGACATCTGCGCGCATTGGTTCGGCGCACAACGGAGATCTGCTCTGGCAAGGGGCTGCGCATCGCAAATGTCTTCCATGCCGGTGATGGAAACCTGCACCCCAACATCTCCTACGATCGACGCAACCCCGAGGAACTGCGCCGCGTGCTCGAGGCGGGCGACGAGATGATGCGGGCCTGCATCGAGGCGGGCGGATCGCTGTCAGGGGAACACGGCATCGGTCTCGAGAAGCTCTCGGCCATGCCTTGGATGTTCAGCAGCGAAGATCTGGCTGTCATGTGCCGCGTCCGCGAGGCCTGGGACCCCGAGTGCCGCATGAATCCAGGCAAGCTGCTTCCGATACGGGCCTGCATGGAGACGCGCATGCGCGCGCCCGGTGCCACATGAGCACGCTGCACACTGCGGGTCGGGAACGCGTGGCACTGCTGCCGCGCTCGGCGGAGGAACTCTCCGAACTTCTCGCTCGATGCCGTGCGGAGGGGCGCCGCGTACTGGCGATCGGCACAGGATGCGCCCTGCGCGAAGACCTGCTGTTGCAGGAGCGTGATCAGATCATCTCCACGGAGCGGATGCGCGGGATCATCGAGTATGAGCCAGCCGAGGGCGTGGTCACCGCCTGGTCCGGCACGCGTCTCTCCGAGCTGCGCAAGACCGTGGAAGCCGGCGGCCACCTGCTCACGCCGGCTCTCCCTCTGGAAACTGAGCGCACACTCGGAGGCGTCATCGCCGCCGGAGCTTCAGGATCTGACCGGCTGCGCCATGGTCCCCTGCGCAACCATGTTCTGGGCGTGCGCGTTGCCGATGGAGAGGGGATCATCACCAGATCCGGCGGACGTCTCGTCAAGAACGTGACCGGTTACGACCTTCCGCGATTGCACACCGGCGCCCGGGGCTCGCTCGGGGTGATCGTGGAAGCCTCGCTGCGCCTGTTTCCGCTGCCCGCCGTGCGTAACGGCTGGTGGCTGGATGCGCAGAGCGGCGCCCACGCCTGCCGGGTCGCCCTGCAGGTTCGCGCGACGCGCGCTCAGCCGCTTTCCATGACGGCATTGCGCCTCGACAACCGCTGGCAACTGCATGTCGAGCTGGCGGGACATGCGGCGGTCATCGAGGATGAGGAACGCATCCTGCGCGGAATTTCCAGCTCCTTCCAGGCCAACGAAGCGGGCAGGACGGACCTTGAACAGCTCATGCTGCGCCTGCGGAATCAGCACCACTTGAGCTGCCAACCTGCCCGGATCGAGGAGCTTGTCGCCCAGCTGGAGGCGGATCCGACGACAGGCGACCTGCTCGTGGATCCAGGCATCGCCACGGTTCGATGGACGGGTGCGCGTCCTGTGCCGGAGGTGCCGCCGCTCTCCGGCGTGCAGCGTGCGCTCGAGCAGCGCATCCGCAAGGCAATCGATCCGCACGGCATGTTCCTGAGAGGCTGACATGGACAACCACTCGCTCGTCGACTACGCGAAGAGTCTGGACTGCGTGCACTGCGGTCTGTGCCTCAATTCCTGTCCGACCTACCGCATCACCGGCCGTGAGTCCTCAAGCCCGCGGGGTCGCATCCACCTGATGCGCTCCGTTGCCGAGGGTGCGATCGAGCCGGATGACGATTTTGCCGAGGAGATGGACTTCTGTCTCTTGTGCCGCAACTGCGAGAGCGTGTGCCCCTCGGGCGTGCGCTACGGCGCGATGATGGAACACACTCGCGGAGCGTTGGAGGAACGGCGTCAGCGGCCCTGGACTGCCCGGCTTGCCCGCAGCATCGGTTTCGGAATCCTCCGCGATCGCATGGCGCTGCGCGTCACGGCCCGTCTGGCGCGTCTGGCCGAAGGCACCGGGCTCGCGCGGCTCGTTGGCGCCCCGGCATTGCCGCGGCACGCGGAGCGCGTCCTGCTGCCCACGCACATGCCGGCAGAAGGCGGGGAGTTGGCGCGTGTCGCCATGCTCGAAGGCTGTGTGATGCCGGAACTGCTCGGGCATGTGCAGCGCGCGACGGCGCAGGTGCTGCAAAGAGCGGGCTGCACCGTGCAGATCAGCCCCATGCATGTCTGCTGCGGATCGCTGCACGCGCATAATGGCGAGGTCAAGGCTGCGTGCGAGCTCGCGCGGGCCACGATCGAAGCCTACGAGCGCCTGACGGACGAGCGGGGCAATCCTCTGCCCTTGATCATCAACAGCGCTGGCTGTGGCTCGCACATCAAGGAATTCGAGCACCTGTTTGCCGACGACGAAACGATGGCGGTACGTGCGCGAGCACTCTCGGGGCGCAGCTTCGATCTCAGCCAGTTTCTGGCGCGGGAACCGTTTCGCTCACGCCTTATGCAGCGTTTGAATCCGAAGGCAAGCCATCAGGGTCCCTATGCATGGGATGACCCCTGCCACCTGTGCCACGGCCAGGGGGTGCGGCGGGAACCGCGCGAGTTGCTGCAGGCCGCTGTCGGAGACGGTCTGGTGCCGCTGGCAGACCCCGAGAGCTGCTGCGGATCGGCGGGCATCTACTCGCTGCTGCGCCCGCGCGACTCGCAGGCCGTTCTCCAGCCGCGCATCGAGGCGCTGCGGGCCAGCGGAGCCCGAACGCTGGTCACCAGCAATCCCGGCTGTCAGATGCAGTGGGAGGCGGGCATTCGCACGGCACAACTGGATGTGAGCGTCTCGCACCTTGCCGAAGTGCTCGAGCGCGCCAGCCGCTAGCGCGGCGGAAATTGCTGCATCAGCCGCTCGGCGGCGGCCTTGGATCCGCGCTGATTCCAGGGAAAAAGAATGTTAACCACGGCATTTCGGGCACCCGTACTGAGATTGACGCGGACGGCGTCGCGGAAGGCGCCCTTGTCGTGAAAGCGCTCGTGCACGTATTCGGCATCGAAGCCGCCCCACGGCAGGTTGCCGGCATCCAGACGCACGATCCCGCCGGACTCATCGAGCATGGCAAGATCCTTGGCGCGCGCCGAGGACAGTTGGGTCCGAACCTGCTCGGCTCCATCCTGGGGGCCGTACCATGCAAAGATCAGACGTGAGGCTTCGCCCAACGGCTTGCCTTCGGCCAGCTGCTTCCAATCCTTCACAAAGCCCGGCGGCGGCGGCGGCTGATCGCCCGTGAGGTTGACCTCGCTGGCCATGTGGACCAGCCGTTCACCGGGGCCGAACGTGAAGAAGCCGGCGGGGATCTCCTCCGCCTGGAGGACCTTCCAGTTCGCGGGCAGGGTTTCGATGGCAAAATTCCCGGTCAGCTGCGCGGTGCCGTCGATTTCACTGCGCCGGGATAGCCAAAGGCCGACGAACACCATCACCAGCAGCATCAGGCCTGCCAGCAGGCCGAAGGCACCGAACAGCGTTTCGCGGCCGGGCCGTTGAACTTCAGCGTTGTCCGACATGGAAGGGCTCGAAGAAGCGGTGGATCTCGTCGTCAGCAATGGCCTCGGAGGAACTGTCGATGCGGGTGAGTTGCACCAGCAGAGGCCGCAGGCTGCCCTCCTTGGACATGTCGAGGATCACACTGGCTCCATTGGTCATGCCGTTGGGTCCACGCACGCCTTCTTGCAGAAAGCGCATTCCCTTGCGCTCGACTCCCTGAATGGTGATCTGCATCTTCTCGGCATTCTTGCGTTCACCCAGACCGAAGAGCCCCTTGTAGCCGGAAGGGTCGGTGACAGCGTCCTTGGTGTTCTGGGCATCCGCTTCGGGAAGATTCATCACCATCACCTGCAGACTGCCTTGCTGAAGCACGAACATCTGCACGCTCATCAGATCGAGCCCCATCTGCAACTCGAGGCCCAGCGGTCGCTGCTCGAAGGGCAGCAAGGCCTGGAGCTTCGGCCACTGTGCTTCCGAGTCCATGGCGGGCTCCAGCACGTTCGTCTTCAACCAGCTGGCGCCGAAGTACAGGCCGCCCGCCGCCAGCAGTAGGAGCAGCAGGCAGCCACAGCCGGTGTAGATGACCCAGCGCGGAACCAGTCCCGAACGAGGCCCGAAAGAGGGATTGCGCGGCTGAATCATGTTTTTCGTTCTTTCTGAATGCGTCGGGCGGAATCTACCAGAAGCTTGTACTCCCGCTCCCATAGACGATTCAAACGCCCCATTATTTTCTCGCGGGGAGCGCCCTTCGGCAGGCCCCGCGCCGTCTGCGCGAGCAGCGCGATCAGACCCTCGTAGTCGTGCCAGTCGACATACTCGGGCGCGATCGAGCCCTTGGGACCGCAGTTGTGGTAGTTCCCCAGCGCGAGGCAGGCACCGGCCGCGCGCACGCCGAAGGCATTGTAGACCGTGGACTCGCAGCTGCCGCCATCCATGAGTGCGCGTTGCCAGCGGAACTCCGGCGCACCCGCCGCCACCGCAGCGGCGGCATCCTCCAAGGCGAGTGTCAGCTCGGGATCGAAAACGCTCATGCGATCACCTGCGCGAATCACAGGACCGAGTCCCGGCTTCGCCGTCGTGCGCCTGGGTGAGCACTCCAGACCGATCACCTGCATGTTCTTCGCGGCGCCGCTGCGCATCAGACCGAGACAGCCCACGAAACCGGTCTCTTCCGCGCGCGTGAAGATGCCCGCGACGGATTGCGGGTGATGTTCGGCAGCGAGGATCTCAAGCACACTCAGGATCGCCGCAGCGCCCATCAGGTCATCGCACACCCGCGCGTGCAGGCGGCGACCGCGCACGACCCCGTTCGGCAGGTCGAAAACACCGAACATGCCTTCGCGCGCTCGCCCCCTGAACTCCGTCAGCACGGCCTCACTGCCGCCCTGCGGATTCTTCTCCACCTTGCCCACGACCGCCGTTGCCAACGCAGACAGCGTGCGCGGATCGTGAAAGCGCACCGGTGCACCGGCCAGAAATCGTTCCGGGACGCCCCCAACCAGGAGGACCCGATGCGCCTTGCCGCGCTTGCCGAGGTAGTGAAAGCCAGGGTGGTCGAGGTGTGCGCTGAATGCGAGCTCAACCTTGCGGCGCTTGCCGGGCGTGCGCACGATCAGATTTCCGTAGGCATCCTCCTCCAGCGTGAATCCCGGATGGGCGGCAGCGAAGGCGCGCACCACCTCGAGCGGACCTGACTCGAAATAAGATGTCGTCGGGGATTCCAGCAGAGCGACGGCGTGGCCAAGCGCCTGCTGTCGCTGCGCCTCCGTCAGCACACCTGTACTGGTCCTCGGCAGAGCAAAGCGCGAGGGAGCAGCCTCGCGCAGGGCCTCACTCCTTCCACTCATAGAAGCCCTTGCCGCTCTTCTTGCCCAGTTCACCGCGGGCGACCTTCTCGATCAGCAGGGCGGGCGGAGCAAAGCGGCTGCCGAACTCCTTCTCTAGGTACTGGGCGATCGAAAGGCGCACGTCGAGGCCGACCAGATCGGTCAACTGCAGAGGGCCCATGGGATGGCCGTAGCCCAGCGTCATGGCCTTGTCGATGTCCTGAGCGGATGCGATCCCGCTCTCCAGCATGCGAATCGCTTCCAGACCCAGCAGGATTCCCAGACGCGAGGATGCAAAACCAGGTGCGTCCTTCACGACGATCGGGTCCTTGCCCAGCCGCACGCCCAGTTCCACCGCCGTGCGCACCGCACTGGCCGAGGAGCGATCGGTGGTGACCACCTCGATCAGCTTCATGATGTGCACGGGATTGAAGAAGTGCATGCCCACCACGCGCTCGGCGTGGGGCGTCACGGAAGCGATGCGTGCGATCGGCAAGGATGAGGTGTTGGTTGCAAGCAGCACATGCGATCCCAGCTTCTCGCCGATGTTCGAGAAGATCTGCTGCTTGAGCTCCAGCTTTTCGGGGACCGCTTCGATCACCAAGTCGACGCCCTCAATGGCCTCGTCCAGCTGGATCGTTCCGCTGAGCCGCGCGACCGCGGCGTCGCGGTCCGCCTGCGTGACCTTGCCCTTCTGAACGCCCTTGTCGAGGTTGGCGCGCACGGAGGCAAGCCCGCGCTCCACAGCTCCGGGCATCAGGTCGTAGAGCTTCGTGGTGATGCCTGAAGTGGCGAGGACATGGGCGATGCCGTGTCCCATGGTGCCGGCGCCGAGCACTGCGGCGCGCTGGATCTTGGCAGCTTCGATCGTGTTCATGATTCAGCTTCCGGGGGTCAGGATGATCTTGCCGAGCACTTGACGCGTCTCGAGCAGTTCGTGCGCTTCGCGCACCTTGGACAGAGGGAGGATGCGGTCGATCACCGGCTGATAGGCGCCACGCGCCACGCGCTCAAAGATCGGACCGAACGCGCTGCGCGGCCCCATCGTGGATCCGAGCACCGACTGGTTCTTGATGAAAAGGTGCGGCAACTGGATCTGAACCGTCGGACCCGTGGTACCTCCGCAGGTCACCAGGCGTCCATTGCGTGCCAGCACGCGCATCGAACCCTCCCAGGTGGCAGGGCCGACATGCTCAACGATCACATCCGCGCCGCGCCCCGTCAGCTTGCGCACGCTCTGGGGCCAGTCAGGAGTGCAGTGCAGCACCACCTCGTGAGCACCGAGCTTCCTGACCAGCTCCGCCTTCGCTTCGCTGCCCACGGTGGCGATGACACGGCAACCGGCATCGCGCGCGATCTGGATGGCCGCCGAGCCGACGCCGCTGGCGCCGCCGAGCACGAGCACCTGCTCGCCGCTGCGGATCTGCGCACGACACATCAGCATCCCCCACGCCGTGAGGAAGACCAACGGCACAGCAGCCGAGCGAACGGGGTCACAGCCCGCCGGCAGCGCGAAGGCATACTTCGCGGGGATGCACAGGTATTCCCTGCACAGCCCATCAAAGTGTTCGCCGCGGATCTGATAGTCATCGGAGAGGTGATCGTTGCCGGCCAGATCGTGAGCGCTGTTGCCAGAGCTGACACCCGGCTCGATCACGATCTTCTGCCCCACACTCAGCCCGTGAACTCCGGCTCCGAGCTTGACGATCTCACCGGTTCCGTCGCAGCCGGGGATCAGCGGCAGCGGCAGCTTGACGCCCGGCATGCCGCGCCTTGACCAAAGGTCGAGATGGTTGAGGCTGACCGCCAGCACGCGCACCAGCACTTCGCCAGCTCCCGGCTCGGGAACCGGCAATTCAACGAGTTTCAGCACGGAGGGGTCGCCGTGACCGGGGATGTGGACGGCCTGCATCGTCGCCATGGTCATTGTCCTGTGAACCGGGCCTTGCGCTTCTCGACGAAGGCCGCGATGCCTTCGCGTGCGTCCGCGGAGGAGAACAAGCGGGCCTGCAGCTCGCGCTCCAGCGCCAGCCCGGCCTCCAGCGGCAGCTCCTCACCCGTCTGCACGGCGCGCTTGATCAAGCCGACCGCCAGCGGCGCCTTGTCGGGCGCGCACCAGCTGCGGGCCGTCGCAAGTACGGACTCAAGGAAGCTCTCATCGCTGGCCGCCTCGCGCACCTCATTGACCACGCCGAGCTGGCGGGCTTCCTCGTAATCGAAGAGCCGACCGCTGACCATCAGCTCGATGGCCTTGGGCTTGCCCACCAGGCGAGCGAGGCGCTGCGTACCGCCCGTGCCGGGCAGAACGCCCAATGCGATCTCGGGCAGGCCGCACTTGCCGCTGCCCGCGCGGGCAATGCGAATGTCGCAGGCCATCGCGATCTCCAGACCGCCGCCCACGCAGTGGCCGCCGAGCGCCGCGATCACGAGCTTGGGCGTGTGCTCCATGCGCAGCAGGGTCTCATTGGCGTGCAGGCAGAACTGATACTTGAACGCCGGGGTGACCGCGTTGAGCATCGAGATGTCCGCCCCCGCGCAGAAGAACTTCTCGCCCGCGCCCGCCAGCACGATCACCTGCACGCCATCGTCGAAGCGCGCGCGCAGGATGGCCTCGTCAAGGTCCCGCATCATGGCATGGCTGTAGCCGTTGGCCGGCGGGTTGATCAGGGTGATCAGAGCCACGCCGCCGCCGCTGGCGTAGCTGGCCTTGCCGTTGGGGAGCAGTTCGGCAGCTCCCATGCCGTGCTGGTTGGACATGCTATTTCCGCCCGAAAATCGGGCAGAAGTTGTAGCAAAACCGGGGGGTCTCTTTCGACGCGGAACCTACGGCATTTCGAGCTCGAGCAGCCGGCCTCCGCTGGCTTCGCTGGTGCGCTTCCAGGCTCCGCTGAGGCCGCGCGGCGCTCCGACGAGCACATGATCCAGCGCGACGCGCCGCAGGCGATTGCGCTCGGCGAAAGACTCTGCGATCAGGCTGACGTTCCAGCGCTTGCCGCCGCTCGGTGCCCCGTCGGAGAAAAGGAGGATCGTATCTACCTCAGGATCGGACAGCGCCAGCACGAGCGCATCCCACACATTGCCCTGCCCGGCATCCTTCAGTCCGCGAAACCACTCAATGCCTTGCTTGACCTTGTCCGGACTCGCCGTGACCAATCCCTTCTCAAAAGGTATCGGCTGCCGCGTGTAGGGAATCAGGTTGAAGCGCGCCGCAGCCGGCAGGGCCTTGAGCGTGCGCTCCAGTTCGATCTCGACGGCCTGCTTGCGCGTCTTTCCGTCCGCGCGCTTTTCCCACATCGATCCGGACATGTCGAAGAGGATCACCAGCCGTTCCGAGATGACGGGCAAGCCCGCAAACACTGCGGTACCCTCGTAATCACCGGCCTTGCGCCGTTCGGGCTTGCGTTTGTCTTCCGGCTTCCAGCCTGCCTTGACGCCATTCCACCACTGGCTCCAGCTGGCGGCGACGATCCCGTTGCGGACTCCGGTGTGCGCCTCCAGCGCCTCGGCGATGCTCCAGGACAAACGCAGATCCTTCTCCTGCTGCAGCATGCGCACCAGCAGGTCCACGGATTCCGCGCTTTGGATCTGCTCAAGATCGGCGACGACGGCACGGCGAACGATGCGTTGAGCGTGCTTTGCCATCGCTTCTCGGCGCGTCCAGGCACCGGCATCCGTCGACTGCCGCAGCATCATCACGCTGGCGGCCAGCACCAGCGGATCACTGCTCTTGCCGGCCTCCAGCAGCAGCTCCGTTCCGGCTTCGCCCGAGAGCGCGTGAGCCGCGAGGAACGCCCGCGCCCGGATCTCCGACTCCTTGTCTTTCGATTGCAGGATTCCGAGCACGGCGAGCGCGGACTTGCGCGCTTTTTCGTCGCAATCCCCCGCGCGCAGCTCCAGAGCCGTGCAGGCGGCACGCCGCAGGTCGATGTTCCTGTCCGCAGCCAGCTTGATGATCGGCGCGACATCCAGCGTCCCCTTCCAGCCCTTGAGGATCTCCAGCGCGCGCAGCCTGACGCTCTCTTCGCCGCTTGTGAGGCCTTCCTTGCCGAGCAGCAGCAGCTGGGCATCCGTGGCGGTGCATTCCATCAGTTGCAGCTGTGCCTCGTCGGCCACCATGGCCTGCGGATCCCGCAGGGCCCCCACGATGGCAGTCCAGGCCGGCTTCGAGCCTTCCTTGGCGAGCGCCTGCACCGCGGCACGGCGCGCTTTTTCCTGCGGTGATTTCAGCTCCTGCAGGGACTGCGAGAGGTCGGCCGTCAGCAGCAGGGCAGCGGCAAGCAGGGCCATCATGGCGTCACCATTTCGTAGCGGTTGTCCGTGGCGGCCTTCGTTCTGGGCTCGCGGCCCAGCATCTCGCACAAGAGATCGCGCATCAGAATCGGATCCTCCTGACGCGGGAAGCTCTTGCCGGCCTCGAAATAGGCATCGCCTCCGTTGGCCATGAAGGAATTGACCGCGACCCGGTACACGCGTGCGGGATCGAGCGCCGCACCTCCCACCAGCACGCCGACCAGTTGAACCTCTTCGCCGGACTTGCGCAGCTGCACGCGACCACCCGAAAGCTCCACTCCCGAGTGGTTGCGCGATTCAACACAGCGCCTGAGGAGAGTCTCAACTTCCGAACCCGGCATCGAGAGCACGACCAGATTGTTGTCGAAGGGACAGATTTCGTAGCAGTCCCGTCGCGTCAGGGGACCGGCGCGCAGGTCCGTCCGGATGCCGCCGCGGTTCATCAGGGCCAGATCGGCGCCGCTGTAGCTGCGCATCAGATCCGTGATCCAGTTGCCAGCCGAACCGGAGCGCGTGTTGTCCCGCGTGCGCTCGATCGGAGCAAGCGCTTCGCCGACCACGGCGCTCATGATCGCATCGCTCTCGCGGACCAGAGCTTCACAGATCGTGTCCACAGCGGCCACGCGATCCGCAGCCGGGGGTTCCTCCAGGAGATCGACGAGACGCGCGGAGACAGCCTTCAGAGAGCGGGTTTCGCGCCTGTACTCCAGCTCGACATGGCCGGCAGCACCGGCCTTGGATCCGGTCTGAACGATCAGGGTGTTTCCCTCGCGGGTTCCGTTCGCCAGATAAGTGTGGGAGTGTCCGCCGACGATCAGCACCAACTCCGGATGCGCTCTCGCCAGATCCCGATCGCGCTCGATCCCAAGGTGCGTCAGCGGCAATACCCAATCGACCTTCTGACGCTCCAGTTCCGGCTTGAGCTCCGACAGCTCACGCGCCGGATCGCGGAATTCCAGCGTGCGAGTCTCGGGGTGGGAGATGTTGGGCGTGTCCACGGTGACGAAACCGACGACGGCAACACGCAGCCCGGCCAGCTCCATGATGCGGTACGGCGTTGCCCATTCGACCTTGCTGCCGTCGCTGCGCTGACGGATGTTCGCGCACAAAAAAGGTGCGTTGCCGCGCGTCAGCAGACGGCGGGTGTTGTCGATCCCGTGATCGTAGTCATGGTTGCCGATCGCCATGGCGTCGTAGCCGACCAGCGCCTGCGCGATCACGAAGGGCAGTCCGTTGTCGATGCCCCCTTCGGGTGTGCCCTGATAGCAGTCGCCGCCATCGAGAACGAGCATGCTGCGACCCTGCTCGGCGGCCTTGCGCCGCTCCGCGCGCACATGCGCTGCCAGACGCGGCAGTCCGCCGATCAGCGGAGGCTGATCCTTCGAGATCCAGGTGGCCTTGCGAGGCAGCACCTGACCATGCACGTCATTGGTGTGGATCAGCAGGATCGACTGCGGTTTGTCGAGGCCGCCGGAGAACAGGGCGCTGAGGAGCAGGCTGTGCAGCAACATGGCAGGGGGCCGGTCAGCATACCGGCCCCCTGCGAGTCCGCGCGCTCAGGATTCGCGCTCACCGGAAGATGACGCGCTGACCCTCGGGATACGTGACGGTCGACTGCCAGAGCACCTGCGCACCCGTCTCGCCGCGCGGCACGGACAGGACCCAAGTCAGGAAACCCTGTTCCTCGCGCTCCCGCTTCCAGCGTTCCTCCTGCGAGACACGCGGCTCGGCACGGGTCAGCTCCACCCGGATGCGATCGTCCTTGGACTTCGGCAGCACTTCTCGCACGATCACATCGACGGAGCCATCCGGCTTGGCGGCGATGCAGCCGTTGTTGCGCAGGAGGAGTTTCCACGTCTCGACCTGGGATGCCCGGCTGGAGAACAGGCCAGCCTCCTTGCTCTGGTCTTCAAGCTTGGTGCGCTCGCAGGTCAGCGCCGGATCCGCCCCCAGATGCACGACAAACTCCTCGCCGGTCATGACCTTGACGAACGATGCATTGCCGAGGAAATCCGCGCCGAAGAACACCGCGGCTGTGCCGGGCAACAGCACCCAGGGAGATGTATTCGTGGCACGGCCGCGCAGCCAGACCGTCAGATCGAGGCTGGGAACACAGACTCGCTCGGGCTGGATCGCGATCCGGCTGGTCCCCACGAGCACGGTGCTGGCCTCGGCCCGCGAGAGCACCTTGGCCTTGTCGCGCAGTTCGTAGCGCACGGAAAGACCTTCCTCGACAACGGCGCTGGGTGCCGCCAATCCGGCGGTGATTCCAAAGGACGACTCGGGGCGGCCTGACCCGGCGTCGTTCATCTCGGCCATGATCGCGGGTGCGCTGAGACCTCGCGAGGGTCTGACCTCCAGGAGATCCACCCAGCGCGCAACCGGATCCGGACCCTGCGCTCCCACTTGCGGCTGCGCCGTCGAGAGAGCGATCTGCACATCGTTCCAGTCCTCCCCCGTCTGCTGCCAGATCTTGGCTCGATAGGTCAGATCCACCGCGTCGAGACCCTTGCGCACGCGCAGGTCGTAAGCCGGCTCCCAGCCGGTGCCGGACACGAGGTACTTGAGCTCCAGCTCGCAACCCGGCTGCGCGACAAGATCCAGCAGCAGGTCGTAAACCTGCGTCTGTGCACCGCCCTGCGCGTTCAGGTACGCCTGTTCCGCCGCAGCGTGCGCAGCCTTGAGATCCTCCAGACGCCAGTCGATCTCGCGCATTTCTCGCGTCACCTGAGCCAGACGAGTCTTGAGAAAGTCGTAACTCTTGTCCCAGGCCTCCGGCGCCGGACGGCCGGTGCGCAGCTCCTGCGCCTGCGCTTCTGCTTCCTGATTGCCGAGCAGATCGAGATGCCGCTTGAGCCCCTCCGCGACAGCGCGCTCATCCTGCGCGGACTGGATCTCGCGCGACAGCTTCAGCAGCTCGCGTCGCAGCGTCTCGATGCGCTCCGCGGAGGCTGCAGGCTCTCGTCGTAGCTGAGGCTCGATGCTGACCACCTCCCCCCCCGTGCACGACGCGCGCACCTGATTGGGGTCCAGCACAGCAGGCAGACCCCGGATGACATACCGCCCGCTGGCATCGATGCGGGCGCTGCGCTGCACCAGTGCCTGCGAGCGGTACAGCGTGACGGACTGAATGCGGGCCTCGAGCGACTCGCTGGGAGTCTGGGCACCGACGGCAAGAAGTGAGGTGATGATCATGGGATTGCGCGATCAACGACCCCGCAGAGGGGCATCTTGGGACAATCCCCTGAAAATCAGCTGCCTGCCTGCGCGGCGAGTTCCTTGGGCAGCGTGAGCCCCAGCGCCGCCTCCGAGGGCAGCGTCAGGCGGCAGGCATCCATGAAGGGCCGCAGCTCGCGCAGGTACTGCCGCACCGAATCCTCGCAGGACTGCCGGCGCAGGCCCAGCTCCACGGCCCGCCGGTCGCCGGCCGTGCCCGGTCGACCCAGCGCGGCAATGGTCATCGCCAGCCAGCGCTGGAACATGGCCTGCGCCGCATTGCGGTTGGCAGGCTCGCCGGCGAAGCGCTGGAACAGCTCCTCGCCCTGCTTCGTGCTGGTCCGATCCATCGAGAGGATCGAGAGCGCAATGGCGGCGAAGTCCTGACAGCTGGAGTCGACATAGCTCTCGGCAGCAACGCGCTCGGCGCGATCGCACAGCGCGAGGCAGATGGCCAGCTCCAATCGCGAGGAGGGATACGGGATCCGTTCCATCTTGTCGCGCACGGAGTGAACCAGATCCGTGCCGCCCAGACCGGCGTACAGCAGCTCGATCTGGAGCATGATGTTGAGCGAGTGGACGATGTCCTGCGCCAGGATAATCTGCGTCTCGACTTCGGGAACGAACTTGAGGCCGTGCCCGCGGCTCTGCTCAACCATCAGCTGGCGATAGGCCTGCCGCTCGACGATGCGCCGCAGGAGCGCTTTGGACTCTTCGTCGAGCTGTGTCATGACTGCCCCTCGCGGGCTTCAAGCCCGGTCAGTTCCTTGTCGGGGATCAGCAGCCGTTCGACCGGCTTGCCGCCGAGTATGTGCTGCTGAACGATCTCGTCGACGTCCGCCAGGGTCACCTTGCCGTACCAGACCTGCTCGGGATAGACGACGAGGCAGACACCCTTGGCGCACTGATCGAGACAGCCCGCCTTGTTGGGACGCACGATGCGCTTCTGTCCCGCATCGTGCAGCTTCTTCTTGAAGGCTTCCGCGACCTCCAGACCGCCGCGCTCACCGCAGGATCCGCGCGGATCTCCGGGCTCACGCTGGTTGGTGCAGATGAAGATGTGCTTGGCGAACTTCCCCATGGACGGGATTGTAGCACCCCGGCCACGCTCGCCGGCTAGCCGAGCAGTTCCTTGGCGAGAACCAGCTTCTGAATCTCGCTGGTGCCCTCGTAGATGCGCAGCGCGCGCACATCCCTGTAAAGGCGCTCGACGGCGCTGCCGCGCTTGACACCCAGCCCGCCCCAGTGCTGCACGGCGCGATCACAGACCCATGCCGCATTTTCCGTTGCGAAGAGCTTGGCGCGCGCCACGGCAGCGGCGGACTCCGGCACTCCGGCATCCACGAGCCGCGCAGCCTCATCGACCAGCAGCTCCGCTGCGCGCGTGCGCATGTCCATCTCGGCCACGTCGAAGCGCAGCGCCTGGAAGCTCGCCAGCGGCTTGCCGAACTGGACGCGCGTGCGCAGCCGCTCCGTGCTCTCCTGCAGGGCGCGACGGGCGAAGCCGTTCGCCGCCGCCGCCACGGATGTGCGGAAGGTCGCCAGCGTGCCCAGCGCCACCTGCATGCCGGCACCGACATCCCCCAGCCGGTGCTGATCCGGAACCCGCACGCGATCCAGGTGCACATCTCCGATCGGATGCGGCGCCAACACCTCGAAGCGCTCAACGCGCACGCCTGCAGTGCGCGCCGGCACGAAGAACATCGTGAATTGCTGCTCCGCGGTGCGCGCCATGACCGTGTAGAAATCCGCGATGCCCGCGTTGCTGATGAAGGTCTTGTGGCCGGTCAGCAACCAGTCCTGCCCGTCACGCACCGCCTGCGTCGAGGTCTGCGTCAGGGAGGAGCCGGCCTCCGGTTCCGTCAGGGCGAATGCGCTCACCAGCTCGCCGCGTGCAACCCGCGGCAGCGTCTCGAGCGCCAGCGCCCGATTGCGACCCAGAACGATGGGGTACGAACCCAGCCCCTGCTCGACGAACATCAGATCGAGCATGCCGTGACGGAAAGCCAGCTCCCTGCGCAGGGCGCACAGCGCACGCACGGAAACGGCACCCGGATTCGACAGGCCTTGCGCATCGGCACCTGCGAACTCGTGCGGAACGGTCCAGGCGGTGAGCCCCGCTTCCGCCACGGCCCGCAGCGCGCGCCGCGCACTGGCCGTCTCGTCGAGCCGATCGAGTTCGCACTCCAGCGCCTCAAACGCCTGTGCCTGCCGCAGTGCCTGCCGTAGTGCCTGCCCTAGCGCCGGATCGAGTGCTTGCATCGTGGGCCCTCAGCGCAGACGGTCGCGCAGTGTGTACTGACGGAAGTTGGCCGGACGCTTCTCCACGAAGGCGCGGTACGACTCGCGGTAGTCCGGGTGGTTCATGCACTCGGCCTGCACCCATGCTTCGGCGCTGAGCGCCTCTCGCACATTCATCGATGCCTCAAGTCGCAGCATGCGCTTGGTGACCGCCAGGCCCATGCTCGGTCCCGCAGCGAGCTTCTGGGCCCAGTCCGCGGTGACGGCCGCAAGCTCTGCATCCGGAACGACCTTGTTGTAGAGGCCGATCTCGCAGGCGCGCTCCGCGCTGATGAACTCACCCAGCATCAAAAGCTCGGTGGCACAGGTCAGCCCGACGATGCGCGGCAGCAGCCATGCAGCGCCCATGTCTGCACCCGAAAGCCCCACCTTCGTGAACAGGAAGGCGATTTTCGCGCTCTGCGCGCCGATGCGCAGATCCGAGGCTGCCGCCATCACGGCGCCCGCGCCGCAGGTGGTGCCGTTGAGCGAGGCGATGATCGGCTTTTCGAGCATCAGCATGTTCTCGATCAACCGGCAGGTCATGCGCGTGAACGCATGCACATCCGCCTCGGGCACATCGAACAACTTGCCGATGATGTCGAGCACGTCGCCGCCGGAACAGAAGGCGCGCCCCGTTCCCGTCAGCACGACGCAGCGCACGGAATCCCGTGCCTGCAGGGCCGCGAAGGTATCCGCGAGCTCGGCATAGGACTCGAAGGTCAGGGCATTGAGGCGCTCAGGACGGTCCAGCCGGATCGTCGCCACACCGTCGCGTTCCTCGTATCGGAAGTGCTTGGGATTCATGTCTTCAGCCGATCGCCGCCGTTGCCTCGATCTCCACCATGGCACCCTCCTCGAGCAGATCTGCGACCTGCACCAGCGCCATCGCGGGGTAGTGCCGGCCCATCGATTCACGCCAGGCGGCACCGATCTCCTTCAACGCCGCCAGATAACGACGCTTGTCGGTGACATAGACCGTCATGCGCACGATGTGCTCGGGGCGGCCACCGGCGGCGCGCACCAGCGCCACGCAGTTGGAGAGCGCCTGCGCGAACTGGCGCGCAAAGTCACCGGATCCCACAAGGCGCTGATCCTTGTCCCAGGCGATCTGCCCGGCCACGAACAGCAGTTTCTGCGCACCCTCGACGGCGACCGCATTGGCGTAACCGCGCGGAGGAGCCCAGCCATCGACCTGCACCGCTTCGATCTTCATGCCTGTGATGCCTCCCTGCGCTGTCCTCCGCCGAGCAGCTCGACGATGGCACCATTGCGTTCGCCGATCAGGAACTCCTCGACGCAACCCGAGACTTCCTCCGTGGTCACCAGAGCCCCGCCCGGGTTCTGCGCGGCCAGAAAGGCTCGCGTGTCGGCCTCGGAACGGCCTGTTTTCTGCATGATTCTGGCCACGGTCTGGTCGGTCATCGGTGAATCGACATAGTGCGGGCAGACCACATTGAGCGTCACTCCGCTGCCCTTGAGATCGAGCGCGGCGCAGCGGCTGTAGCCGACCAGCGCATGCTTGCTGGCCACATAGGCTGCCGCATAGGCGTAGCCCTGCAGACCGGCGGAAGAGGCGATGTTGACGATGCGGCCCTGGCGACGCTCCACCATCTGTGGCGCGAGCGCCTCGATCATGCGCCGCGCACCGTGAAAGTTGGTCGCCAGATGCTTTTGGTACAGGTCCTCGCCGCTCTCGCGGCCGTGGCGCAGGAACGGGGCCGTGATGGCGATGCCGGCGTTATTGATCAAACCGTCGATGACGCCGAATGGCGCCGCCCACTCGCGCGCCAGCGCCACGGCATCGGTGATCGTGTCGGGATCGCTGACATCGACATAGACCGGCAGTGCCTGCCCCCCGGCATCCCGCAGCTCGTCCGCGAGCTCGGTGACGGCTTCCTGACTGCGTGCACCCAGCACGACGGCAGCGCCGCGACGGCACAGGCTGCGCGCGAGCGCAGCCCCGATTCCGCGGCCGGCGCCGGTGACGAAGACGACTTTGGGGAGGGCCATGAGGGGCGCTAGAGTGTGCCACAACCCGCGTGGAATCCGAAGCGCACAACCCACCCATTCAGGCCGCCTCGAGCCTCCTGTTTTCGCCGATTCGCTACGGGGCGGCGGTGGCGCGGGCACGCACCTGGGTGCCGGCGATGGTGCCGTGGCGCGCCAGCGAAGAAGGTTTCGTCACGCCGGAGATTCTGGACTGGTACGGCCGCCTTGCGGATGGCCAGCCGGGCGTGATCGTCGTCGAAGCCACCGGCATCCGGGATGTGCCCAGCGGCCCGCTGCTGCGCATCGGCGCCGATCGTTTCGTGCCCGGACTGCGCTCTCTGGTGGAGCGCGTGCGCGAGCGCAGTGCGGGTCGCACGCGCCTCTTCATCCAGCTGATCGATTTTCTCGCCATCCGCCGTCGGCCGGAGCGGCAGAAGTATCTCGAGTGCTTTCTGATCATCCGGGACGCGCATCGCGCCGCGCTCGAGCGTCTGCGTCCGGAGCTGCGCGGTCGGCTCGCCGAGGACAGCGGTGTGCGCAGCGCACTCCAGGAGCTTTCCGAAGACGAACTCCGTCAGGTTCTGAGCGAGCGCGAGCGGGAGGATCTCGAGCGCGGCTACCGCGAGCGCGTCACGGACACGCACCTTGCCCACATCGCCGATCTGCCGCGCGTGTTGCCCGGGCTGTTCGCGGATGCGGCCGTGCGCGCACGTACTGCGGGATTTGATGGTGCCGAGCTGCACTACGCGCACGCCTACACGCTTGCCTCGTTCCTTTCGAAGCTCAACACGCGCGCGGATGGCTACGGCAGCACACCCGAAGGCCGCGTGCGCCTTCCGCTGGAAGTGCTGCGTGCAACGCAGGCCAGGGCCGGACGCGACTGGACGATCGGCTGCCGCATGCTCGGCGACGAGGTGATCGAGGGCGGCAGCCGACTGGAGGATGCCTGCCACGCCGCTGTGGCCCTTTCCCGCGCGGGCATCGACTTCATCTCCGTCTCCAAGGGCGGGAAGTTCGAGGATGCGCGCGCGCCCAAGGTGGGCGAGGCGATCTACCCCTACACCGGCCCCAGCGGACTGGAGTGCATGCCCACGGCCAAGCTCGATGAGCGCGGCCCGCACGGTCGCAATCTGCACCTCTCGCGCGGCATCCGCGAGGCCTTGCGCGCCGAGCGGCTTTCCACACCCGTCGGAGGCGCGGGCGGGATCGACCGCTTCGAGCTGGCGGAATCCGCGCTGCGCGGCGGAGCCTGCGACTTCGTGGCCGCCGCGCGCCAGTCACTCGCCGATCCTGACTGGTGGCGCAAGATCGAGCTGGGCCGCGAAAACGAGGTGCGCCGCTGCCTGTTCACCAACTACTGCGAGGGTCTCGACCAGAAGCACAAGCAGGTGACCTGCCAACTGTGGGATCGCGACTTCACCCAAGCAGACCCGCACAGCGACAACATCGCCCGCAGCAGCGATGCAAAACGAAGGCTGGTGCCTCCGCCTTGGCGAAGACACCAGCCCTGATGTGTTCTCTGAAGAAAAGCGTTACTTCTTCTCTTCCTTGCTCTCGGCCTTGGCTTCTTCCTTGGCGATGCCGACCTTGATCGAGAACTTGCCCGCGCTCTTGGAGTGCATCTTCATCGTGCTCTCCTGACGCGTCATCTCGCGGTTCGACTCCGTCTCGCTCTTGCCTTCCAGCTCGAATTTGACCGGGCGCTTGTCCGCAACCGAGAAGTAGAGGAAGCCCTCGCCCTCGGCGCTGTAGGTCGTCTCGGGCAGAACCGCAGTGGGTTCCAACATCCGCTGACGACGGCCACCGCCGCCCATCTGGGGATCTTCCATCGTGCCCTTGGCCTCGATCTTGATCTCAACCTTGGCGACCTTCTCGCCGTCGAGTTCCTCCTCGAGACTGATCAGCTTGGCCTTACCTTCCCACTCGGCCTGGCCGAGCGGCCCGGCGCCCATGCGGCCCATGCCGCGCATTCCGCGGCCGCGACCGCCGCCTTCACCACCGCCGGCGCTGTCGCGCTGCGGGGGCGGGAAGTAGGTGCGCGTCATGTCGAGGCCCAGCGCCGCAAGGATGGCGTCCTTCTCCAGATCCCAGCTGGCATCCTTCTCAACCTCGCCATCGGGCAGCAGGCCGTCGAGGGAGAGCGTCAGCTTGTGATTCTTGAGCGCTTCCTCGTGGTCCGGTTCGCTGCCGGACTCGAACTCGAACTTGAGTTCGTCGCCGGTGCCGTCCATCACGACCACAGCACCCTCGAAGGGGCTCTCGATCTCGCTGTCGTTGGACTGATCGCCCATGCTCATCGTGGCCTTGCCGCCGACCTTCTCGAAGTGGCGCTTGAGCTTCTTGGGAGTGTTGTCCTTGCTCTCCAGCAGTTCATCAACGAACACCATGCTGTAGGTGGTTTCGCTTCCCCCGCCCATGTTGGGCATGTCCACGGGCTCGCCATCGCGCTCCATCGACATCTCGACGATCTCATTGCTCATCGTCAGCTCCGACTCGATGCGCAGCGAACGCGGCTTGGAATAGTCGGTCTGGAGGGCGGTACCTCCGGCGATCAGACACAGGGACAGTGCCAAGAACGGCTTCATGGGATTCCTTGAAAGGGAGGTCGGGGGGATCAGAAGGAGGAGTGTAACCGGCACGGGGCGGCTTGGTTCCGCGCAACCCGCCAGCTTGAGCCTCAGGCGGACAGCCGGCTGCCGCGGCGCAGGCCGCTGACCACCAGAAACAGCGCCAACGCCATCAGCGCCGCAGCCGCCAGCGCGTTGCCCATGGCCGCATCAAGGCCCTGCGCCGCCCGCCAGTTGGAAAGCGTCAGGCTGCCCAGCGCCCACAGCGTCGTCACCAGCAGCCCGCTCATCGGCAGGATCAGGAACCAGGCCGTACGACCCTGGCTCTTCATCCAGACGGCGATCGAGAGCAGCGTGAGCGCCGCCAGCAGCTGATTGGAGGCACCGAACAGCGTCCAGAACTTGAGGTAACCGCCGGAGCCGGCAGACACGAGCATCAGGGCCGCCGGCCCGATCGTCAGCAACACCCCCATGCTTGCCCAGAAGATCCCGTGCCGGCCGATCAGTTCCTGCACGAGATAGCGGCCGAGTCGGGTGGCGACGTCCAGCGTGTCGAACACGAAGGTCGAGAAGGCCATCGCGCCGAAGGTGATCGCGAACGGCAGGTTCTCGCGTCCGATCAGAAGCGTCAGGAACTCACCGATGCCGCGTCCGTAGATGGCTCCGGGTTTCATGCCCGCGATCTCTTCACGCGTGAAGATCACGATCGTCACCAACGCAATCACCGCCACGAAACCCTCTGCCAGCATCGCTCCGTAACCGACCGTGTGGGAATGGCTCTCGCGATCGATCTGCTTGCTGGTCGTGCCGGAGCACACCAGCCCGTGGAATCCCGAGCAGGCCCCGCAGGCGATCGTCACGAACAGGAACGGCATCAGCGCGCCGGTCGCGCCGCCGGCATCGAATCCGGTGAAGGCCGGCTGGCGCACCTCATAGCCGCCGAACAGCATTCCGATCACGCCAATGGCGATCGCGGAATACAGCACGAAACCGCCCAGATATCCGCGCGGCTGCAGCAGGAGCCACACCGGCGTCACCGAAGCGATGCAGCAATACGCGAGGATCGCGAGCGACCAGGTCAGCCCGTCAAAGATCAGCCAGTGCGAAAGGTGCGTGCCTGCCCAGGCCAGGGCGAACGTCGCGGGCACGAAGACAACCGTCACCAGCCACAGGGGTGGCGCGAAGAAGCGCTGCACCAGCCCCATCATCACCGAGAGCAGCAGGTACAACACGCTGGCAGCCGCAACGGCGCCGCCCGGATTGAAGCTCGTTCCTCCGGCCTCGAGTTCATCGGTGCCCTGCACGAAGGAACCGGCAGTGATGTCGGTGAAGGCGACGATCACGTACACCAGCGCGATCCAGATGAAAGCCATCATCGCGCGGCCCTGCGCCGTGCCGAGTCGTTCGCGCGTGATCTCCGCGATCGAGGTGCCGCCGTGCCGCAGCGAGGCGACCAGCGCGGAAAAATCGTGCACAGCGCCCACGAAAATCACACCGAAGACGATCCACAGCAGGCAGGGCAGCCAGCCGAAGCTCTGACAGGCCAGGATCGGCCCCGCGATCGGACCCGCGGCCGCGATGGCCGAGAAATGCTGCGCGAACAGATAGAAGGGCGGCGTGGCAACATAGTCCACGCCATCCGCATGCGTGTGCGCCGGCGTACGACGCTGATCATCCAGCCGCAGCTGTCGTGCCACCCAGCCGCCGTAGAGACGGTGGCCGAGAAACAGGACGACGATGAAACACAGCGCGAAGAGGGCCAGACTCATGGCGGGGGGGCAAGAGCAAAAGTAGCATGAGGCGCCCATGAGCGCTCCCACCTCGGATCCTTCCCTGCACCGCAAGGTATTGCTGGGCCTCGTTCTGGGCGCACTGGCCGGCGGGCTTGCGAACAGCCTCGCGGCTGGCTCCCCAGCCGCCCGCGAGTGGGTCAACGTGCTGGCAGACGGCGTGGCTCACCCGATCGGCCAGATCTTCCTGCGGTTGCTGTTCCTTGTTGTGGTGCCGCTCGTCTTCACGTCCCTGGTCGTGGGCGTCGCCGGGCTGGGCGATCTCAGCAAGCTCGGGCGCATCGGCGGCAAGACGCTGCTGTTCTTTCTGGGCACCACGGCCATCTCGGTTGTGATCGGACTGACGCTGCTCAACACCTTCCAGCCGGGAGCGGGCTTCGACGCCGCAACCAAGGAAGCCCTGATGACGCAGTACGGATCCGATGCCGCTGCGCTGCAGGCCAAGGCCGAAGCCCAGAACTTCACCAGCGTGCTCGACGGAGCCAACAAGCTGCTCAACATGTTCCTGCCGCGCAACGTGCTGCAGGCCGTGGTGAGCATGGACATGCTGCCTGTGATCGTCTTTGCGCTGCTGATGGGCTGCGCTCTGACGCTGGCCGAGAAGGGCCGGCGCGAGCGCATGGTCGAATGGATGGAGACCGTTGGCGGCGCGATGGTGACGATCGTGGGCTTCGCGATGAAGCTCGCGCCCTACGCGGTCTTCTGCCTGATCTTCTCGGTGATCGCGAAGTTCGGCTTTGATCTGCTGGGCAAGCTGGCGATGTACATGGCGCTCGTGATCGCCGGCTACCTGATCCTGCTGCTGGGGCTGTTCCCGCTGCTGATCCGCGTGCTGTGCAAGCGCAGTCCGATCGAGTTCATGCGCAAGGCCATGCCGATCGTCGGCACGGCGCTCTCCACTTCCTCGAGCAACGCAACCCTGCCGACCTCGATCCGCATCGCGCAATCCGAGCTGGGCGTGCGACCCTCGGTGGCGGGCTTCGTGCTCCCGCTGGGCGCGACGATGAACATGAACGGCACGGCGCTCTTCGAGGGCGCCGTGGTGCTCTTCGTGGCCCAGGTATTCGGAATCGAACTGACGCTGGCCCAGCAGGCCGTCGTGGTGCTGCTGTGCGTCTTTTCCGCGATCGGCGCCGCAGGCGTCCCGGGAGGCTCGCTGCCCCTGATCATGATCGTGATGGCGCAGGTGGGCGTGCCCCCCGACGGCATCGCCATCATCCTTGGGGTCGATCGGCTGCTCGACATGGGCCGGACGGTGGTCAATGTGATGGGTGATGTGGTCTGTGCGGCCTGGATCGAGCGGGGCGAGAGCTCGGGCGCATCCACGGCCTGACGGGGACCGTACTTTCTCTGGTTGAGCCCCTGCCGGCTCCGATTCAGGATAGGCTAGTCCTTAGGCCACCCCCTCCGATGACCTCCGCACGCTACCAGACCCTGCTGGCTGAGATCGCCCCCGTCCGTGAGCGCCTGCTGAAGAATCCGCTCTACACCTCCGTCCGTGACGAGGAGAGCCTGCATGTGTTCCTGGAACACCATGTCTTCGCCGTCTGGGACTTCATGTGCCTGCTCAAGGCCCTGCAGCGCCATCTGACCTGCGTGGAGCCGGTTTGGGTTCCGCGCGGCTCCCCCGCCGTGCGTCGCTTCGTGAACGAGATCGTCGTCGGCGAGGAGTCGGACGATCTGGGCGAGCGCGGAATCCTCAGCCATTACGAGCTCTACCTCGAGGCGATGCGCGCCTCCGGCGCCCAGACTCAAGGGATCGAGACTTTCGTCGCGGCCGTTCAGCGTGGCGTGCCTGTGCGCACTGCGCTGGCCAGCCTCCCCGTACCCCAGGCCTCGCGCGCTTTCGTGGAAAAGACCTTCGGCGCGCTCGATACCGGTTCGTTGCCCGTGATCGCGGCGTTCTTCACGCTGGGACGCGAGGAGCTGGTTCCGGACATGTTCCGCCGGCTGGTCGCGGATCTCGCGGCCCGTTTCCCCGGCCGCTACTCGCTGTACCAGCTGTACCTCGAGCGCCACATCGAGGTGGACTCAGGATCGCACGGCCCACTGTCTCAGCAGCTGCTGCTGGAAGTCTGCGGAAACAGCGACGAGAGCTGGCGTCAGGCTACGGACGCGGCCGTGCGCGCCCTGCAGGCCCGCATCGGCTTGTGGGACGGAACGCTCGCTGCGATCCAATCGCGGTCGAAGACGGCTGTCAGGTGCTGACGCTGATCGAGGCCACATTCGTGTGGCAGTGCTCGATCACGCCCTGAGACACCGAACCGTGCCAGGCCCGCAGCAGGCCCTGATGGTGGTGATTGCCCACGACCACCAGATCCGCGCCCTGCGCCCGCGCCATCTGGCACACGCCGTCGCTGGCGCGACCGAGCGTGCCCTCGACGAGCAGCTTCGGCTGCGCGCAGCCCGCAGCACGCGCGGCATCGGCGAGCTCTCGCCCCAGATCATTCGTCACCGCCGGATCCACCTGACCGATCGGCAGCGGGCCGGCGATCTTGCGGCGGCGGTGCTCTTCTGCGAGCGAGTAGCTGTGCAGCAGGGACAGTTCGATGCGACCGAGCTTTTCCAGCCCCATGGCCCACTGCAGCGCCGCCTGCGCTGTCGGCGTGCGATCAAAGGCCACCGCGACCTTGAGCGTGCGCTTGCCGGAAAGCCAGTCCTCAAGCGGCAGCGCAGCGCGCACCACCAGCACCGGACGGCGACTCGAGCGTGCCACGCGGTCGGCCGTCGAACCCAGCAGCCAGTTCGCGAAGCCGCGACGCCCCACGGCGCCGACGGCCAGAAGGGCAGCGGTGCAGTGGCCGGCGCGGGCCACCAGCGTCGCATCGCTGTCGCCATGCAGCAGCTCGCCATCGGTCTCGGCTCCCATGCCGCGCGCGCTCGACACTTCGCCTTCCAGACGCCCCAAAAGGGCGCGCTCGACCTGATCGAGTGCGCTGCCTGGCTGCACGAGGCCCGTGCCTTCCAGCCCCGTGGCATGCACGACCACCAGCTTTTCGTTCGTGCGCTTGGCCCAAGCGGCCGCAGCACGCAGCGTCTCGGCGGAGGCAGCGCTGAAATCGGTACCGACGACAATGCTCATGAGTTCGACTCCTCAGGGACCATGCGGGCACGGATCACGGAAGCGATCACGGCCAGCACGAGAATTCCACCGACGACAGCCAGAGAGAGTTCCACCGGGATCTTGGCTCCGCCCATGAGAGGCAGGATCATCTTCGTACCTACGAACACCAGGATCAGCGAAAGGCCGATCTTGAGGTAGTGCAGATACTTCAGGAGCCCGGCGACCGCAAAGAACAGCGACCGCAGGCCCATGATGGCGAAGATGTTCGAGGTGTAGAGCACGAAGGTGTTCTGGCTGATGCCCAGCGCGGCAGGAACCGAGTCGACCGCAAACAGGATGTCCGTGGTCTCGATCACCAGCAGCGTCAGGAACAACGGTGTCGCATGCAGACGGCCCGCTGTCCGTACGAAGAACTTCGAACCTTCGTAGTGATTGGTGACGGGGATGAAGCGCCGCACAAGTCGCAGGACCAGATTCTTCTCCGGCTCCATCTGCTCGTCCTTGGAGAAGAGCAGCTTGAGCCCGGTCAGGATCAGGATTCCCGCCAGTATCCAGATCGTCCAGTGGAAGCGCTCGATCAGCGCCACCCCGGTCAGCAGGAACACGCCGCGAAAGAACATCGCCCCCAGCACACCCCAGAACAGCACGCGGTGCTGACTCTCCGCCGGCACGGCGAAGTAGGTGAAGATGACCAGAAAGACGAAGATGTTGTCGACCGAGAGCGCGTACTCGGTGATGTAGCAGGTCAGATACTGCGGCCAGAGCGGCGTGTAGCCGGCAGGACCGGCCGCTTCGAGAGCCGGACGGTCGACCTGCCACCAGATGAGCAGATTGAAAGCCAGTCCCAGTGTGACCCAGACAGCCGTCCAGCCGAGGGCTTCCTTGACACTGACCTCGTGCTGCTTCTTGTGGAAGATGCCCAGATCCACCACCATCACGCCGAGAATGAGGACCACGAAGAGGGCCCACATGCCCCAGTGATCCGTGAGGAATGACGATTGCGTCGCGGTTTCAGCCATAGATCAGGAGTCGGATGCCCGGCGGCAGGCGCTTGGTGAGACCTGCGAGCACGTGCCCTCGCAAGAGGTGGTAGATCGTGGTGCGTTGCGTCGCACCGATCATGATGGCGGAGACATCCAGCGACTCTGCGGCGCGCTTGATGCCCTCCACCGCATTCCATGAGACCGTGTACACGGGGATGACCATCATCCCCTCGGCTTCGCCAGCCCGCACGGAGAGCTTGAGCGCCTCGATGCCTTCCTGAGCCGGCTTGCGGTTGGCGGAGCCCACGAAAAGGCCGGTGTATTCCTCGACATAGAGGGCGTAGACCGTGCGCCCGCCCAAGCCCTTTTCCCGCGAGATCGCCTCGCTCAGCAGCCCGGGATTGTGTGCCCGGATGGCAATCATGGTTTTGGACGGATAGAGCTGCGCGATCGACTCGGCCTGATTGAGGCTTAGGATCTCCAGCGCCTGATCGTCCTCGAGCTGAGCCTCGCCCTCCTGGATGCGTGTCGGCGCGACCTTGGCGACGAACGGCATCTGGTACAGCAGATCACTGAACCACTTGCGCCGGGTCCCCACGGCGATGATGGCGCCCACGGCGACCAGCAGCGTGCCGATCAGCGTGGAGTTGGGCTTCATGTACAGATTGACCATCCACGCCACGACGACCATGACCGTGGTGGCGATACCGATCCACACGCGTGCGCCGCGCTGCCCCTCGCGCCAGCGGATCACATCGAGGCCGGCGGAGCTGAGTCCGAACGCTCCCAGCAGTCCGAAGGCGTACAGATCGCCGAGCAGATCCATGTCGCCCCGCGCAAAGTAGATCACGATGATCGGCACCAGCGTGGCCACAAGGATCGCCAGCTGCGGAGTGCCGAAGCGGCGGTTGCGCATGGCGATCGTCGAGGGCAGGAAGCCCCGATCCGACAGCGCGATGAAGACGTGGTAGCAGCCGATGATCGCCGTATTCGCGGCGAGCAGCAGCAACGCAGAGCCCGAAAGCACGATGGCGGTCATCAGCCAATTCCCGCCATAGGCCTGACCCAGGGCCGAGATCAGCTTCTCCCCTTCGCCCACCTTGATCTCCACCGGCAGCAGCGCGATGGCGAACAGTGTCAGGAACGGCGAGGTGGCGAACATGGCCACCACGACGTAGATCATGCCGCGGGTCGCGGAGGCCTTGATCGGCAGCTTCATCGCGGGGCTCAGCTGGCTGATCGCCTCGAGCCCTGAGAAGGCCAGCCAAGCCAACGAAAAGCCGACGAGGAACGTCGTCCCGCTGACATCCTTGACCTGTGCAAGGTTCTCCCAAACGCGGCTCCATTCCTCGGGCTGGAGATGCGTCACGATCATCACGACCGCCGTGCAACTCGTGATGAACGAGGCTGTGGCGAGCAGCAGTGCCAGCCCTGCGCTCTCTCGGATGCCCACGGTGTTCACGATCGCCAGCAGCAGCAGGGACGCCACCGAGAGCGCCACCACATGGTGCTCCAGCACGGGAAAAAGGCTGGAAAGATAGTGAATGCCCGCGATCGAGGAGATTGCCGAGGTCAGGAAGTACGAGACCGAGATGAAGAGGCCGCCGAGGCACGCCACCACAGGGGTGAACGCCATATTGGCGATGTTGACGACGCCGCCGCCGTCCGGGATTCGCCAGCAAATCTCGACATACTTGTAAGCCAGCAACAGGAACCCGATGAAGGTCGCGCTGACGAACAGGGGCGCGAGGTCGCCGACATGCGGGTTGCGGTAGAGCAGACCCGGCACATAGAAAACGCTGGTACCGATGTCGCAGAAGACGACGGCCCAGACGAGCAGCGGGGTCAGTTGCCGCAGGTGGCCATCCGCGGCGGGCTTGGCAGTGGCTTGGGCGCTCATGAGTGCCGCGCCCCCTGTCGAGGTGGGTCGGAATCGATCGGCCGCAGGGGGGTGTCGCTTGGCATCGGGGAGGGGTTCAGGAGTCCATCATTGTATCCCTCCGCCGTGATCCACAAGGCTCCGCCGCCCGGCTGCCCCGCCCGCCTAATTGCGATTTCCTTACAATGACCAGCAGATACTAGGAAGGTGGGCCCCGCAGGCCTCGAACCTGCGCCCAAGCGATTATGAGTCGCCAGCTCTAACCGACTGAGCTAGGGGCCCTCCCGCGGCGCATCCTACCAAAGCTCCCCGCTCGCTAGACTCCCCCCCATGCTGTTCTGTGCCCCCTGTGTGTTGGCGGCGGCTGCCCTGATCGGCTGCGCCCTGCCCCCCTCCCTCTCCCCCGCCCCCGCCCCTGCTTCGGCCTCGACTCGGGCCACCCAGACGCCGCGCGAGGAACCCTCGCTGCGTTTCGGCGATGCTGCCCGCGAACTGCCGCAGGAGCCTTTCTTCCCCGGCACCACGCACGATCCCGCAGTGCCTCATCCCGACAAGCTGCTGCGCCAGCCGCTCGGCAGCTTCACGGCGCACCATCACGAGATCCTCACCGCGCTGCGCGCGATGGCGAAGGACAACCAGCGCATGCGCGAAGAGGTCTTCGGTCGGACGCACGAAGGACGGGAGCTGGTGCTGTTCGTGATCAGCGCGCCGGCCAACCTGCAGCGACTGGACTCGATCCTCGCTGATCTCGGCAAGCTGGCCGATCCGCGTGGTGTCGCTGATGCCGAGTTGGAGCGGATCGTCAGGCAATCACCGGCGGTGGCCTGGCTGGGCCACAGCATCCACGGCGATGAGATGTCCGGCTCGGACTCGGCGTTGGCGACGGCTTGGCACTTTGCCGCCGGCACGGGCGCGGATGTGCTCGCGCTGCTGGAGCAGACCGTGATCGTGATCGATCCCTGCCAGAACCCGGATGGACGCGAGCGTATTCTTTCGCAGCTCGTGCAGGGTGCCGGCTATGTGCCCAATCTCGATCCGGATGCGATGCAGCGCGGACGCTGGCCGTACGGACGCGGGAATCACTTCCTGTTCGACATGAATCGGGATTGGCTGTGGGGCACGCAGCCGGAAACACGAGCACGCTGGGCTGCGATCCGCAAATACAGGCCGCAACTGCTCGTGGATGCCCACGAGATGGGCGGGCTGGACACCTATCTCTTCTACCCGGCCACGGATCCGCTGACTCCGAATTTCCCGCGCCACACGCTCAAGTGGTGGCCGGTCTTCGCTGCCGATCAAGCCGGTGCCTTCGACCGCTACGGCTGGAGCTACTACACGCGCGAGTGGGCGGATTCCTGGTACCCGGGCTACACCGATTCCTGGGGCAGCTATCAGGGCGCTGTCGGCATCCTCTATGAGCAGGCGCGCTTCCACGGTCAGGCCCTGCGCCGGGCCTCGGGCGAGATCGCGACCTACCGCGAGGCAGTGCATCATCAAGCGGTCAGCGCCGTCGCCAACACGGTCACGCTGTTCAAGAACCGTGAGGCGCTGCTGCGCGGGTATCTAGAGTCGCGCCAACGCGCACTGTCCAAGGACGCGCCCGGGTCCGAACGGAGCTTCGTCCTGATTCCCGGCCGCCATCCGTCGCGCGAGCGCGAGCTGATCGAGCGCCTGATGCAGCAAGGACTCGAAGTGTGGCGCACGCAGGAGTCTGTGCGCGCTCAGCACGTCGACGCGCTGCTTTCCGGCCGGCTCGAGACGATGGAATTCCCCAAAGGCGCACTGGTGATCCACGCCCGCCAGCCGCTGGGTGCGATGGTGCTCGACTTCCTGTCCTTCGATCCGCGCTACGACCAGGGCTCGCTCGATCGGGAGCGCAAGGAGTTGGAGCGCAAGCAGCAGTCCAAGGCCTATGACGTGACCGCCTGGTCTCCGGCCCACGCCTACGATCTCGAGGCCTGTTGGGCGCAGCTGGGTGAGGTGAAGTCCGAGCGGTTGAGTCGCTGGGATGAATCCATGGGCGGTGTTGTCGCACTGACTCCGGCGGAATTGCCGGTGTATGGCTGGGCCGTCGACGGACAGGACGACTCGGCCGTGCGCTTCGCCGTGGAAGCGATGGAACTGGGACTGCGCGTGGAGATCGCGGAGGAACCCTTCGCCATCTGGAGCGCGGCGAGCGCGGCCGTCGATGCGCAGCCGATCGCACGCCTGAAGCGCGGCAGCCTGCTGGTTCGCCGGCATGAGAACGGCACCGATGTCGCCGGCAAGGTCGAGCGCGCAGCGGTCCGCGCTGGCGTCCGGGCCTTTGCCGCGGGCACCGCTCGCAGCATGGATTCCGGGCCGGATCTGGGCGGCGGCAAGTTCGCACTGCTGGCGCGTCCGCGCGTCGGCCTGCTTTCCAACGCCCCCATCAGCACCGACTCCTTCGGGCACAGCTGGCACCTCATCGACACGCGGCTGGGCCTGCCCTGCTCGCAGGTCAACGCCCAGGAACTCGGCGGCTACGACCTGCGCAAGTACAACGTGCTGGTGGTGCCTGAAGGCGGAGGCGTGGGCACGCTGCTGAAGGAAAACGCCGAGCAGCTGCGCGCCTGGGTTGAAGGCGGCGGCACGCTGATCGCTTCGGGGGCCTCCGCATCGGCGATCATTTCCGCCGGCATCGGCCTGACGAGCGTCGTCGATCGGTCCACCGCCCTGAAGGAACTGCCGCGCTATCGCGAAGCGGTGCAGCGCGAGCGCAGCGCAGGACAGCACAGCGTCGATGCGGGGCTGGTCTTCGGCGACAAGGAGCCGCAGCCCGTGAGCCCTGAGGAATCCAAGCCCGGACGCAGCGATGAGGAACTCGCGCGCTGGGACGAGTGGGCGCGCACGTTCTCGCCGCGCGGTGCGCTGCTGCGGGGTGAGAACAATCTCGATCATTGGCTGACCTTCGGCTGCGGCGCGGAACTGCCGGTGTACTACGAGGGCTCGAGCGTGCTGCTGAGCAGCCTGCCGGTGCACACGCCGGTGCGATTGGCAGCCGCCCCCCGCGTGCGCCTGTCGGGTCTGGTCTGGCCGGAAGCGCGCGAGCGCCTTGGTGACGGGGCATACTGCACGGTCGAGCGCATGGGCAATGGACAGGTGATCCTGTTTGCCTGCGCGCCCGAGTTCCGCGGCTGGTTCCGGGGCACGATGCGTCTGCTTTCCAACGCGATCGTGTACGGCCCCGGCCTCGGCGCGCGCCAACCCAACGAGTGGTGATCGGGTTCAGGGAGCTCTGCGCCACTGACAGGCGGGAGCTCCCCCAACGAACTCACATACCAGCTCGGCCGCCTGCGACTCCAGACGAGCGGGCTTGAGCGGAGTCTCAGCCACGTACAGCCAAGGCTGACCGAACGGATCCCGCGGCACGGAGCGGGACCCCGCCAACAGGCCTGCATCGCGCAGCTCCACAAGCCCCGAGGGCATGCGCTCATGCTGCGCGGCAAACCGCTGCATCGACTCACGCAACAGGCGCGTCTCGAGCTGCAAACGCGCATCGGCGACGGGCTGCGCATCGGCGACGATGTGTGCAGGGATCGCCAGCGGCACTCCCACCGGCCGATAGATCGCGCTGCGTTGCTGATCCAGTGCGCCATCGGGATGCCAGTAGAGACAAAGCCCGTCACGACCCATACAGCTGCGCCACTCGACGCTGCGCAGGCGTCCATTGGGGTACCAGACAGCGTGCTCGGCGGGTGTGACGTTCGTGCCCTGGATCAGCGCGAAGCCGCCAGCAGCCATCACACCGGCGGAAAGAACCGGAATGCAGAGGGCCAAAAGATCGCGGCGCAGGGACATGTCAGGCATTGTCCGCTGCGCCGCGCACCTGCGGGGGAGCTTTTCAGCGCTTCTTCTCGGCCTTCTCGGCCTTCTCGGCCTTCTCGGCCTTCTCGGCCTTCTCGGCCTTCTCGGCCTTCTCGGCCTTCT
>SYGM01000132.1 GCA_005799545.1 Planctomycetia bacterium | reverse complement strand
TCTCCGGACGCGTGGTCGCGACCGTGACGAACTCGCCATCACGCCCCTTCACCGGATAGCGCAGCTGGTAGAGCTTGTCCTTGCGGGGCACATACTCGATTTCGTCGTCGGAAACCGCCGTCTCCAGCACGCAGTCCCAGTTGACGAGGCGCGCGCCGCGGTAGATGAGGCCCTTTTCCCACAGGCGCACGAAGCTCTCGCGCACAGCGCGCGAGAGGTTGGGATCCATCGTGAACTGCGTGCGCGTCCAGTCGCAGGAGGCGCCCAGACGCCGGTACTGCTCGAGGATGTAGTTGCCGTGCTCTTCCTTCCACTCCCAGACCTTGGCGAGAAACGCCTCGCGTCCCAGATCGTTGCGTGTCTTCTTCTCGGTCTCGTAGAGCTTCTTCTCGACGACCGCCTGCGTGGCGATGCCGGCGTGGTCCGTGCCCGGCAGCCACAGAGCGGTGTAGCCCTGCATGCGCTTGTGGCGACTCACCACATCCTGAATCGTGCCGTTGAGCGCGTGCCCCATGTGCAGGACTCCCGTCACGTTGGGCGGCGGGATCATGATCGTGAAGGTCTTCTCGCCCTCGCGCACGGGACCGGGCGTGAAGCAGCCCTTTGCCATCCAGTCGGCGTAGATGCGCTGCTCGAATTCCTTGGGGTTGAAGCGTGTCGAAAGTTCCATGGCGGACACGCCACTTCAACGACCGCGTCGGCACGCGTCAAGAAATCGCAGCCTGATCAGGGCCGGCCCTGATCAGCGCTCACTCTGTCCGCGCTCTTCCGGGCAGCAAGAGCGGCGCTTGGGCGCCGCATCCAGTGCCGGCCCGTGCAGCGCGAGGAAGATCAGCAGCACAGGCTCCGCACTGCCCCGCGGCGGAATGCTGAAGTAGAAGAGCTCCTCGCGCGGCGCGAGCTCGGTTCTGGCCTCCAGCCGGCCATCCATGCCGGCCCTGGAGAGATCCCAGCGCAGCGCATAGCTCTCCGGCTGCGTGCCGCGCTCCACGGCGATGCGATTGTCGAACTCCGGCCCCAGCGGCAGCGTCGCGGCACTGCCCAGCTGCACGCGCATGGGCTCAGCCGTGAAGCGCACGTGCAGGCGCTCGCGCGCGCCGCCCTCGTCATAGGTCCAGCCGCTCTGGTGCTCCGCCGCGGCTGGGAGCCGCGCCAGCAGCGCAAGCGCCTGACATTGTTTCGCATCCGGCTGCACGACGGCCCAGTGCACCAGCAGTTCCTCGCGTCCCAGCGGCGCGCTGCTTGTGCAGCCGACAAGACCCAGCAGACACACGGCCAGGCTCGGCTTCACACCGGCACCGCTCCGCGCGTGCAGGCGAGCGAGACATCGCGCGGCCGCTCGTGCTCCATCCCCAGACCGGCGCGAGTGCCATTGCGGATGCGTTCCGCAGACAGGCCGGCTTCCGCGAGGACGCGCAGCCCCAGCTCATGGCGCGAGAGGCGCTCCGGACCCGCCAGATGCGCATATCCGCGCAGCGTCGCGTCCTCGGCCCACTCCACCAGGCGCAGCGCGACGACCTGCACATCGATCGGCGTGCGCCACTCGTCTTCGAAGCACACCGGCTGTTCCCCGCACGCCACCGCCGCCAGCAGCGAATCGCGCGCACCGCGACCCCGACCGTAGGACTCGCCGCTGAGCAGCGGCACGCGCACCACGAGCGCTGCCGGATCGGCCTCGAGCACCGCGCGCTCGCCGAGCTGCTTGCTGCGTCCGTACCCGGACAGAGGATTGGGCTGTGCATCCTCCGCATAGCCGCCCTGCGGCGTGTGCTTGCCATCGAAGACCAGATCGGTCGAGACGTGCACCAGCCGCGTCTCTGCGCGGCGCGTCTCGCGCGCCAGTTCCCGCGGCAGATCCCGATTGATGCGCTGCGCGAGCGCGCGCTGCTCCTCGCACAGGCGGATCGAGCTGAGGGCCGCACAGGAAATGACCGCATCGGGCCGCAGCACGCTCAGGAGCAGCTCACCCGACTCGCGTTCCGCATCAAAGGGCCGCTGCAGCACGCCCTCCAGCCACAGCGGGCCGCGGCTGCGCGCCGCGGCCAGCACTTCATGGCCCCGCTCCAGCGCCGCACGCTGCACGTGCACGCCGAGAAAGCCGCTGCTGCCAGTGATCAGGATCTTCACGCGCGGGTTCCAGCTTGCATGTTCCTGCACCCGCCCCGCAAGAGCTATTCTCTCGCCCTGCATGAGCGCGCTGCCTTTCCGCCAGATCGAGCTGGTGGTCAATCCGATCGCCGGCTCGGGCCGCGCTCTGAGCACCGCGGAACGACTGGCAGCGCTCCTGCGAGCCGAGGGCGCAGAGGTACGGGTCCACGCCACCGGCGCGCGGCATGATGCGCGCAAGCATCTGTCCGCACAGCGTGAGCGGGCGGAGCTGGTGGTGGCGATCGGCGGCGACGGGACCGTGCGCGAGGTCTTCGAAGGGCTCGAGCGCGATCCCGTGCCGGTGCTGGTGCTGCCCCAGGGCACCGCGAACGTGCTGGGGCTCGATCTGCAGTTGCCGCGCGAGGCCGCCGGCGCGCTGCGGCTGATCCGCTCGCATCGGCTCCAGCGCATCGATCTCGCCGCCGTGCACACATCCGAAGGCCGGCGGCTCTCGTTTCTCGTGAGCGGCATCGGCTTTGACGCCGCGGTCGTCCACGCGCTCGAGCGCCGCCGCCAAGGCTCGATCCGCAAGCTGACCTGGGTGGCGGCAGGCTGGGAGGTGTTCCGCTCCTGGCGCGAGCCGCAACTCGGGGTCGAAATCGACGGAAACCGCCTGCCGGGCCGCTACGGCTGGGTGCTGTTCTCGAACATCGTCCACTACGCGGGCCTGCGCGTGCTTTCACCCGACCGCGCGCTCGACGACGGGCAATTCGAGGTCTATCTGTTCGAGCACTGCTCGCGTGCGGGGCTGATGCGCCATCAGCTGCGCGCCTTGACCCGCGGCCTGCCCGGCGGAGCCTGCCAACGCGTGCGTGCGCGGTGTCTGCGCGTGGAATCCGCAAACCCCATCCCCTGCCAGATCGACGGCGATGCCGCCGGTTGGACCCCCTTCGGCGCCGAAGTGCTGGCGCAGCAACGCACCCTGCTCGTACCCTCTTGAGTTAGCATGAGCGCCCAACGCCCCCAGATCCAGATCGCCGGCAAGAGCTTCGGCGGCCCGCAGTTGTTCCTGATCGCCGGTCCCTGCGTGCTCGAGTCGCGCGCACTCTCATCCGAGGTGGCGCACGCGCTGGTCGAGATCTGCACGGCGCGGGGCGTGCCGCTGATCTTCAAGTCGAGCTTCGACAAGGCCAACCGTTCCTCGGTGTCGGCCGTGCGCGGTCCGGGCCTCGACGGACTGGAGTGGCTGGCCGAGATCCGCACGCGCCACTCGATCCCCGTGCTGACCGATGTGCACGAGCGCGAGCAGTGCGCTCCGGCGGCGGAAGTGGTCGATGTGCTGCAGATCCCGG
>SYGM01000131.1 GCA_005799545.1 Planctomycetia bacterium | reverse complement strand
GTCGGCGAGCTCGAAGCGACCTTCACGGGTCTTGTGCGCGCCGGTGAAGGCACCACGCTCGTGGCCGAAGAGCTCGCTCTCCAGGAGCTGCTCCGAAAGGGCCGCACAGTTGACGCGGATGAACGGACCGTTGGCGCGCGGGCTGTTCTGGTGGATGTACTGGGCGATCTTCTCCTTGCCCGTACCGCTCTCGCCGGTGATCAGCACCGTACCCTTCGAGCGGGCGATGCGCGCGGCATTACGCAGGGTCTCGGCCATCAACGGGCTATCACCGATGATGCTGGGGGCGCCTTCGCCGACGAACTCGCTGCGCAGGTACTGATTTTCACGTACCAGACGCGTGGTGCGGTCGATGCGCTCGATGACAACTTCGATGGCGTCCGGCGTGCAAGGCTTCAGCAGGAAGTCCGCGGCACCGCTGCGCAGAGCCTGAACAGCCGACTCCAGCGTGCCCTGAGCGGTCACGAGAACGGCGGGCAGGTCGGGGTGCTGGCTGCGCATCGACCTGACCAGCTCGATGCCGTCCATGCCGGGCATGCGCAGATCCGTGATCATCAGGTCCGGAGTGCTCTGGCGGGCCTTGTCGAGGGCCTCCGCACCGCTCTTCGCCTCGATCGCCTTGTAACCCAGCTGGGTCACAGCCTCGATCAGGAATTCGCGGCTCAGCTTGTCATCATCAACGATCATGATGCTTTGGATCGACATCGTTCGGCTCACTTGCAGTTGTGGTAGGGGACTTTGAGGATCAGTTGCGCTCCGCCGCCCAGATGGGCAGGCGCAGGCGCGGGGGACACTTCGAGGCGACCGCCGTGTAGTTCGGCGATCGTGTGCACGAGAGCGAGTCCGAGGCCGGTGCCTTCGGCTCGCGTGGTGAAGAACGGATCGACAACGCGCCGGCGCAGATCCGCGGGGATGCCCGGACCGGCGTCGCAGATGTCGAACACGATCTCGCCCGCGTGCAGTGCGCAGGTGATGTGGACCTGACCGCCTTCGGGCTGGGCCTGGATCGCGTTCGCAACGAGGTTGCGCAGCGCCTGACGCAGCTTGATGTGGTCGGCCTGGAAGTCGGGGCAGTCCACGCTGGACTGGATGCTCCACAGGCTCTGCTTGACGCCGGCGGGGATGGAGCGCTGGGCGAGTTCGATCGCGCTCTCGACGAGTTCGGCTGCGCAGACGCGGTCGCGGCGGAGCTTCTCGGGCGAGCCGAAGCTCAGCATGTTCGAGATGATCGTGTCGGCCTCATCCACGCCTTCGCAGATCTTCGAGGCCCACTTGCCCTGGCGCGATTCGGCGTCAAACTCGCGACGGAAGAGCTCGGCGTATCCACGCACGGCGTTCATCGGGTTGCGGATCTCGTGCGCGATGCCCGAGGCCATGCTGCCCAGAGCGGCCAGCTTGTCGACGCTGTGCAGGCGTTCGGTCAGGTGCGCGTAATCCGTGCGGTCGTCGACCAGCTCCACCGAGCCGGAGACACCGCTGGCGGTGTGGAAGTCCGTCCAGCGCTGCTCCACGATGCGCGAGTGGCCGCCGGCCAGCTGAATCTCGCGGGCCTGCCCGATGGCCTCGTGCCCGAGCAGCTCGGGGTGACCGTTGTGCTCCAGAAGTTCCTGCTCGGTCGTCTCCAGAATCGCACAGACGGCCGGATTGACGCGCACGATGCGGCCGGCGCCATCGCGCACGACGACTCCCGTCGGCAGAGCGCCCAGCACCGTCTCCAGGTGCGCGCGCATCGCCTCGGCTTCGAGCACCTTGCGCTCGAGTTCCGCGTTCTTGGTGGCGAGCTCGCCCTCGAGAGCGCGGGCGCGCTCCGCGAGCAGCGTGTAGCTTTCCAGCAGGCTCTCCGAGATGGAGGAGAGCGAGTTCAGCACTTCGCCCAGCTCCAGATCAGCGCTCGTACCGGCGGATTGAACGATGGGCTCGCTCACTGGCTGTCCTTCTGGCCGCTCGTGCCGGCCACTTCGTTCTTCTTGAGTTGGTAGTCGCGCTTCCACTGCAGGAACTCGAGATCCTGCTTGGCGCGACGGGCCAGCACCGCGTCCTTCGAGCCGGAGGCCTGCTTGTAGCCGTCGATGGCCTCGGGCCAGCGCTTCAGCTGCTCGAGGGCGCGCGCGCGCCACCAGACCGCTTCCAGATCGGCATTCTTGCCGTCGAGGAAGACGACGCAGTCCGCATAGCGGCCGCTCTTGTAGAGAGTCTGGGCCTGACGAATGGTGTCTGCTTCGGTATAGACGGTCGCCACCGGCGCACTCGGGAGGACGGTGGAGTTGTTCATACCTGTGCCGGCCGCGCCGACGGCCAAGGCGCCGCGATCCTGCGTCGAGAGGCCCGTGCTCACGCTCAGGCGCTTGGCCTGCTCCGGCTGGGCCTGCAGCAGGTCCGCCAGCACTTCGGGCTGCACAGCGGGGCTCGCCATGCGATCGGCGACGCCCTGCAGGCGGTTGACTTCATCGCGCAGCGTGACGAGTTGCGCATCGCGCGCCTTGGCATCCGCCTGCGCAGGCTCGGTTGCCTGCAGCACCAGCGCCACGGCGTTGGGCGCGCGCTGCTCCACGCCCTGCTGGATGCCCGCCAGAGCTTCCAGCGCGCGGATCGTCTCATTGAGCGAGCGCTCGAGACCGCCGACGCCCTGTTCCTGCGTGGCAAAAGTGGGGACGAGCAGCAGTGCACCCGCAGCAGCCGCGAGAACGGATTGATACTTGAGCATCAGAGCTTTCCTCCGAAGGCCTCGAAGGCCTCCGCATGACGGCCGGCGTTTTCCAGAAGGGTTCCCGCCGTGTGGCACAGGCGATCGAGCACCGCGCGATCGGTGACGCCTTGGCCCTCCAGGCGCAGCACTTCGAGCGCGCGATCCAGTTGGGCGTTGGCGCCCAGAGCGCGCGCATACAGCAGCACCAGATCGAGTCGCGAATCCGGATCGCGCTGCTCGCGCAGGGGATAGGCCTGTTCCAGCGCAGCGACCGCCTGTTGAGCGCGGCCGGCTTCCATCGCGCGCCAGGCGATCTCGAGCAGATCACCCGCGGCACCATCGATGTGCGAACCCAGTCCGAGCTGCTTGCGTGCCTGCTCGGCGTGAGCCGCCAGCGCGGCCGCAGCGGTGCTATCTTTCGCCAGACGCTGAATCATGAACACGCCCACCGCATCGCCGGCGAGCAGGCTCTGCTCGGCGGCGTGAATCCAGGCCTGAGCCTGCGCATCGCCGGTGGTGTGCTTGCCGACGGCCAGCCAGGCCACGGCGGCATCCGCGTTGCGACCGAAGTGGGCGAGCACTTCTGCGCGCAGCTGGTGAGCGGTCAGGGCCCATTCCGGACGGATGCCTTGCTGCTCCGCACGGGTCAGTGCTTCCAGCGCCTCCGCACGGTGATCGGCGCGCAGGCTGGCGAGTGCACGCACGTACTCGCGCGTCTGGCGCTCTTCGTCGCTGACGGCCGGCGACGTTCTGTCGAGCGAGTCGAGCAGGAACAGCGCTTGCGTGCCGTCACCGTTCGCGGCGATCGCGCGCGTCAGTTCCAGTCGGGCACCAGCCTGCTCTTCGCGGGCGTGGGGGTGACCCACGACCGTCGAGAAGCACTCGATCGCCTGAGCGTGTTGTCCGAGGCGCGCGTGCGTGTTGCCTGCGCGCATCAGTGCCTTGGGCGCCAGAGCTCCGTTGGGATCGCGCTCGATCGCGGCACGGAAGTGGCCAAGAGCCGCCTGCAGGTTGCCGTGGCCCTGCTGAATGTCGCCCAGCGTCAGCTCTGCGCGCGGCGCGTCGCGGTGGGTCGAGTTGGCCTTGAGTGCGCGCAAAGCCGCGGCCTGGACACGCGTTTCGAGCTCGGCGATCTCCAGACGGCCGAGATCCTCATTGGTTATCTGGATGCGGTCCGCGCGGACCTGCGCATGCCAGCCGGCGCTGTTGGCGAGCGTCTGCGCCGTCCAGTTGAGCGGTCGGTCGGTGAATGCGAGGGTCAGCGGCTGGGCCGGCGGCAGCGCCTGCGCGCCGACGAGCTCGCGTTGCGAGAGTTGTGCGAGTTCCATCATCAGCGCGCGCGGATCCACGCCCACGCAATCCGCGCTGATCAGAAGCTGACCATCGCTCATGCGCGCGCGCAGATGAGTGGACGGGAACTGTGCCGCGGAATCCTGCGCAGCAAGGCAACCGAGCAGCAGGGCGGTGAAGATCACGGCTTGCCTCCCTGACGCTGCTGGAGTTCGGCCTCGAGCGCCTGGGCGCTGAGATAGAGGGCATCGGCTTCCACGCCCGCGCGCTGTTGCGGATCGACACGGTCGATCACCGCGAGCAGCTGGGCAAGGCGACGGCGCGCGGCACCCGAGTTACCGGTGCGGATCTCTTCGCGGGCGAGACGCAGGGCCGTCGCATCGAAGGATTCCATCGGCGCGAGAACGGGAGCGGGGGCCTGCGCGGGAGTCGTGCTGACCGGAGCATCGGCTTGCGCGGTCTGCTGCGCCGGCGCGGCCTGAGGAATCTGCGCCGCGCTGTGACGCAGTTGTTCGAGGCCCTGCTGGAGCGATTGGCTTGCGTTCCACAAGAAGGCCATGCAGACGAGATTGATCAGGGCGAAGACCGCGAGTCCGATCAGCAGGGGACGCAGGGTCTGCGTCGTGCGGGCGGGGGACTCGGGTTGTGCAGCGGTGCCGGCGGCAGCGGCAGTGGAGGTGACCACCGGTGAAGTCTTGGAAGCGCTGGCTGTCGTCGCCGTCGTTGTTGCGGCTGCCGAATCGGCCGTTGCAGCGGCTGCCGAGGGGGCTGCCGTCGCACTCGCTGCCTGCGCACCGGAGGCATGCGCGGCGGGGGCATGCGCGGCGGGGGCATGCGCACCCAGCACGGCGCCGGCGCCGCCCTCAGCCGCAGCGGGCTTGGCCGCGGGCATGGGCGAACGCGGCTCGGCCTCGCCCTCGAGCTTCATCTCGATGACGGGGAAATCGAACAGATCCTCGTCTTCCGACGCGGTCCTGGGCTTGGTGCTGGTCTGCTCCGCGCTCATGGTCAGCGACGCACCTCCGCGTTGCGATCGGGCATGCCCACCTGCGCGCTCAGCAGGCGTCCGACGACGACGGCCAGCGCAGGGGACAGCTCGAAGACCTGGCCGCGCGGATCGAGCTCGAGAGCCTCGAGCACGCGACGGGCCAGTTCCGGGGTGAAGAAGTCGTGATCGGAGAGGTCAACCGCGCCGTTCTCGTCGAAGCCGACGTGGCTGGTGCGGAAGACGAGCTCAACACGCGTGCCGACGCCGGGGGTGCTCTCGATGCCGATTTCCTCGGCCAGAGCGCGCGCGCGGGCGATGCCGCGGGTCTCGGCCGTGGGATCCGTGTTGTCCAAAGTGGCATCAAAGCCGCAACCCGCGTCGCGGATCGTGATCAGCAGATCCGCGCGCTCAAAGCGCGCCGCCAGTTCGATCGTGCCCTCACCGCCGGCATAACCGTGCGTGCAGGCATTCTCGACGATTTCGGCGATCGCCGAACCGATGCGTGCACGCGTCGCAGGACCCACGCCGCAGCGCAGGGCCACCGCACTGACATCGCGTGCCGCCTGAACCGCCGCGCCGGGCATGGCACGGTAGCTGCGCTCCAGCAGCGCGCCCGCCGCGCTGTTCGTGCGCTGGGGGAGGGGTGCCGCAGGTGTTTCGATCGCGCGCACCAGTTCGCCCAGCCGGAAGGGCTTGGCGAGCACTTCGAGCGCGCCCAGTGCCGCAACCTGACGGCAGTCATCACTCGTCGGGCGTTCCGCCAGGACGATCGCGCGCGTTGCGACTCCGCGTTGGCGCAGGCACTCCAGAGCCTGAAGCGCGAGCGGAAGATCGCAGACCAGCACTTCCGCATCCGTGTTCGAGGCGGCCTCGATGCAGTCGGTGACCTGAACCTGATGACCGCGGCGACGCAGGGCCGAAGCGATCGTCTGCATCGCGGCACCGTCGTTGTCGGCGAGCAGGATGCGCAGGGGCTTGGGTGCGGAGAGAGACATGGTGGAACTTGCTTCCACCGCCTGTGTCGACAGGAACCCGGAAAGGCTTTACCTCCCGGCGGTTCTTTCCGGAACTTCTTTCCAGGTACGGGAAAAACCCCGCTGGAGGGGCCTGGAAAGGGGGTTCAGGGGAGACTGCTCCCCGTCCCGGGACTCGAAGTTTCAGGAAATACGCGAGGTCTAGGAGGCGACACCGTCTGACTATTGAAGGGGCACCCTTCACCGCCCGGCCAGGCGTCCGATGGAGTCCACTGCGCCGCTTCGGCGAGCTCGAGACGGCAAGGGGAGCCGTATCCGCCTCAGGACAGCTCGTAAGCCTTGAGCTTGTTGTAAAGCGTCGCCCGGTTGACGCCCAGAATCCGCGCCGCCTCGCTGCGGTTGCCCTGAACTTCCTCCAGGACCCTGGAGATCAAACGCCGTTCCATCGCCCGCAGCGAGCGATCTCCGTCCGGTTCGACCGATCCCTGCGTCACAGGGTGGTCACCGGAGGGGAAAACGTGCTCCGGTCGCAATTCTTCACCATCGCACATCAATACGGCGCGCTCCATGGCATTGCGCAACTCCCGCACATTGCCCGGCCAGCGCCAGGCGAGGATGCGCTGCATCGCCCCAGGCGCGATCCGCAGAGGGCCTCGTCCGAGTTCGACGCGGAATTGCGCCACGAAATGTTCGGCGAGCAGCGGGATGTCTTCCGGCCGCTCACGCAATGCGGGCACGCGAATCGACATCACATTGAGGCGGTAGAACAGATCCTCGCGGAAACGCCCCTGTGTGATCATCTGTTCCAGATCACGATTGGTGGAAGCGAGGATGCGGACGTCCATCCGGCGATCGGAGGGCGCGCCGATGCGGCGATATGTGCGCTCCTGCAGCACACGCAGCAGCTTTGCCTGCAGATCAAGCGGCAGTTCACCGATCTCGTCCAGGAACAGCGAGCCGCCTTCGGCGGCGGCGATCAGACCTTCCTTGCCCTTGGGCAGCGCACCGGTGAAAGCTCCTCCCTCGTAACCGAACAGTTCGGCCTCGAGCATGCCTTCAGCCAGCGCTGCGCAGTTGAGCGCGACGAAAGGACCGCTCGATCGTGCGGAACGTTCATGCACCGAGCGCGCAACCAACTCCTTGCCTACCCCGGATTCGCCGATGATGAGCACGGTGGTGCGGGGCGTTGCCGCCACCCGATCGATGGTCTGGGAAACCTGCAGAATCATGCGCGAGCGGCCCAGCATGGGGCCAGCGCAGAGCCGGGCCACCTCGCCGCGCAGCCGATCGCGCTCCTTCAGCACCGAACGACCGGCGAGCAGTCGCGTCAACGAGCGCTCCAGCGTTTCGAGCTGGATCGGCTTCTCAAGGAAGTCGCTCGCTCCGGCGCGCATTGCGGATACGGCCGTGGGAATGTCCGCAAGTCCGGTGAGCATGATCACGCCCGGATGACCGGCCAGATTCAGATAGTCGGGCAGCGCCTCCAGGCCGCTGCGACCGGGCAAGTGCAGATCGAGCAGCACGACATCCACAGATGTACGTGAGCACAGGTTGAGGCCCTGCTCCGCATCTTCGGCCTCCATGGTCTCATGGCCCAACGCCCGCGAGAGCGCCGAAAGGCTGCCGCGGGCTCCGCGATCGTCATCGACGACGAGTATTGAGGCCATGAGGCCATTCGAGCCTCCGGCGAGCCAGGAATAAAGGGGGCAGTTGCGCAGGAGTTGGAATCTTCTTCCGACGGAGGCCTGATCGCAGGAAATCCGCCGAACCCGCTCATGCGCCGCGCGCAGCCTCCGAGAACCCCGGTGTCCGCGCTTTACCGGGGTGCGGACAACCTCAGCGAACCACTAGAGACCGGGAAACAAAGGAAAATCGTCATGGGACTTCGTGTCAACACCAACATTGCCTCTCTCACCGCGCAGCGCAACCTGTCGACGGTGACCGGCCGCCTGCAAGGCAACTACACCCGCCTGTCCTCGGGCCTGCGCATCGCCACCGCTGCGGATGATGCCGCCGGTCTGGCGATCTCGGAGCGCATGCGCTCGCAGATCCGCTCGTACTCGGCCGCCGGCCGCAATGCTCAGGACGGCATCTCGCTGGTCCAGACTGCGGAAGGCGCGATGAACGAGGTGAGCAACATCCTGTCGCGCATGCGGGAGCTGGCCATCCAAGCCTCCAACGGCACCCTCAGCACAACCGACCGTACCACGATCGACGCCGAAGTCGATCAGCTCGTCGAGGAACTCGACCGTATCTCCTCCTCGACCGAATTCAACGGCATCGCGCTTCTTGACGGCTCGACGGCCACCGCCTCGATCCAGGTCGGCATCAACTCAGGTGAGATCATCGACATCACCCTGCAGGACACGTCGACGACGACCTTGGCGGTCAACGCGGTCGACCTGACCACAGCAGCCGGTGCAGCCGCAGCCCTGGGCGCGATCGACACCGCCATCGACACGGTCAACACCAGCCGCGGTGAAATGGGCGCAGCCCAGAACCGCCTGCAGAGCGCGGTGGCGAGCATCGCCAACGCCCGCGAGAACCTCTCGTCCGCCGAAAGCCGCATCCGCGACGTGGATGTCGCCAACGAAACGGCGGACCTGACCCGCAACTCCATCATGCAACAAGCGGCCGTGTCGGTCCTGCAACAGGCCAACACGCAACCGCAAATCGCCCTGAGCCTGCTCCAAGGTTGACGGAACTCGGCCTCTAGTGCCGATCGCTGAAATGGGGGGGCCGTCGTGAGGCGGTCCTCCCACCTGCAGCGAACCTCTCAACCGCAGCTCGAGCTCTTTCTTATTCAGAACCCGCCCTGATGAACGCGCAATCCGCGCGTCATTGCAGGATGCTCCGCAAATGCGATCGCCGAATCCTCCTGGGTGCGGCTGCTGATCGCACACGTGCCCCGCGGAGCGTCAGGCAGCCTGCATCAGGACCAGCCGGGTAACGCAGAACATCCCGAGTCCGGTGGATGTCGAGCGGATCGTGCACACCCGGGAAAGCGCATGTCGTCGTGCCAACACATGCCGCCCACCCGCGATCCTTACTCGACATCCGGCAACAAGAACTGACTCTGGGATGCACCAATGTGTGCATTGACCGTGATTTCTTTCCAAGGAACGCAACATGGGACTTCGTGTCAATACCAACGTCGCTTCGCTCACCGCGCAGCGCAACCTCAACTCCGTGACGGGCCGCCTCCAAGGCAACTACGCCCGTCTTTCGTCCGGCCTGCGCATCGCGACGGCCGCTGACGATGCCGCCGGTCTGGGCATCAGCGAGCGCATGCGCTCGCAGATCCGCTCTTACGATGCGGCTGGCCGCAACGCCCAGGACGGCATCTCGCTGGTTCAGACCGCCGAAGGTGCGCTGAACGAAGCGAGCAACATCCTGACGCGTATGCGGGAACTGGCCATGCAGGCCTCCAACGGTACGCTCAGCGCGACCGACCTGACCACGATCGACACGGAAATGGATCAGCTCACCGAAGAGCTCGATCGCATCTCCAGCTCGACCGAGTTCAACAACATCGCGCTGCTCGACGGTTCGACCGCCTCTGCTTCGATTCAGGTCGGCCTGGATTCGGGCGAAACGATCGACATCACGCTGCAGGACACCTCGACGACGACGCTCGGAGTCGACACCATCGACGTGACGGCGGCCGGCGGCGGCGCTGCGGCGCTCGCCGACATCGACGCGGCCATCGACACCGTCAACACGGCTCGTGGTGCGATGGGTGCTGCCCAGAACCGCCTCGGTTCGGCATACGCGTCGATCCAGAGCGCCCGTGAGAACCTCGCTGCCGCCGAGTCGCGTATCCGCGACGTGGACGTCGCGAAGGAAACCGCTGACCTGACCCGCAACTCGATCCTCCAGCAGGCCGCTGTGTCGATCCTGTCGCAGGCCAACGTCCAGCCCCAGCTCGCCCTGAGCCTGCTCCAGTGACCCCGAATGAGGGCCGCCCCTGGCCCTCAGAGAACAACGGGTCCCGCAACTGCGGGACCTCGTTGTTTTTCCGGTGGAAAGAAATTCCCGACCCTCTCTGCAGACAGACAAGGCGCTAAGCCAGCCTCGCGACCCTTCCGATAACAACAACGGAGAACTCCATGGCCATCAACGGAACCGGCATCAGCTTCAGCGGACTGGCAAGCGGCATCGACAGCAGCGCCCTGATTCAGAAGCTTGTCACGCTGGAGGGCTTGCCCATCAAGCTCCTCGAAGCGAAGAAGGAGACCTTTCAGGACAAGCTCTCCACGCTCGGCACGTTCAAGGGTCTCGTCAAGGACCTGCAGACGAAGGCCAAGACGCTTGCCACCAAGTCGGACTTCCTCTCGTTCAAGGCCAGTGCAAGCCTCGAGGGCTTCCTCAGCGTCAGTGCCAGCGGTGCGGCAACGGAGGGGGTCCACACGGTGACAGTCAACAAGCTGGCCGCAGTCGATCGCTGGGCCTTTGACGGCGTCGCGAGCAAGACGGCGAATCTGGCGACGGTGGACGGTCAGCAAATCAGCTTCAGCGTGGGAGGCACCAACATCAGCGTCACCACGGTTGCGAACGACTCCAGCCTCGAGCAGATTGCCGCGGACATCAACACGGCCGGGCAGGGCAAGGTCACCGCGTCGGTAGTCAACGCCGGCACGAGCACCAGCCCTTCCTACCAGCTGGTGCTGACCGCTACCGAGAGCGGAGCCGGCAACCGGATCACCGGCCTGACGAACAACATTGCCGGCCTCAACATCAACACGGCGGGACCCAACGGTGCCGGCGTGGCTCAGAGCCCAAACAACATTACGGTGGGCAGCGACGCTGAAGCCGTGATCGACGGCCTGACGATTGTCCGCGAAGACAACGACTTCGGTGATGTGATCACAGGTCTTGATCTGCAGCTGCAGGCAGCAGACCCCACCAAGACGATCACGGTCGCCGTGGATCCGAACACCGAAGTCATCAAGACCAAGCTCAAGGACTTCGTCGACACGTACAACAAGCTGATCGAGTTCGTGAACAAGCAGAACTCATACAATCAGGAATCGGGCGCCGGCGGCGATCTCTTCGGCGACTCGATCCTGAAGTCGGTGATGGGTGATATACGCCAGGCGCTGTTCGGAGTTTCGCAGACCACCGTGGCCAACGATACCGAGGGCTACTCCATGCTCTCGTTGGTCGGCATCAAGTCGAAGACCAATGGGACTCTCGAAATCGACAACACCAAGCTCGACAGCAAGCTCGCCACGAACATTGATGCGTTTGCCGACCTTTTTGCCGACGTCGACGGATTCAGCAACGGTGGCGCGGCCCAGAACACGCCCGCGTACTACACCGACATCACGGCCGACAGCGGCCTGGCCGCCAGCCTCGACCGCGCCATCGACAAGATGATGAAGACGTACACGGGGCAGGGCGGCAATGTGCTCAAGGGCATCTTTGACACCCGCAGCGAGACATACAACACCTCGATCTCCAAGCTGTCCAAGGACATCGCGGCCAAGGAAGCACAGGTCGCGAAGTTTCAGGAAACGCTGATTGCACGCTTCACCAAGCTCGAAGAGGTGATGGGCGGTCTCAACTCGCAGGGCGCTTCCCTGCAGGCCGCTCTCACCGGACTGATGTAAGCCAGCCATGAACACCCACAATGCCGCTCAGGCCTACAAGCAGGCCTCCATCGAGAACGCCCCCCCGATCAAGATCGTGCGCATGCTCTACGAGGGCGCGCTGCGATTCCTCGACCGTGCGGAACTCGCGACCAGCGAGGGTGACTTCAAGCTGCGCGGGCACTGGATCAGCCGCACGGAAGCCATCGTTTCGGAGCTGCGCGCCAGCCTCGATGTCTCCGTCGCGCCCGAGGTCGGTCAGGAACTCGACCGCCTCTACGAATACTGCCAGCACGAGCTTTCGCAAGCCTATCTTTCGCAGGAATGCTCCGGCCTTTCGAACGCGCGCAGAGTCCTGCGTTCGCTGCTGGATGCCTGGAAGTCCGTTGAAGTCCATCAGGCCACCCAGCTGTGAACCGGACGCTCGAAGAGCTGCTTGCGCAGCACCAGCGCGATCTGGCGGAGTTGCTGCTGCTGATTGATGACGGTGCGCATGCGCACCAGCGGATGGATGAGTTGGTGGAGTATTGCTCAGGGCATGTCGCGGAGCTGATGAACACGCTGGAACGGTCGGAGACGACGCCAACGCTGCCGGAGGAGACGCGACAGTCACTCGCGCAGCTGATGCGCCTGCAGGCCATGACCACCGATGCGCTCGCCCGGCAGCAGGAGCGGATCGCGCAGGAGATCCAGCAGTCGCAACAGCTCCGGCAGCACCTGCGAGCCAATCTCCCCGAAGCCGACGCCGGGGGATCCTGCGACATTCGAGGGTGATACTGCTCCCCGTGTCGGGACTCAAAGTCCCGGAAAATGTGCGAGGAATCAGGGGTGATGGCGTCCTTGCCGATTGGGGGAGTCCTTCGTAACGACTCCCTGCATGCCCATGGAGCACCGCGAACAGCATGCAGGCCGATGGCGCTAGGCCATCCCGACAATCGAGCGCGCCTGGACTTTGCCCTTGCCGCTGCGAAGGGGGCCGCAGCGACTTGTCGGAACGGCGTTAGGGCTCTGAAGCGGGGGGGGTAGCCTCGGTTCCGCTTGAAACCCGGGGCCCGGACGAGTTCCGGCAAAGGGAGCAGTGTCTGTCGAGATTCTCGACAGGTGTCGAAGGACTCGACACACAAGGACGCGGTATGCCCTCAAAAGGGCGTGATCTCGGCGGTTGTGAAGGTTGGCACGGACGTTGCTCCTGTAGCAGCGCCATGAATCTTCACCCGATGCTGATGCTCCTCGGAGCGCGCGAGACGTCCGAGCCCCTCGGGGCCGGCGGTCCCGACCTCACGCGCTATCTGATGGTCTGCGGGATGCTCCTGCTCGCCATCCTCGGCCTCGCTTGGGGATTCAAGCGTCTCGTGGGCGGAGCCCTGCGGACGCGGGCGGCAGCACGCTCGCTGCAGATGCTCGATGTGATGCCCTTGGGGGGCAAGCAACGCGTTGCGGTCGTGCGCTGCTACGACCGCGTCTTCGCGTTGGGTCTGGGGGAGAAGGAAGTCTCGCTGATCGCGGAGATCGATCGGGTCAACGCAGAAGGGCAGGCGTCCGCCGAGCCCCGCAAGGCCGACAAGCTCGCCTTCCTCGAAGCACTCGGCCGTGCGCGCCACTCGTGGAATCAGTCGGAGGTGAAGTCATGAAGTTGCGACATTGGCTCAGCATCCTGGCGCCCCTGTGTCTCGCCGGTCTTGCCGGCGCACAGGCGCTTGGGCCGCTGCCGGCCTTCGAAGGCGGCGGACTGCCCGGTGGCATTCCGATCGCGCCGGAGGAGAGCTCGCGGGCCGCCACGGCCGTCGAGATCGCCGTGCTGCTGACGATCCTGACGCTGCTGCCCGCAGTGCTGGTGACGATCACGAGCTTTACGCGCATCGTGATCGTGCTGTCCTTCGTGCGACGCGCGCTCTCAGTCAACGAGCTGCCGCCCAACCCCGTGATCCTGGGTCTGGCGCTGTTCCTGACGACCTTCGTCATGGCGCCGGTGGGCACGCGCATCTACGAACAAGCCTATCAGCCGTACCAGAACGGCCAGTTGACGCTAGAACAAGCGGGCGGGAAGGCCTGGGACCAGCTCTCGGTCTTCCTCGTCGCCAACACGCGTACGAGCGAGCTTGAGCTCTTCGCCGACATGGCAAAGCTCGAGATGCCGGAAAAGGGCAATGAGCTCGAGCTGCCTGCGCGCGTGATCGTGCCGGCTTTCGTGCTCTCCGAGCTCAAGACCGCCTTCCAGATGGGCTTCCTGCTCTTCCTGCCCTTCCTGGTCATCGACCTGATCGTGTCGAGCATCCTGCTCTCGATGGGCATGTTCATGCTCCCGCCGGTGATGATCTCGACACCGTTCAAGATCCTCGTCTTCGTGCTCGTCGACGGTTGGCACCTCGTGTGCGAATCGCTCGTTACCTCCTTCGTCACGACCTGAGGTTGCCATGCTGCTCTCCGTGAACGGAATGGATCTGACGATCACCGAGCTGGCTCGGGAGATGATCGTCACCGTGCTGCTGGTGGCGGGTCCCGTGCTGCTGGTCGGCCTCGTGGTCGGCATCGGAGTCAGCCTGTTTCAGGCCCTGACGAGCGTGCAGGAGCAGACCCTGAGCCTCGTGCCGAAGATGCTCGCGGTGCTGCTGGTGTGCCTGCTGCTGCTGGCTCCGGCGCTGCGCATCCTCGTCGAGTACACGCACAGCGTCTTCTCGCGCCTTGTGAGCTTCGGCCTGTCCTGAACATGGAACTCCCTCCCGGCACGTTGGAAGCCTTCTGCCTCTACCTCGCGCGCACGAGTGCGCTGGTGGTGTCATCGCCGCTGTTCGGCATGCAGACGGGCTTTGCGGGCTGGAAGGTCGCCATGATCTTCGCGGTCTCGTTTCTGCTCTACGGCGTGGGTGGCGAGCCCCTCAATCACTCCCCGGCGCCGGTCGAGTTCGGTTGTCTGGTGCTGCGCGAGGTGCTGATCGGCATCTTCCTCGGATTCACGCTGCAGGCAGTTCTGGTCGCGGTGCGCGTGGGTGGCGAGATGATCGGTCAGGACATGGGTTTCAACATGGCGACGGTGGTCGATCCCAACACGGGTACGGCGACTCCGGTCATCGCTCAGATCTACGAGGTCTTCTTCTTCCTGGTGTTCCTTGCGCTCAACGGCCACCAGCTGATCCTTCAGTCGCTGCAGGCCTCCTTCGAGCGGGCACCCGTCGGCAAGCTCGAACTGTCGGGCAATCTGGCCTGGACGGCGCAGTCGCTCTTCTCGCAGACCTTCGCGGCCGGAATCGCCTTCGCCGCGCCCGTGATGATCCTGCTGTTCATCGCGTCTCTGCTGGTGGGCATTCTCGCCCGCTTCGTGCCGCAGCTGAACGTGATGGACGTCGGTTACTCCATCCGCATCGGCATTGGCCTGCTGGCGATGCTGGTGACGGCTCCCTTCCTCGCACCCGCCCTGACCGGGCTGCACCGCCACGTGATCGGCGGCATCGAAGGCGTTCTGGACGCCCTGGGAGGCTGAACCATGGCGGAAGAAGTCGATCGCGAAGAAAAAACAGAGGAAGCGACGCCACGGCGTCGTGACGAAGCCCGCGAACAGGGGCAGGTCGCGATCTCCACGGAGTTGGGTTCTGTGGCCATGCTGGCCGCCGCGATCCTAGTCGTGGTGGTCGCAGGAGCTTGGATGGCCCAAGGCGCCGGCGCGCTGGTTGCCGGTTCGCTGGTGGATGTCGGACAGCGGGGCGCCGGCGAGCTGACCATCACGGGCAGCAGCGGTTTGCTGCTGGATGCCGCACAGGCGCTTGGCTGGCAGGCGCTAGCACTGATCGTGCCGCTCTTCGCGATCGGCCTACTTGTCTCCTACGCCCAGATCGGGTTCCAGATCACGCCTAAGGCGATCGAATGGAATCCTTCGCGCCTCAACCCGGTGGCCGGTATGCAGCGCATATTCAGCCTCCAGTCGGTGGTGCGCACGGCAAGCGCGCTGCTGAAGATCACGCTGATCAGCGCGGTGGTCGCGATCGTGGCCTGGCAGCAGATTCCCTCGATCGTGGCGTTGCACGACTCGGAGCTGGGACCCGTGCTGGCGGCGATCGGGATGGTGCTGCTGCGCTGCTGTCTGGCGGCCTTGATCGTGGCCGCAGCGATCGCGGTGGGTGATTTCGCCTGGCAACGCTTCCGCCATGAGCGCGACCTGCGCATGAGCAAGAAGGAAGTGCGCGACGAGCTGAAGAACACGGAAGGCGATCCGCACATCAAGGCGCGCATTCGCGCGATGCAGCGCGAGCGGGCACGTGGTCGCATGATGCAGGACGTGCCGAAGGCCACCGTGGTGGTCACCACCCCGACCCACTACGCCGTGGCGCTGGCCTACGACCAGGAAGACGCCAAGGGTCGCCGCTCGGCGCCGTACGTGGTGGCCAAGGGCGTCGATGCCGTGGCACAGAAGATCAAGGAAGTCGCGCGCGAGCACGACATCCTGCTGTACGAGGACGTTCCACTGGCACGCGCCCTGCATGCGCAGGTCGACATCGGGGAGGAGATCCCCGAGCAGTTCTATCAGGCTGTCGCCGCCGTGCTCGCCTACGTCTACCGCGTGAAGGAGGAGGGCGCGCTCGCGCGCTGAACCTGACCCATGAGCAAGGAAACGAAGATGGCATCCCCGGCCCAGAGCGCAGGGAACTTCCTGCGCCGCTATGCCGACTGGATGATCGGACTGGGAGTGCTCGGTCTGCTGATCACCCTGATCACCCCGGTCCCGGTTGTGGTGCTGGATGTGCTGTTGGCCGCCAACATCACGATCTCGCTGCTGCTTCTGCTGGTGACGATGAACGCACGCGGCTCGATGGAGCTGTCGACCTTCCCGACGATCCTGCTGTTCGCAACCCTGCTGCGCCTTGGTCTCAACGTCGCCAGCACGCGCCTGATCCTCACCGAGGGCGAGGCCGGCAACATCATTCACTCCTTCGGTCAGTACATGGGCGGGAACAGCCTCGGCGTCGGCCTGGTGGTGTTCCTGATCCTGATCATCATCCAGTTCGTCGTGATCACCAAGGGCTCGGGACGCATCAGCGAAGTGTCCGCACGTTTCGTGCTGGATGCGATGCCCGGCAAGCAGAGGGCCATCGACGCCGACCTCAACTCAGGCCTGATCGACGCCAACCAGGCGCGCGAACGCCGCGCCGCCGTGGCACAGGAAGCGGAGTTCTACGGGTCCATG
>SYGM01000130.1 GCA_005799545.1 Planctomycetia bacterium | reverse complement strand
TGCATGTCGCCCAGGATTTCCTGATAGGCGCCCACGAGGAAGAAGCCGAGGTAGTAGGGGTCTTCCTTCTTCAGCGGGTGCAGCTCCAGCGTGCGCTTTACGTCGCGCAGGTCGATGAAGCGGTCCACCTTGCCGTCCGAGTCACAGGTGATGTCGGCGAGGATGCCGCGCCGCGTGGGCTGCTCGAGGTGGCGGTGCAGCGGCATGATCGGGAACAGTTGGTGGATGGCCCACGAGTCCGGCACCGACTGGAACAGCGAGAAGTTGAGGAAGTACGTATCCGCCATGTCCCGTTCGAGGTTGGCGAGGTCATCGGGGACGTACTCCATGGTGCGCGTGATGCGCAGGATCTTCTCGCATGTGCGCCAGAAGAACTCCTCAACGCGCGCGCGCTCACGCATTCCGATCTGACCGACGTTGAAGAGCACCATCGCCTCGTCGCGCAGCTGCACGGCGTCGTGGTAGCTCTCCTGGTGGTTCTTGGCGGTAACGTTCTCGCAGACCGTGGCAAGGTGGTGCACGACCTCGTGCTCTTCTTCGCGCGCTCCGCTGGGGATCCCGACGGAGCTGAAGTCGGAGGTGCCCAGCACTTCCGTCACCAGCACGGCATGGTGTGCCGTCAGCGCGCGGCCGGATTCGGTCACGATCGCGGGCTGGGAGATCTCGGCATCGGCGCAGGCCTGAGCGAGGTGGTAAACCACGTCGTTGGCGTACTCCTGCAGCGAGTAGTTCATCGAGGACTCGAAGCTCGTCGACGATCCGTCGTAGTCAACGCCCAGTCCGCCACCGACATCGAACCACTTGATCTTGCAGCCCATGCGGGTCAGCGAAACCAGCGTATACGTGGCCTCGCGCAGCGCATTCTTGAGCGAGCGGATCTCGGGGATCTGCGAGCCGAGGTGGAAGTGCAGCAGCTCGAGGCAGTCGAGCATGCCTTCCTTCTCCAGCGTCTCGACCATCATCACGATCTCGCGCGTGGTGAGGCCGAACTTCGAGCGGTCACCGCCCGATTCCTGCCAGCGTCCCGCGCCCTTGCCCGAGAGCTTGGAGCGAAGGCCCATGCGCGGACGAATGCCCAGCGCCTTCGAGACTCGCAGGATGGTCTCGATCTCGCTGAACTTCTCGACCACGATGATCGGCGTCATGCCGAGCTTGGTCGAGAGCAGCGCCATCTCGATGTATTCCTCGTCCTTGTAACCGTTGCAGATCATCAGCGATCCGCGTCCGGCCATCAGCGCGACCACCGCGATCAGCTCCGGCTTGGAACCTGCTTCCAGACCCATCGAGTGGTTGGCGCCCTCCGAGAGCAGGGCTTCCACGACATGGCGCTCCTGGTTCACCTTGATCGGGAACACTCCGCGATAGGGCGCCTCGTAGTTGAACTCCTTGCGGGCGTTGTTGAACGCCTCGTTCATGTTGCGAACGCGCGAACGCAGGATGCCGTCAAAGCGCATCAGGATCGGCGTCGATACGCCGCGGCGCAGGATCTGGCCAAGCAGCTCCGCCATGTCGATTCCCGGACGATCCGGCCGATCGGGACCTTCGGGTCGCACCTCCACGTTGCCCTTGTCGTTGATCCGGAAGAATCCGAGACCCCACTTGGAGATGTTGAAGAGGGTTTCGCTGTCGAGGTGGGTCCACCTGGCCATCGATGGGCGTGATCCGTGCTCTGGGCTGTTGGAGGCGATGCGGGAGGGTTTGAGCCGCAGATGATAGCGGCTGTGCACTGCAGCGGAGCCGCAGACGCCACAAAAATCCTCCTGCGGCAGAAGAAAAACACGGCGGCCTGCTCGATCGCCGCCGCTCACGGCGCGGCAAGCCGAGCGAACAGTCGGCCCGGCTCCGATTCCGCGAGCCAGGAGCGACGTTCCTCGTCGGCCACGAGGCCGCCGGCATTCCAGAAGGCCAGCAGTTGCTTCACGCGGCCCGCAACGCCCTCTTCGCGCATCTTGTAGCGCTCCCGCAGCGCCTGCGCGTATTCCAGCAGGAATTCCGCGGCTTCCGCGCGCGTGACCTCCCTGCCCGAGAAGATCCAGGGATTGCCCAGCGCCGCGCGCCCGACCATGGCATAGGCCGCGCCGGTTTCCCGCCGCATGCGGACCAGGTCGGCAGTCGTGCGGATGCTGCCGTTGCCGCAGACCGGGATGCGGACGGCGGCACAAGCGCGCGCGATCCGGCCCCAGTCGACCTCTTCGCAGTAGCCTTCCGCGCGCGTTCGGCAGTGCACGGTGAGCATCGCAGCGCCGCCTTCTTCGGCCGCGCGCGCCAGTTCCTCGAGCAGGCTGGTGTCGTCATAACCTGCCCGGATCTTGGCCGTGACGGGCGCGTGGGGGACCGCTGCCACACAGGCCGCAACGAGTTGCTCCACGGCCCGCGGGTTGCGCAGGAGCGCAGAACCCGCGCAGGTCTTGAGCGCACCCTTGGCCGGGCAGCCGAAGTTGAGATCCACCAGCGGCGCCCCGACTTCGATGGCTCGCGAGGCACTGACGGCCACCTGTTCGGGTTCGGCACCCATCAGCTGCAGGCCGACAGGGGCTGCAAAGCGGCGCGGTCCGAGATGCTCGCGCAGCGTGCGCCGCGGCAGCGGTAGCTGAATGACTCTCGCGAACTCCGTGAAGGCCCCCCCCAGGCACTCCGGCGGATTGCGGGCCAGCACGAGGTCGCGGAAGCAGGGTTCCGTCACGCCCTCCATCGGAGCCAGCAGGTTGGGCGCAGTGAACGGCAGGGGATGGGGTGCCAAGACGAACACGAGATTAGCAGGGCCGCTGCGTGGCGCACCTCGCTTGCGCTAGCATGAGTCGGAGATGTCCTTGCGCGGCTCCCTGCTCCTGATCCTGATCGCCAGCCTGCTGGGCCTGTTCGCCTGGCTTTGGTTTGTGTCCGCGCCCGCCCCCGCGCCCCTGATTCCGGAGCCACCCATTTCAGAGGAGCCCATTTCGGGTGGGCCCGGCGAGCAGCCTTCCGAACCGGAGTACTACTCTCCGACGGATGAGGACACCCGCGGCGAGCCCGATCTCTCGTTTGACCCGCTGCTGGCACGCGGCGGTCAGCGTGCGCCTCTCGCGCCGATTCCCGATGGCCTGGTGCAGGTCAGCGGAATCGTGGTGGATTCGTTCGACAAGCAGCCGCTGCCCGAGTTCCGCATCGACTTCGAGGTGCTCGGTCAGGACGAGGCCTTGCCCGTGATGCGCGTCACGACCGACGCGCAGGGCAAGTTCAAGCTGCCGACGAGCATCCCGGCCGCCCGTGTGCTGGCCACGTTCATCGATACCGATGAGCGCAAGCGCCACCCGGCACCGTGGACGCTGGAACCGCACATGCTGACCCGCCCGCTCGAGCTTTCGATCGCATCGGGTCCGACCTTCCGCATCATGGCTCTGCCCGAGAGCGTGGCCGGGCAGGGTGACCTCGAAGTGCGCCTGCGCGTCGGCTCCACTCGCACGCGGGAGAACCATGTCAGCGAGTGGCTTCCGCTGCGCGAGGGCAATCCTCCTTGGGTGCGCTTCGGTCCCGTCCCGATCAGCTGCGACAAGCCCGAGCGAGTCGAAGTGCGCACTCGGGACGGCCTGTGGGAGGCAACTCAGGTTCCTCCCTGCGCACGCGGCATCGCGCCCAGTCCGATCGGCATCACGCTGGAGTCCCGCGCCAAGGTCGAAGGCCGCGTGCTCGACTCCGCCGGCGAGCCTGTCGAAGGCATGGAACTGGTGCTCACGGGTCTGAGGGCTTCGGGCCTGAGCTTCTCGCGCGAAACCAAGAGCGACTCCGACGGCCGCTATCGTTTCGGACACCTGCCGGGCTGTCAGGCGACGATTCAGACACGCTCGCTGCGCTTTGAGCCGTGGGAAAGGTCGCTGCCCATCGTGGTGGGCAACAGCTATCCGCTGGACATCACGGTCGGCATGCGCCGGATCGCCGGCCCGATCCGCGTGCGCGTCGAGAGCGAAAGCGGCACATACGAGCCGCATTTCACGCTCAAGCTGACCCCGGATCGCCCGGATGACGGAACGCTGCGCCCGGGGTCCGAGCGCAGCGGAGTGGGACAGTGGAAGAACGTGGACGGCCGCAAGGTCGCGTTCGTTGAATTCCCTGACCTGCCCGTCGACGTCTACCGGCTCTCGATCGAAAAGCAGGACTGGTTCCAGTGGGATCCGCCCATGCAGAAACTGCAGCCGCCTGTCGAGGAGACGCGCATCCGGATCCTGGACTCCATCCCGCATGCGGACCTCGCCGTGCGGGCGATCGACCGTTCCAGCGGACAGATCATCGTGCGTGGAACGCTGACGCTGGAATTCGCCGGCGGCAAGCAGGCTGCGCGCCAGTACGGAGACAACATCACCGAGCCGCTGCTGCGCGCTCTGCCCATTGAGCGCAGGCTTTTCTGGCGCCTCGATGTTCCGGGCTACGCGCCGGCCATCGGCGATGAGCGCGCCTTCAACATTGAAGAACAGTGGAAGGGGCGCAGCACGCGCGTCGCCGAAATCGAGCTGACGCAGGGTTTCGGCGAGGTATACCGCTTCCAGAGCGAGCAGAGTCGTCGCAGGAAACCCGCGGCCGGCGTGATCGTCTGGCATGACGGCCGGCAGGTGGGCGTGAGCAATGAAAAGGGCGAGTGCCATGTCAGTGTGCCGTTCACGCCGCGGCTGGTGCAGTACTCCACCGAAGCGCTGGGCTATCCCGAGCCGGTGCCGCTGGTCGGCACGCGCAAGGACCGTTTCTACGAAGTGACCGTGCCCGTGAAAGCCAAGAGCAAGCCGAAGGCAGGCCGGTGATGCCCGCCGAGCTTCATCCGCACGCGCGACAGGCCGGAGCATGGCAGCGCTTTGACGGAATCCGCAGCGCGCAGGCGCTCGAGCGCATCCACGGGCGTGTGCATCGCACGGCGCTGCAACGCATTCCCTGTGGGGATCCGCGTGTCGAGCTGCGCGCGAAACTCGAAAACACGCAGGCCACCGGCTCGTTCAAGGCGCGCGGAGCGTGGAATCAGATCGCGCAGCTGACGGCTGCCGAGCGCGCCTTGGGTGTGGTGTGCGCAAGCTCCGGCAACCATGGTCAGGCCGTGGCCTGGGCCGCGAAGCAGGCCGGCGTCGCAGCCACGATCGTGATGCCCGCCAACGCCTACGCCAACAAGATCGCGGCCTGCCGTGACAACGGCGCCGAAGTGGTGCTGATGCCCACCCGCGCCGAAGCAGACGAGGAGGTCACCCGCCGTGTGGCGCGGGGAGCGGTGCTGGTGCATCCCTACGATGCGGAACGCACGCTGGAGGGTGCCGGCACGGTGGGATTGGAGATCGCGCGCGAGTGGCCGGAGCTCGAAGTGCTGCTGGTATGCGTGGGCGGGGGCGGGCTCGTGGCAGGCTCATCGCTGGCCGTGCGTCAGGAACTCGGCGAACGGGTACGGATCTTCGGCGCGGAGCCGGCGGGGGCGCCCACGATGACGAGCGGCTTGCGCGCGGGCGAGCCGGTGCATCCGCAGATCACCAGCAAGGTTCAAGGCCTCACGCCCTCCTATTCGGGCCGCGTCAACATCGCGATCTGCTCCACGACGCTGGACGGCACGATACTGCTCGCGGACGAGCTGATTTTCGCGGCGCAGAAGGAGCTGGTGCGCATGGGCCACAAGGTCGAGCCCGCCGGTGCGGCTGCCTACGCCGCCGCAGCCGCGCGCTCTCTGCCGGCGGAGCTGTATCAGGGTCGCTCGGTGGCGGATCCGCTGCGCATCGCGGTCACGATTTCCGGCGGCAATCCCGATCCGGCGCAATACGAGAGCGTGCTCCTCGAGCTGGCGCGCGAAGGGCGCGCCTGAGGCCGGCATGAAACGGATCGTGCTGATGCGGCCCACGGGGCCGCGCAATGTGGGCATGATCGCCCGCGTGGCGCTCAACTTCGGGCCCTGCGAGCTGCGCATCGTCGCGCCCACTCGCAAGTGTGTGCTCGTGCACCCGGATTTCGAGCAGATGGCGCACGGAGTCGAAGGCATCGACAAGTTGTGCGTCGTCGTTCCGGATCTCGCCGCCGCGTTGGAAGGCTGCACGCATGTGGTCGGATTCACCGGCCGCACGCACGATGACCGCCTGCGACGCGACTGGCGTGAATACCAGCCCGTGCTGGTGGAGCGCGCCAACGACCCCGAGGAGACCGTTGCGCTTGTCTTCGGCAACGAGGCTATGGGTCTGGAGACGGCCGATGTGTCGCGTTGCCATGAGCTGGTGCACATCCGCACCTCCGGCGACCATGTCTCGCTCAACCTCGCGATGACCGTCGGCATCGTTCTGTCGGGGCTTTACACCGACCGCGGCTGGCGCGAGCGCGAGCGCGGCTTCCGTCCGATCCGGAGCGAAGCGCGCGAGTATCTCGTCGCGAACCTGAAGCATGTGTTCGGCGACAAGGTGGCCAGAACACCGGCCGCGCGACGCGACATCCTGGCCTCGATCGAGCGGGTCTTCACCAAGGCTCCGCTGGAGGATCGGGATGCGCGGGCTTGGCATCTGATGCTGCGCGCTCTGGGCAGCACGCTGACGCCCAAGGACCTCGGCCTGCCCCCGGCGCCGCCCAACGCGCGCCGCCAGGAGCTGCTGGATGCCCGCCAGCAGAAGGATCAGGGGCCGGACCAGCCCGGGTCCCCCGAAACCTAGGGAATCCCTGCAACCTTGCCGCGGGCTTGAGCGAACCCCATCATCAACGATTCGACCATGGTTCGTCTTGACCGCATCTACACCAAGGCCGGCGACGAGGGCCTCACCAGCCTCGGCGACGGAGCCCGCGTTCCCAAGCACCACCTGCGCGTGGCGTCCTATGGCACCGTAGATGAGCTGTCCGCGTTCCTCGGCCTGGCGGTGGCTCAGGGCCTGCCCGAGCCGCACCGTACCGCGCTCGTCGAAATCCAGAACGACCTCTTTGACGTGGGTGCCGACCTGTGCGTGCCCGGCGAAGCGGGTGCGCGCCTGCGCATCACTGCGGTCTACACGCAGAAGATCGAAGAGCTGATCGACCGCGAGAATGCCAAGCTTCAGCCGCTGAAGTCGTTCATCCTGCCCGGTGGCCATCCCTCGGCTGCATGGATGCACGTGGCGCGCAATGTCTGCCGTCGCGCAGAGCGTTTGGTGACGGAGCTTGCCACGCTGCCCGAGGAAGCGGGCCGCGTGAACCCCGAGGTCATTCGCTACCTCAATCGGCTTTCCGATCTGCTGTTCGTGCTTGGCCGCGTGCTGAATGACGACGGCAAGGGCGACGTGCTCTGGCAGCCCGGCAAGCGCCAGAGCTGAACGGCCGATCCCTGCTCGTGCAGGCGGTCTTGAGCGCCATTCAGCGCGGTTCGTCCCCGTCCGCTCCCTGATCTGAGCCCTCATCCCGCGGCGGACGCGGAGGAGGAGCGGGGGGTGCCGCCGCGAGCCGGCGCACGATCGGGTCGAGATCTTCCTTCGCCAGCCGCATCAGCTTCGGTTGCTCGGCTGTCCAGCCCAACAGTCCCAGTGCGCGCACACACTCGCGGCGAACCATGGCGCTGTCGTGCTCAAGCAGCGCACTCAATTCGCCGATCCGCTCGCTGCGCCCGCAGGCTCCCGCTGCAAACGCGCCTGTGGCCGCGCATTCAGGGTCCGCATCCTGAACGAGGCTCCACGGTTCGACCCCCGGGCCGATTTCCATGCGCTGCAGGCCTCTTACGGCGTGGTAGGCGGTCTCGCGCCGCACCAGTGCATCCTTGTGCTTCAGCGCCGCGACAAGGGCTTCGTCTCCGACGAGCGCCTCGCCGTCGATCACGGGCAGGCGCGGGCGCGCACCGGGAACCAGACGATGGCTGAGATCGAGCGGATCCAGCAGGTTCTGCGTGCGTTCGTCGAAGCAGAAGATCGTGTTCCGGATGCGCACGAGCGGCAGGGCGATTTCCACAAGACCCTCGGCGACATTGCCTTGAGACGTGGGTCGATCCCAGCGCGTCAGCTCCTCGGCGCGAAAGCCGATGCCATTCGCCTTGCGCTCGAAGAACAGCATCCAGCCCTCGCGCTCATCACGCCAGGGTCCGTTCAGCAGATGCCGAAGCAGGGGCTCAGGGCTCGCCGTCGATGTGGAAAGCAGCTGTGTGAATGCAGGTGTCGGATCCGTGAGCGGGACCTCATGGCTCTCCGTGAGTCTGCCATCACGCCCGATGAACAGGATCGTGCCGCGCTTCCAGATATCGCTCTCTCGTCCCACCAGCACGGGGTAGGGCAGATTCCAGCTCCGCAGCGACTCGACGGATGGTGAATTCCAGGCCTCGCGCGTCAGGAACAGCGCGCAGAAGTCGATCCCGGCCTCCTTCCACTGCCGACTGAGCCTGACCAAGCCTTCGGCCTGCTCACGATGCGCTTTGGAGTCCGAGTCGAGCACCTGCACAACGAGAGCGCGCCCCAGGAGCAGAGGCTCCTGCAGGACGCGCGCCTGTCCGCTGAGATCGCTGAAGCTGGAGAACTCGAGGCTGAGCCCCAGGACGACCCACGGCAGCATGGATCAGCCCTGCTCCGCCTTGGCTCCGGCCTGATCCTTGCGCATCTTCATCATCTGCGACTTCATCTGCTGCAGTTGCTCGCGCAATTCCTCGAGCATCGCACGCGGATCGCCGTCGGATTCCAACGAGCGCACCTCGATCACGCGACGGTCGATGTTCTGCTGCAGGCCCTTCTGCATGCCTTCCACCCGAGCTTCGCGCTGCACGCCGTCGGGGCGGCTGGCGCGCATGCGGCGCTGCGGACCCTGCGGCATCGCTTGCATGCGGAGACCTCCGCCGTTGTTCATCGCTCCCTGATGCTCGTCGAAGCGCCGCATCAGTTCGTTGATGCGCTGCTCAAGTCGATCGACGCGGCCAAGCAGCTCCATGGCAACCGGTTCACAGCCGGCAGGACCGCCGTTGCCGGGACCGCCGCCGTTCATGGGACCGCCGCCGGGACCCTTCGGGACACACATCATGCCCGGTCCGCAGTCCATGCCGGGCTTGCACTCGGAGGGGCCGCAGGGACTCTGGGCGCAGGCTTGCTTGGGAGCGCAGGCTTGAGCCTGCTTCGTCAGGTAAGGGCACTTGCCGGCCTGACCGTGCCCGCGCGGTTCGCAGATGCAGGAGCCCAAGGTGAGGAGGGAGAGAATCGAAAGGGTTTGGAGAACGCGCTGCATGATGGTGCCCAAGGATATCCGAAAAAGGGGCTGCGAGTGGTACAACGCGCGCCATGCTCCTGCGTTGCGTCCTTCTGCTGCTTCTGTGCGGCTGTACAAGCCTCAAACATTCGCTGCTGGAGCCGCAATCGCGCGCCCGCGGGCCTCTGCCGACTCGAGTGCAGCATCCGATGAAGCTGGGTGTGCTGGCGTTCCGCCCTCGCGCCCCTCAGGTGCTGGAGAAGGGCAAGCACCGCCTAGAAGCGCAAAGCGCCTACAGCAGCATCTTCGAGAACGGCACCGGTGATGCCGAACAGGTCGTGTTGGACGGCGAGCTCTGGACGAATCGAATCGCCTGGCGTCATGGCGTCGGCGCCGCGACCGACATCGAGGTGGAACTGGGACTGCTTTACGCCTCGAGCGGCTTTCTCGACGGCTTCATCGAAGGCTGGCATGACACGTTCGCGCTGCCGGGCGGCGGCTATGACGAGCGGCCGCGTTACGCATATGAGATGAGCGTGGTCAACAACAACACTCAAGCCTACCGTCTGGATGACAACGAGCCGGGTCTGCTGGATCTGCCGATCATCGTCACGCACGAGCTTCTGTCGGGTGCCGATGGCTCCACGGCTCTCTCCGTGCGCGCCGGAATCGAGCTGCCCACGGGTTCAGAGTCGGGCGGTTTCGGCAACGGGGGGATCGATTGGGGCTTCGCGGCGTGCGCGGCGCGCGACATCGGTCGCTGGAGCTGGAATGCGGGACTCGACTGGGTGCAGGCCGGAGAAAGCGATGCCATGCGCGCGGCGGGCGTCGACTATGCAGCCGACTGGGGCGCGTACGCAGGCACTGAGTATCGCTGGAACGAGACGCTTTCGATCCTGAGCGCATTGCAGTTCGACTCGCGGCTGTCCCACGATGTCGAGATCAAGGAGCTCGACAATCCGATGCTGATGCTCGACATCGGCGTGGCCTGGGACACGGCCTCCGGATCGCGGTGGCACATGGGCTTCAGCGAAGACCTCGTGGCGGAATCCGGCCCGGATTTCGGTGTGTTTCTGGGCTGGGCTTGGGGCTTCTAGCGCTCCGGGTGCGTTCCGGTGCGCTCAAGGAAGCTCTCCACCTCGTCGAAACGCTGCTCGGCATCATGTTCGCCGAGCTCGATCAGACGCTGCAGATAGTCCTGCTGAAACATGATCAGTGACAAGAGGTCGTTGGAGCGCGTTTCCCGCGTGCCCAGACCGCGGGTCATGAAGCGCAACGCGCGCGGCAGGCGCGCCTCGTACTCGTTGGCCATCTTGCCCAGATCGCGCGAAGGCCGCAGGATCAGCAGATCGACGGTGTGCAGGCTGCCGCGCTCATCGGGCGGGAGCATCGCCACCAGCCGATTCATGCGCTCCAGCGTGATCGCATCGGCGTCGAACAGATCGAGGAAGATCGCGTTGAGCAGCACACCCGCCATCTGCGCGATGGGCGGATAGTCCTGCACGACTGGCTCGCGCGCTTCGGTCGGAGTGCGGTTGTAGCGCGTTGAAATGGCGAGGATCGCGCGTGCTCCGAGGTGCACGGCCGGTGAAAGCGGCGCCGTCAGGCGGATGCCGCCGTCGCCATACCAGTGCTGCTCGACTTTGACCGCGGGGAAGAGCAGCGGGAGCGATGCCGAGGCCATCACGTGCTCCACGCGCAGGCTGCAGGGCGTCGTGCGCCGGTGGCCGCTTTCCCAGACATCGGCGCCGTGCCCCTGGATGAACGTGATCGACTGGCCTGTCGTGTAGTTGGATGCCGTGATGGCCACGGAGCGCAGCCGTTCCGCGGCGATGTTCTGTTCGATGCCGGGCAATCGCCCGTCGGTCGATCCCAGCTCGCGCTGCAGCAGTTCGCGCAACGGCGAGGTGTCCACGAGCGCATAGCGCCTTCGAGTGCGAACCAGTCCGCCGGAGACCAGCTTGAGTCCGGTCTGCAGGACATTGCGCGCGAGATCGAGTGTGCCGATGCGGTAAACCTGCTCGGGCGTCAGCCTGCTCCACAGGCTCTGCAGGGCGGCGGAGCGGGTCTCGAAGTCGCCGGGTTTCGCTGCGAGAAACGCCGCGTTGATGGCGCCTGCGGAAACGCCGGTGAGTATCGGCGGAGCGAAGTGGGGGAAGCGCCGGCCGAGCATGCGCAGCACGCCGACCTGATAGGCGGCGCGGGCGCCGCCGCCGCTCATCACCAGGGCCAACCCGCCTGTGCTTCCCATGCGCAAGGTTTGGGAGGATACACTGGCGTCAGGAGAAAACGATGCGGTTGGTGTTTCTCAGCTTGATCTGCGCAGCCTTGGCGCTGATGGCCGGAGTGTACTGGATGTCGGAGCGCGAGGGGCGTGCAGCGATCGCCGAGCCGATCACGGCGAGCATGCCGGGTGAAGATGTGACGGCGCTGCGACAGGAGGTGCAGGCGCTGCGGGAGGAGCTCGCGCGCCTGCAGCGCAACCAGCAGTTGAGCTCCGGCGGAGAGTCGCGCGCGCCCGCGATTGCCGGCGGTGGTGAGCCGGCTGCTCCTGCGCGGGAAGACCGCTGGTACCTCGATCAGTACGCGCTTTCGTTTCAAGAGGACGAAGAAGGCTCGGAGTTCTACAGGCTTGCGGTGGAGGCGCGGCTTGGCAACCTCGTCGAGCCCGTCTGCGTGCTGCTGCGCGACACGAGCCGGGTGACGCCGCTGCGCTGTTCGCTGGCGCGTCTCTTGCAGCGCAAGCGCTTTCAGGGACCTGCGGATGTCAATGGCGCGCTGGTTTTCTGCGTGGCGCCTCCTGCGGAGGAGGCTCTTTGCCTAGCGGCGCTCGCCTCCTTGAGCATCGCGGGTGACGACGGTGCGCAGCGCTCGCTGGAGCAACTGCTCTTCGCGCTGCAAGGCAAGCAGCGCAGCGATGCCTGCCTCAACACGCTGCAGAAGCTCTCACGGGAGCGCTGGAATGCCACGCTCCTGCGGCTCTTTCCGCGTGCCCCGGAATCGGAGTGGCGCTGCGCGCTCGTGCGTCAAGCTGATTCCTCGGATCTGGAGTCCGCGCTGCAGCTGTTCATCGCCTCATCGACGATCGAACAGCCGGTGCGCCTCGCTGCGGCCATTCGCATCGGCGAATATCCCACCGAGGAGTTCCGCAGCTATGTTCAGCAGTGGCTGGACTTTGAGACGGATCCGGAAGTGCGCGAGGCTCTCGGTGCTTCGCAACGCCGACAGACGGAGCTCCCGGGCTGGCACGCCATGCAGGCCTGCGGGGCGCCCGACGCCGATTTCAAGCGCGATGACCCCAAGGCTTGGGCACCGCGCAGCGCGGAATGCGGCCTGCAGTGGATCGAGCTGTCGTACGCGACGCCGATGAACGCGGATCGGGTTGTCATTCACGAGACCTGCGCCCCCGGCGCCATCCAGGAAGTGCTTGTGCGCACGCGGGATGGTGAATGGCAGCTGGTGCACCGCACGGATCGCACGCCAACGTCCCATCCGCTTTCGATCGAGTTCCCTGGCATCGCTTCGGTCAGCGCCGTCAAGCTGGTGCTCGACACCAACCGGGTCAGCGGATGGAACGAGATCGATGCCGTGCAACTGCTCGGCTCAGGCGGGATGCAGTGGGCGAAGAGCGCGCGCGCCAGCTCGACCTACGGAGGCGGATCGGGCGGCGTACCGCTCGGAATTCAGAGCTTCTTCTCGCGCTAGTTGCGACGGAAGGAGAAGTGCTGCGGCTGCCAGCGCGCACTCCACCAGCCGGCCTCCAGCACGCCGCCGTCTCCGCTGCGCAGGATTTCCGGCGAGTACACGGCGTAGTCCGGGTAACCGACGCCGGAGACGAAAGTCGCCAGCGTCTGGCCCAATCGCGTGCCGCGCGAGCCGCTGTCCGCGCACAGACCGACCAGGACTTCCTTCCGCCCGCTGCGGGCCGGCAGGATGCAAACCGCACCCAGCGCGTCACCACGATGCTCGCGGTCGGCCACGCGGATGCTGCCGCGTCGCGCATCGAAGGGGGCGTCGCCGGCGACGAGCGCATCAAAGGCGCGGTTGGTGTCGCGGTTGCCGTACAGGATCACATTGCGGTTCTCCGCGGCTTCCGCGAGATACTCTTCGTCGGACAGCAGGATGCCCCGGCCGTTGCCGCGATACCACCAGGTCTGTGCATCGAGTCGGGCACGCTCAAAGAGCTCACGGTTCTCCTCCGCGCTTCCGGCGGTTCCGTAGACCAGCACGAAGCGGTTGCGGAACGCGCGCTTGAAAGGACCGGAAAGCCAAGCGCTCTTCTCTCCGGCCTGCGCTTCGCCTACTGACCAAGCACCCATGTTCCACACGAAGCTCAGCGGCCGCACCCGCGGCAGCTGCGTGAACAACTGTCCGTCGAGCACCAGCTGCGTGAGCTCTTCATCCGGCGGATGGCGGAGCAGCGAGAGTTGCCGGACATTCTGCGTGATGAGATGGCGGGTGTTGTCGACACGCACGCTCTTGATCCGCAGCGGCAGCCCGTACTCGATCAACTGCTCCACGCGAACCCACTCATGCGCGTCATCGACGCCCGGATCCACTGAGCGCCAGTCGAAATCGGCGCTTGTGTGCTGCTGCGCATGCGCATCGAAGAGTTCGAAGGCTTCCGGCCAGTCGAGGCAGTCCGCTCCGGGCGAACGACCGCCATCCCACCAGTGGCCGGCGCCCTCCTCGTAGTGCACGCCCGGCTGCGCACCGCGCGCGCGCAGTTCCGACTCCATCCGGCGCGCTTCGCTGGCCGGTACATTGTCATCGGCCGTGCCGTGGATGATGTAGGTCGGGATGCCGACCAGATTGTCGATCCGTGCGAGCGTGTCGGAGGCTCCATCCGCTGCATGCCACAACGCGCGCAATTCGCCGTCCGGACGGCCGCCGTAGCTGTCGAAGCTGATCCAGCCCGCGCTCGGGGCGATGGCGAGGAAACGGTCCGGGTCGTTCGAGGCGAGGTGCCAGGTGCCATGCCCACCCATGGAATGTCCGCTGAGATACACCTCCGGGAGCTGTTTGCCGACAACGGCCTGCAGCGCCTCATAGGCGTTGGTACGACCCCAGTCCTGCCAGTCGAATCCGAACTGCCTGCGGTTGGTGGGCGCGATGATCTGGAGGTCGGTCTTCGGAGAGTAGGAACTGATCTGTCCCCAGCAGTCGACGCCTGCTCCGTGCAGACTCAGCAGCGTGCGCGTCTTCCCCGAAGGTGCCTGCGCCGGCAGAAAGCCGTATTCCTGCACGGACTCGTCTTCATGCGAGAGGAAGCTGCGCCTGCGATGCGCAAGGCCATCGATGACGCGCAGGCGCACGGGGCTCGGTGCATCCGGCAGCTCGGCCACGATTTCTCCCTTCCCGCGAACGCCCTGCACCTGCACCGGGCGCTTCTCGATGGACAGCGGAGGCAACCGCAGACGCGTCGAGCGCTGTGTCGTCGCGTTGACATGCACCAGACCGCACAGCGTCGAGTCGGACTCTGCATCAGGAACCGTGCGATCGGTGTCGGCGATGAACTCACCCCGCGGCGGCTCGCGGAACACGAGCTGGAACGAACCCCTCACGCCGCTGACGAAGATCGAGTTCGCCCCTTCGCGCAGCTCCACGGGGACGGCTCCCAGGCCAAGCCCGTAGACATCCCCGATGAAGGGCGTGTCGTTGACCCACAGCCGTCCCGCGCCCGAGAGCTCCGCCATCCAGACGCCGGAGTGATCCATCGTCACCGAGGTGAATGCGTAGGCAAGCTCCCCGCCGATGCGCTCGCCCGCCTTGATGTGGCGCTCCTGCCAGGTGCGCTCGACGCCCAGCTCGCCCTTGAGCGTGTGATCCGTCGCAGGCAGCCGTGACGCACGGTTCAGCAGATACGCATCGAAGACCGCGTCCGGGCGGAACGGCCGGCGCCCCGTCTTGTCGACAGACTCGATCACCAGCCAGTCAAGCGGATGCAACTCGCGCGGAGCGGACTCCTGCGCGGCCGCGCAGACGATCAGCAGCAAACCCAGCATGTCCGCATGCTACGCGAATCCGCAGTCGTTAGGATGCCCTGTCCGCATGGACACTGCACTTGCGCGCATCCGCGCCGCCGCCGAGCGCCTCAAGCCTCACATCCGCCACACGCCGACCGTCTACTCGCACACCTTCAGCGAGTCGTGCGGCTCCGAGGTCTGGCTCAAGCTCGAGAGCCTTCAGCGGACCGGGTCGTTCAAGCTGCGCGGCGCTCTCAACAGGATCCAGCTGCTCAGCCCGGCCGAGCGCGCGCGTGGCCTCGTGGCCGCCTCGGCGGGCACCCACGCGCAGGGTGTGGCGTTGGCTGCGAAGCTGCTCGAATGCCAGGCGACGATCGTCATGCCGCTCTCCACACCGATCAACAAGGTGCAGCGCACCGAGAGCTATGGCGCTCGCGTTGTATTGCAGGGTGAGAGCTACGACAAGAGTCAGCAACACGCGCAGGAGCTCGTCGAACGCGAGGGCTTCACGCTGGTGCATCCCTTCGATGATCCGGATGTCATCGACGGTCAGGGCACGATCGGGCTGGAGGTGCTGCAGGATCTGCCGCAGGTCGACACGATCGTGGTCTCGATCGGCGGCGGAGGACTGATCAGCGGCATCGCACGGGCCGTCAAGGCGCTCAAGCCCTCGGTGCGCATCATCGGCGTGCAGGCTGCCGGTGCGGCACCCACGGTTGCGTCCTTCCGCGCCCGCAGGCCGGTGGCGGTGGAGCGGCCCGAGACGATCGCCGATGGCATCCGGGTCGGCAGCACGGGCATTCACACCCTGCCGACGATCCTCGAGCTCGTCGATGACTGCGTCACCGTGGAGGATCACGAGATCGCGGACGCCGTGGTTCAGACCATGGAAAAGAGCAAGCTCGTCGGCGAGGCGGCCGGCGTCGCCGGCATCGCGGCGCTGCTCGCGGGCAAGGTGCCGCAGGCCGGAACGGTCTGCGCGATCCTGTGCGGCGGCAACATCGACCTCAACCTGCTCGCGCGCATCATCGAAAACGGCCTTTCGCACGCCGGGCGCTATCACCTGCTGCGGTTGCGTCTGCCGGACACGCCCGGGCAGCTGTCACGGGTGCTCGGCATCCTTGGCGAAGCGCAGTGCAATGTGCTCGATGTCCAGCACCAGCGCGCGGGCTGGAAGGTTCCGATCGGCTCGGTGGATGTCGAGGTGCTCGTGGAGACGCGCCGCGCCGATCACGGCGTGGAGGTCGAAGCGCGACTGCAGAACGCCGGCTTCGTTGTCCGCAGCTGATTCGCTTCAGACATCGATGCGCTGAAAGTCCGCCAGCCAGCTGCCCTTACGGTAGGCCACGCCGATGTCGCCGGCGGTCACCTTGCCCACGACTTGAGCGGAGCAGCCCAGTTCCGTGCGCGCGCCGTCCTCGCCCTGCACCAGGAGGTAATAGGCTGTGGATGCGGAGCTGTCCTTGCCGCCGCCGGAGACCTCCGTGCGCTCATCGAGCAGCACCACGATTTCTCGCTCCAGCGGGGCATTGCGGATCGAACGGGCCTTGACCAGGCCCCTTGAGACCATCACGAAGCCGAAGACGCCCATGGCGAGGGGGAGCAGGGCCGCGAGACCGGCGACTTCCGCGAACACGGTGGACATGAACAGCGTGGCGCCGATCCAGATCACCAGAAAGAACACGAGAAAGATCTGACTGGCGGCGAAGCCGGACGTGCTGGGTGTCAGCTGAAGCAGTCGTTCCAGATCGGGATGTCTGCGAGCCGCAGCGAAACGCGCCGGCGCGGTCGCCGCGCGCAACGGGTTGATGGTCGGCTTGTTCAGTACGGTCCCGCAGAACGGACAACTCGTCCAGTTGTCATTCGTGACCGGCGCGGAGCATTGGGAACAGCGGAAGGCCTCGACCATGCCGCGATTGTACGCTGTCCGCCGGACTTCCTTCACGGCCAGTTGACCAGCAGGCTGTTGGTCACGTTCCAACTGTTGCCCGGCGGGTTGGGGCAGAAGCCCAGTACCGGATCCCGGTAGTAGGTCTGGTAGATCGTCGAGGCACCCGGTCCGATCGGGAAGCCTAATTGCGTGTTGCGGTCGCGGATCGAGAGCTCGCTCTGTTCGGGATAGCGCGCCGTCCCGTTGACGCCATTCTTGACCGAGAGGCGCAGCAACTGTCCGCCGGCGCAGCGCAGACCATCGCCGAAGAGAGCCGGATTGCTGAGCGACAGGCTGCCCTGCAGGAAGATGCACAGCGCCGTGGGGAGCATGCCGCTGGCCTCCAGCCGCACGCTGTCGTTGCCCGGATCCCCGTCCGCCATCAGCAGTGCGCCCTGACTGTTCACCTGCGAGTTGGCGCAGCCCCGGCCGATGACGCCCTGATTGTTGCAGGGACAGGCGCTGGCGCTGCCATCACCGAAGCAGCCGGGAATGATTGTGGCGTTGGTTCGGAAGGCGCGCACATCCGTGCCCGTTCCGGAAACCAGCAGCACGCCGCCCTGACCCAGCACCGGGCCGCCGATGTTGATGTTGGGGAGCGCGAGGGAACCGCGCAGCGTCAGATCGTGGTCAAAGGCGTAGACGCGGCCGTTGGCGAAACCGCCGTTCGAGAAATACACGCGGCCGACCGCATCGAGCGCAAAGCGCGGGGCGAGCGGCTGGTCTGCGATCACGGGTCCGAAGCTGTTGATCAGCGCGCCGGTGCGACCGTCGCGGCGTTCCAGGATGTTGCCCGGAGCGAACATGTAGACGCTGTTGTCATGGCCGACCGCGAATTCGCTCCAGGTGGAGTAGGCCGCAGGAGCGTTCCAGAGCTGGACGAAACCCGAGCCTGTGTCCTCAAACGCGAAGAAGAAATCGACGGAGGAGTTGTTCTGGACACGCGAGAGATAGACCTCGCCGGTGGGCCCTGCCATCGGTGTGTTCTGCAGCAGGAAGCCGACCATCGTCGGCCCGGTGTACTGCAGGATGCCGGTATTGAGGTCAAAGCGCTTGATGGCCTGACCGCCGGGCACCACATCGCAGCTGTAGACCGCGGATCCCGACAGGCATACGCCGCAGTGTCCGCTGACGCTGCCTGTGCGCGGAGTCGACCAGACCGTTGTGCCATCGGTCGAGTTGATGCGCCAGATGCGCGTGTAGGAACCCAGAATCGGATCACCGTCGGGTGCGAAGACGACGCCGTCGTACGCGCCGACATTCTGGTTCTCCTGCGAAATCCACAGGGTTGCTCCCGTTGCCGCATCGAGGCAGTACAGCTTTGCCGAGACGGAACCACCGTTGCCGGAGCGCGAGCAGTACACGCGTCCGTCCTTCACACCCGCGATCCAGGTCGTCCAGTCGCCGGCACTGAAGGGGATGTTCACGGTCCACAGCGTTGCGCCCGTGGTGAGATCCTTGGCGATGACCGGCGAACCGTTGGGCTCGCCGCTGGAGGGGAACCCCGTCTGCCGCACCATGAACACGCGGTTGCCCTCGGTCACCGGCTGCCAGGAGATCACCGAACTCGGAGCGCCCGTCCAAAGAAGACTGAAGGAGTCGGGGCCGACTTCGCGCGAGCGTCCATTCCGCTCAGGGCCGCCGCCGGAGTTGGACCAGTCGGAGGCGGATGCTTCGGCGACGAAACCGAGCGTGGCAAGCAGGAGTAGGAGCGCGCGCTTCATGTCGATAGTCTACGCGCAGTGAGCCTTTTGCGCAGATGGTCGTGCCTGACCTTGATCCTCGCTTCATCCTGCGGTGGGAACGAGGCTTTTGAGGCGCGTTGGGGCGCGCTGAGGCAGGCTGCGCGGCCCGCGGAGACTACGGAGGCGGGCATTCACCAGCTCATGCGCATGGTGGATGACCCCGAACCTGCCTGGCGGCGCGCTGCGGACCGTGCGCTCGTGCAGCTGGCTCCCATGCACGCCCAGACGCTGGTCACGCTGCTCTGCGAGGTGGATGGTGCCAGCCCCGAATATCGCGCAGCCCTTCGGCTGGCATTGACGCAAGCGGGTGAACCCGGAGCGCAGGCTCTCGCTCAGCGGCTCATGAACGCGGGTCAATCCAACCCGCGGGAACTGGGTGTCGTGCTGGCAGGGATCGGTGCTCCTGCGTTGGGTGTCCTGAAGGAATCCGTGTGCGCGGACGATCCGCGCCGCCGTGCCGTCACCGCGTGGATACTCGGGGAGATGGGGGCGCCCGCCCGCCCGCTGCTGGCGGAGCTCCTCCAATGCGCACAGCAGGACGAGTCTTTCGTTGCCGTGCGCGCAATCGCCGCTCTGGCGCGCATCGCACCCGATGATCCTGCGGTTCTGCGCGAGCTCATGCGCCTTGCGAACGGTCCAGACGGCGAGCGCGCGGGGGCTGCCAGGGATGCGCTGGCGCGTTGCGCAGTTCTAAAGGCCAGCCTTCCTGCAGCCGAGCTGCTTCGTGTTCACGGAGCGCGTTGCTGGGAACCGGCTGTCGATGCCATGAAGTCTGCGGAAACGCCGGCTGGACGGCTTGCTGCGCAGCTCTTCGGCTTGGCACTCAGCGAAGAGTTCCGTCCGCTTCTGCAGCGCGAAACAAATGCCGACCTGCTCATGCGCGAGCTGGAGAACGATCTGGCGCAGACGCGTGCGCTGGCCTGTCTGCAGCTCGCTCTGGTCTCCTCGGATCCCGCTCCGCGTTCCGCGGCGTTGCGCGTCGCCTTGCAGGATGCGCATCCGGCGGTGGTTCAGTGCGCACGGCTGGCCTTGCAGCACATGGGGGAGCAGCCATGAGGCGCCTGCCGGCCCTGGCCTGCACCCTGTTGTCGCTCGCGGGCATGATCGGCTGGGCGCGCGAGGCCCAGGCGCTCGAGTTGTTCGCGCCGGGCGAATGGAGGCTGCAGCTGATCGCGCTGCTTGTCGCCGGTGCAGGCGTGTTCGCCACGCGACGGATGCAGTTGAGCTTGGGCCGGGCCGTCGGCTGGGTGTTGGCGTGCGCCGGTGCGTGCTGGATCTGGTGTCTTTTCGCGCTGCCCTGGTACGAGCGTGCCTGGTGGTGGCGACTGGCCCTGCCCTCGGGCGCGATCAGCGCGTGGCTTTTGTGGGTTTTCGCGCAGTCAGCAGCGCGATGGGTGACGCTGACGCGCTGGCTGCTGGTGCTCTTGCTGACGCTTCCGCTCCTCGAGCTTGCGTTGCGCGCGATCGATCGGGCACAACCCTCGGCACTGCTGGCGCGCGGGAGGAGCCAACCGGGTGCGGCGCTCGAGCGCAATCGGCCCAAGCCGGGCACGCTGCGCTTCCGGGTGCCCTGCAACTCGCAGGGGCATTACGACGAGGAGTTCGCGGTGCGCAGGACCGGTGAGCAGCGCATCGCCGTCATCGGCGACTCCTTTTCGCAGGGTTCGGTGCCGCTGGCCTGGCACTACACCAGCGTCGCCGAACGGCAGCTGGGCATTCCGGTCGACAACTACGGCATCGCGGGCATCGGCGTCGCGGAGTATGCCCATCTGCTGCGCACCGAGGTGCTTCCCCGCGATCCGAGTGTCGTCGTGATCGCGTTGTTCGCAGGCAATGATCTGGATGTCACCCCGTCGGAAGACCACCGTCCCTGGGAAGCCGATTGGCTCGACTCGAACTCGGTGCTTGTGCGTCTCCTGCCTCGGCGCCTGGCTCGCATCGCCGAGGAGCGCTCGAGAAAGCAAGGACTCGTGGCTCAGGTCGCGGGCAGCGCCGAGCAGCGCAGCGGCGTGGATGAGCAGCTCTACCCCTGGCTCGCGGATTGCGCGCTTGAGATTCCGACCATGTCGCTCGAGGGCTTCATGCGGCTGGAACGCGAACGGGAGCGGGCTCTGGCTGCATGGCCGGCCTCTCAGGCCGCGGAGCTGGCGCTCCAGCTGGATGAGATGCGCCGTGCTTGCGGGGACCGGCGCTTCCTCGTGCTCCTGATCCCCGATGAGCTGCAGGTCGAGGACTCGCTCTGGAACTCAGTCCGGACCGAGGGTGTCGAGCGCGATCGCGCGCAGCAACTGCTGTGCGAAGCTCTCGGCTCACGCGGCATCGAAGTGCTGGACTTGCTGCCGATTCTGCGGGCGAGCGCACCGCTTACGGACGGCCGCCTGCACCTTTACCACCTGCAGGACACGCACTGGAATGCGCGCGGCAACGCCGTCGCCGGACGTGCGCTGGCCGAATTCCTCAAAGATTGATCAGTTCTGCGCGGGGCGGATGACGGGCGGCAGTTCCTGACCCGCGGGCACGAACTTCATCGAGATCGAGTTGACGCAGTGCCGCGTGTCCTTCTTGGTGAACCCTTCGCCCAGGAAGACATGCCCCAGATGTCCGTTGCAGTTCTTGCACAGGATCTCGGTGCGATGTCCGTCCGCATCGGTCTCGCGGCGCACGGCGCCGGGCACCTCATCGTCGAATGAAGGCCAGCCGCAGCCGGAGTGGAACTTGTCCTTGGACAGGTACAGCGGAGCATTGCACTGGCGGCAGATGTAGGTCCCCTCCGCCTTGTTGTCGGTGTACTCGCCGGTGAAGGCGCGCTCCGTGCCCTTGCGCAGGATTACGCGGGCTTCTTCGGAGCTGAGGGCGTTGTACGTGGTCATCGGAGTGGCCGTTGCGGGCATGATCGGAGCCTGAGCGGGCTCTTGCACAGGCTGCGGCTGGCTGCCGCAGGAGCCGAGGAACACGGAAAGAGCGAGCCAGACGCTGGTCTTCATGCCAGCGAGTGTACGCGCGAGCCCGCCCCCCGGATCACTTTTCAGCCCGCGGCTTCACTTCCCACTGGTGCGCCACTTCGGCGCCCAGCTTGGCTCCCTCGCCGCGCCGACCTGCGCCGGAAGCGCTGCGCACGAAATCGACCTTGGTCGACTCTGGCCCCACGAAGACCCGCAGATGGCCAGGGCTGCCGAGGATCAGGCCCGAGGT
>SYGM01000129.1 GCA_005799545.1 Planctomycetia bacterium | reverse complement strand
GTGGTGGTCGGCACGCATCGCATCCTCTCCGCGGACGTGCGCTTTGCGCGTCTTGGTCTGGTGGTCGTCGACGAGGAGCAGCGCGTCGGCGTCACGCACAAGGAGCACTTCAAGAAGCTGCGCTCACAGATCGACGTGCTCACGCTCACGGCGACGCCGATCCCGCGCACACTGCACATGTCTCTCTCCGGCGTGCGCGACATCTCCGCACTCACCGTGCCCCCGGATGGCCGTCAGGAGATCGACACGCGTCTTGGATACCGCGAGGACGAGGCTGCGCTGCGGGAGATGCTGCTGCACGAGAAGAACCGCGGTGGACAGGTCTTCTTCCTCCACAACCGCGTCGAATCGATCACCCAGCGCGCGCTGGGCCTGATGCAGCTCGTGCCGGAGTGCAGCTTCGCGATCGGGCACGGACAGATGAGCGCCCGCGAGCTCAAGAGCGTGATGGAGAGCTTCACGCGGGGCGATGTCGATGTGCTGGTGTCGACGACGATCATCGAGAGCGGCATCGACATCCCCAGCGCCGGTACGATCATCATCGACAACGCGGACCACTTCGGCCTTGCGGAGCTGCACCAGCTGCGCGGCCGGGTCGGACGCGGCACCAACAAGGCGTTCTGCCACCTGCTGGTCGAGAAGTTCAAGCCGCTCTCCACCGAGGCGCGCGAGCGCCTCAAGGCGCTGGAGGAGATGAATCAGCTGGGCGCGGGCTTCCAGATCTCCATGAAGGATCTGGAGATCCGCGGCGCAGGCAACATCCTCGGCCCGCAGCAGTCCGGACACATCGGCGCGGTGGGCTACGACATGTACTGCCGCCTCCTGAAGCAGTGCGTGGAGCACCTGCAGTCAGGTCTTGAGGCGAGCGCGGGCCTTGCGGCTTCGCCCGAAGAGAGCGGCGTGGATCTGGAGCTGGGCCTGCGCGCGTTCCTGCCGACCGAATGGCTCAGCGACGCGCGCGCGCGCATTGAGCTGCTACGACAGCTCTCGCTGATCGACGGCAAGGAAGACGAGCAGCGCGCTCAGGACATGCTGCGTGACCGCTTCGGCAAGCTCCCGGCGGAGGCGCGCAACCTGCTGCGCATGTTCCGGCTCAGGGCCGATCTCGAGCGACTCGGCGTGACCCGCCTGTCCTTCCGCAAGGACGCCTACGTGATGGAGTACCGCGACCGCGTCGCCCTGGAACAAGGCCTGCTGCTGCGCGGCGCCGAATTCCGGCCCCTGCGCGCCGGAATCGGGCATCTGATGATCCCCGCGCGACACCAGAACCCCGAGGCGGCCCTGACCTGGTTCGAGTCGCTCTTGCGCGAGCGCCACGCGCAGCAGAAGATCAGCGCACCGCGATGAAGTTTCTGATGCTGCTGCCCCTGCTGCCGCCGCCGACGGTGCCTCAGGGCGTTTCCCCCAAGAGCCTGCAGGAGATCCCGCTCGATCGCGTCGTGTTCATCGTCAACGAGGACATCGTCACCCAGCGCGGATACCAGCGCCAGCTGCAGACGATCCTGCAGCAGAATCCGCCGCAGACCGAGGACGACCGTCGCCGCATCAACGCACTGCTGCAGCAGCGTCTGCTCGAGCAGTTCGCTGGCCAACAGGGCGGGGAAACGCTCGGTTACGACCCGACTTTCGTGGAGCGCTACGTGCGCGACTACGAAAAGCGCTTCATCGAGCAGATCGGCGGCATCGATGCGATGGCGCAGTACATGGCCGATCGCAATCTCTCGCTCGCCGACTTGCGCAGTGAACTGCGCACCAGCGTCTATCGCGACCTGTGGGAGGAGTCCGTCACCGGCCGCGGCGTGGCGGCCAAGAACCGGCTTACCGTCGACCGCTGGGTGCGCCCGGGACTGGTCGGCCTGCAGCACGAGCTCGCCGTCTCAACACCCGGCGGAGCCGAGGCGCTCGGCGGAAACCCCGCACGCGTGGTGCTGCAGATCCTCGAGATCGAACCGGCGCGCGTGGGCGGTGCTTCGGTGGTGAGCCAGGCCGCGCAGAACATTCTCAAACGCATCCGGGCCGGAGAGGACGCCGAGGAACTCGGCCGGCAGTTCGCCGCCGAAGGCACGGTGCTCGGTGCGCGTCCCGCGCTGGAAGAACAGGCGCTGGAATCCGTGGATCCTGCGCTCGGGCGCGCAGTGAGGGCCGGCCGCGAAGGTGATTGGCTGTCACCGATCTCGCCGGCATCCGGCTCGGGCCGCTGGCGCCTGGTGCGCATCGTGCAGCGCACGCCCGCCAGCCTGCCGCCGTTTTCCGACCGCAGGCTGCAGGTGCGCCTGCGCGAGGCCATTCAGGAAAGCCTGGACCAGCAGCGTCTGATGAAGGCGCGCGGCGAGCAATACGCAGGGTCCTTCATCTGGCCCAAGGCCCCGCAGCAGCAAAGCCCCGCACAGCCGGGTTCCTGAGAGCTGGCTGTTGTGCGCCGCTTCGAAGGCGCAGTTGTCAGCAGACGCGGCGCCAGAAAGGCACCGTGAATTCCTGCAGGATCGCCTTGTCGCGCGAGAACAGACCGCCCGCGGACTCGCAGCGCGTGTGCACCGTGGCGGAGGGCAGACCGTCAGGACCCTCGACGCGGATCGTGATCGTCGCCCGTCCGCCGAGCAGGCCAGCGGAGCGTTCGCAGACGAGCAGACCCTGCGTCTCGTCGCGGCTTACGATCTTCCAGCCGGGCAGTTCGCTCGCGAGGTTGCAGGCCTCCTCGTAGACGTTTTCGCGCCGGATGGGAACGCGGATCGGAGCGAGGCTCGGATCGGCCTCGCCCTCCCGCGTCTCAAAAGAGCCGCCCATGCCAGGAGCCGCGCAGGCTCGCCTACTTGGCGGCCTTCGTGAGGCGGTTCTTGGCGCGCGACATGCGCGACTTGTAGCGCGCGGCGGCGTTCTTGTGCAGACCGCCGGTCTTGGCGGCCTTGTCGATCGCCTTCATGGCGGCCGCCACGCTGGTGCCCAGATCCTTGGCGTCGGCGGTGCCGATCACCTCCTTGATCTTGGACTTCATCTTGGTCGCCATCGCGCGGTTCTTGGCGCGGTTCTTGACGTTCTGACGGTGACGCTTGAGAGCTTGCTTGGAGTGAGCCATGGTTTTTGTGGGGGAATAGTCTAGCGCAGACGGTTCATCTTGTCGGCCACATCCCGGTAGCCGACATCGGATTCGAAGATGCGGGTGTAGTGCTCGCGGGCCTGCTGGGAGCGATTTTCGGCCTCTGCGATGCCTCCAAGGGCATACAGGGCCTCCTTGGCGCGCTCATCCAGCTGGGAGAGCCCCTCCAGCGAGCGCAGGTACTCCTTGCTCGCCAGGTCGAGGAAACGCTTCGCTTCGAAGCACTGCGCCAGCAGGAAATGAGCTTCGCGTGCCAGCCGCGCGTCCGCCACGGCCTTCTGGAGCTCGGCGAGCGCCGCGTCGGATTCGCCTGCCCGCAGCAGACGCTTGCCCAGCGCCAGGCGCAGGCTCGTGTCTTGTGGACGGGCCGCCGAACGCGCCCTGGAGTCCTCCAGTTCGATCGCGAACAGCTCCTGCTCCAGGGCGGAGGCACCGGCCTCATCACCGCGCTTGCCGGCTTCGGCAATGGCCTTCTTCTTGGCCTTGGCGCGCAGTTCGCCCACGCGCACCAGAAGCTCGTAGCTGTCGCGCTTATAGGAGTAGGCGCGCTCGGCCCAGTCGAGCGCCGAGTCGTAGTCCTTGAGTTTCTCGTGCACCTCGGACATGTCCGCCATCAGCTCGGGGCTCTTGGCCTCGGCATAGCGCGTTTCGAGTCGCTCGAGTTCCGCACGCAGTTCGTCCTCTGAGCGGAAGATGCGGTTGGAACGCTCCAACTCCGCGGCGCGGGCCTTGTCCTTGATCTGCTCGCGGCTGTGCTGCACTCCGGGCGCGGCGCTGCTCGCCAGCGCGCGCTCCGCCGACAGATCCTTGCGCGCCTTGATCGCTTCCTGATCGCGCGGATCGATCGCCAGCGCCTTCTCGTACGCCGCCAACGCGGCGAGAGGGTCCTTGAGCCGCGCGGCCATCGCGCCGGCGCGCTTGAAGCCTTCGGGGCTCTTCGGAGCGATCTCCGTGATGAACTCGTACACCGCGCGCGCCGAGTGGAAATGTCCCTGCGCCTCGAGTGCCTCTCCGAGCATCAGGTTGGCTTCCTCGTCGGCGGGGTTGGTCGCCAGATAGCTCTCCAGCGCCTTGGCGCAGGCATCGAGCTTGCCGGCCTTGCGCAGACCCTTGGCGACGGCCAGCGGACCCGCGCCGACCAGCGAACGGAACAGGCTCTTGCCGCCGCCCTTGGCCTCGTGGCGCTTCTTGAGCGCCTGACGCAGCCCGGCGCGCGCCTCTCCGGCATCCGGATCGATGTCCAGGATCGAATGGTAGACCTCGACGGCGAAGTCGTAGTTGCGACGGCGGATGGCCTCGTCGGCCTTTTGAAGCTGCTTTGAAAAATCCAAGGGAGGGCGGAAAAGGGTAAGGGGGGATGCTTCGGCCGTCAAACAGGGGCTATCTTGAGGGCTTCCACACCCCCCCGCTTCGGGCTGACTCAGCCCCCACGCACCCGACTGCCACGAATCCCCGGACCAACATGGTGGAACGCCTCGAATTCGACATGACCCTCTACCCGGCGCCGGTGCTGCGCAAGCCCGCCGAGCCCGTCACCGCTTTCGATGAGGAGCTGGCGGAGATCGTGCGGGCCATGTTCGAGCGCATGGACAAGAGCAACGGCGTGGGCCTCGCAGCCCCGCAGGTGGGGCTCAAGAAGCGCATCCTGATCCTCAATCACAGCGGCGATCCGCGCGACAACCTCGTGCTGATCAACCCGGAGCTGATCTCGCGCTCGGGACCCCAGATCTACTTCGACGAGGGCTGTCTGTCCTTCCCGGGCATCTATGTCGAGGTGCGACGGCCCGAACGCGTCCGGGTCAAGGCGCTCGACGCCTCGGGCAAGCCCTTCGAGGCCGAGTACGACGGCCTGATCTCGCGCATCATCCAGCACGAGTACGACCATCTCGAGGGCATCCTGCTGGTCGACCGCATGACCCCGGCGGACAAGCACAGGAACCGCGCGGCTCTCGACAACCTCGTCGAGCGCCACCGCCGCGAGAGCGAGAAGGCGGAATCCGCGCAGTGATCCTCGCGCGCACGCTTGACAGCCTGCCGCAGCCCGGTCCGCAAGGCTCCGTGGTCAGCGTCGGTGTGTTCGACGGCGTGCATCTGGGCCATCGTGCGATCCTTGCCCGCAACCGCGTCCGCGCGATCGAACTCGGTGCGCGTTCCTGCGTGGTCACCTTCCACGAGCACCCCAAGCGCCTCCTGCTCGGCCGCGCCCCGCGCACGCTGACCAGCCTGGAGCACCGTCTGGAGCTGTTCCGTCGCGAAGGCATCGAGCAGTGCCTCGTGCTCGAATTCGACGAGCAGCTGCGCTCGATGAGCGCCGGCGTCTTCGCCGAACGTATCCTGAAGGACCGGCTCGGCGCGCGCGCCTTCGTGCTGGGCTTCGACTCGAAGTTCGGTCGCAACCGCGAAGGCACTCCGGAGTACCTCCAGAGCCTGGGCTACCCCGTCGAGGTGGTCCCGCAGGTGCTCGCTCGCGGCCGCGCCGTCTCCAGCACCGCCATCCGCGAAGCCGTCGAGCTCGGCGACCTCGCGGCCGCCGCCGCGATGCTCGGCCGTCCATATTCCTTGTGGGGCGAGGTCGTGCACGGCGATGCTCTGGGGCGGGAACTGGGATTTCCCACGGCCAACCTCGACCCGCACCACGAGTTGCTGCCCCCCACCGGCGTCTATTCGGCCTGGGCCCTGCTCGAAGCGAGCCGCCAGCCGGCGGTGGTCAACATCGGCTACCGCCCCACCGTCCGCAGCGAGCTGACACCCGCCCCGCGCATCGAGGCGCACCTGCTCGATTTCTCCGGCGACCTCTACGGCCGCACACTGGAGCTGGAGTTCGTCCAGCGCCTGCGCGAGGAGCAGCGCTTCGGCTCCCTGGCCGAGCTGCGGGCCCAGATCGGCCGGGATGTGGCTGCTGCGCGGGCCTCCCTACAGTTGCCGGCCCCCCTTTCCCGATAAGCCAGCTCCCGATAAGGGCGCTTGCGCGTTGACGGGAGGGCCGGACGTAGTCCATACTCTCCGCCCCTCAACCGAAGGGCGCCAGAGCGCACTTCGGATGTGGCCAGGTAGCTCAGCTGGTAGAGCACATGATTGAAAATCATGGGGTCACCGGTTCAATCCCGGTCCTGGCCACCACCTTCTCCCCATGACCGACTCCACCCCGAAGGTCATCCGTCGCAGCAACCCTTCCCAGCTCGTGATCGAGTGGACGGACGGGAACACCAGCACGATCTCCGCTGCCCGTCTGCGCGGCTACTGTCCCTGCGCCCAGTGCGTCCATGAACTCACGGGCGAGCGCATGATCGATCCCGCGAGCGTTCCGGCGGACACCACGCAGCACGAGCTCGCGCTGGTCGGCCACTACGCCGTGTCGATGCGATTCTCCGACGGACACCACACCGGCATCTACACCTTCCCTTACCTGCGCAAGCTGGGTGAGGCGCAGTCGGGATGAGCTCGGGAGGAGGCTTGCGCGTTCCGCCGCGCTGGGTGATCCCCGCCCACGAGCTCGAGATCGAATACACACGCAGCGGCGGTCCGGGCGGACAGACCGTCAACAAGGTCGAGACCGCCGTTCGGCTGCGCTTCGCTCCGGCCCGCTCAGGCGCGTTCCGGCCCGAAGAGCAGCAGCGCCTGCTCGACAAGCTCGCCAGCCGGCTGACACAGGAAGGCGAAATCCTCATCAAGAGCAGCGAGCACCGCAGCCGCGAGCAGAATCTCGAGAGCGCCCGCGCACGCCTCGCGGCACTGCTCGCCGGCGCGCTGCGCCGCGAGAAGACGCGCCGCCCCACCAAGCCCACCCGCGGCTCGAAGGTACGGCGGCTGACGGCGAAGCGCGCTCAGGGCGAGAAGAAGCAACGCCGCCGCACCCACGACGACTGACCCGAAACACCCACGGCGAGACCCACACGCAGCGACAGCGAGCGCACGCATGAAGCACCACGACTGGAAGCAGGCCTGGAACGATCTGGAGCAAGGCATCAAGAAAGGCCGCGGCCCCGACCGCTGGCATGCGCGTCCGCTGCTGCTGGCGCTGGGCCATGCTCTGCTGGAAGGGCAGGAGGCCTTGGCGCAGGAACTGGAGCACAAGCTCGGCACACTTCGGCCACCGCACGACGGCATCTGGAAACAGGCCGTGCTCGAGGAGCTCAACCTGGCCTGCACCGAGCACGTGCGCTCCGCGGATCCGCGCTATCTCAGCCGGCCCGACTATGACTGGGGCTACACCCTGGCGGCCCGAGAGGACCTCGAGGCCCGCTTGCGTGCCGCGGAAGCGCTCGAGATCGAGGCCCCCCAGGCGCTCCTCGAGCAGGTGCTGCAGGCCGACGCACGCATTGCGCCGTTCCTGAAGCGGGGATAATTCCTCAGAACCTTGCCTCCCGTACGATCTTGCAAGCATGCGCGGACGCTCCGCGGACGCCCCACTAGCAAATTGCATTCATTCGAGAGCTTGGCAGCAAGCGATTTGCGCGCTTGATTGCGTGTCAAAAGCGCGCCTAAGCGCTGTCTTTTCCCACAACTGAGACAGCCGCGGATCCTGCACTTTTGCCTTCTTGCGCCTTGAAAGCCACAGAAGCGCTCGGCAGATTGGCGGCACTACACGGGCCCCATCCCTACACGAAACGACTCGTTTTTCTCTGTCCAACACACACAAACACTGGAGTGCACTACGCATGAACAAGCTCGTCTATAGCTCCCTGGTCCTGACCCTCGTCAGCACCCCGGGCTTCGCCACTGAGTGGGCGAACCTGGATCAGGAGATCAACAACCTGAACGCCAGCCTCACGGCGCAAAACGCCACCGGCCCCAAGATGGGTGGCTGGGTTCGCAGCCGCTTCGTTGACAACAGCGACGCGGACCTGCAGGGCTTCGCTTTCGATGCGGTTCGTCTCGAGATCTCGGGCGACGCGGGTTCGGACTACGGCTACAAGGTCAGCTTTGACCTCGCCGACGGCACCGCCGATCTGAAGGACGCCTACGCGACCTTCAAGCTGGGCGACATGGCGACCGCGAAGATGGGTCAGTTCAAGACCAACTTCCTGCGTTCGTCGACCGTGGCCCAAAACCGCCTGGTGCTGCTGGACCGCACCGTCCTCGGCAGCAACGGCCTGTGGAACGACCGCCAGCTCGGTCTGGGCATCATGGGCAACTTCGAGACGATCGGCTGGTCGCTCTCCGCTCAAAACGGCGCCGATGGTCTGGGCGACGATCACAAGATCGCCGCCAAGATCTCCGCTGACCTCATGGGCGGCGGCATCGGCAAGGCCGAAGGCGCCTACGGCGCCAACGACGGCACCGCCCTCTCGGCGGGCCTCGCCTACCTGAGCGACGACGGCGCCAACGCGGGCGTCGGCGAGACCGCGATCGGTCTGGAAGCGGGCCTCACCATGAGCGGCTTCTCGCTCGCGGGCGAAATGGTCGACTTCGACGAAGCCGGCAACACCCCCTGGGACATCACCGGCAGCTACCTGTTCACCCAGAACTGGGAAGCCGCCGTCCGCTACCAGGACGCGGATGACGCTGACAACAGCACCATCATGACCCTCGGCGTGAACTACTACATCTCGGGTCACGACATCAAGTGGACCGCCCAGTACGACACCATCGACTCGGACGACGCGAGCCTCGAGCAGGACGCGATCAGCCTCGGTCTGGGCGTCAGCTTCTGATCCGCTGGGGTAGCCTCCTGAGCGCGCGTCGCTCGAGAAGCCACCCAGTCTGAAATCAACCGGAGCCCCGCGCGCGTCGCGGGGCTCCTTCTTTTTTTGGCCTCCGGCAAGCGAGGGGTGCCCGGGCGTAGGCACGCTTTCGTTTTATGAGAAGAACTCTCCGCTCCGCGCTTGAAGCTCCCCCTACTGCTGGTGACACTGTGGCTCCCGCGCCGCCTTTCGCGGTGCGAGAGTCCCCGAACCTTCATGGATCGCATGTTCAAGCTCATCCCCCTCACTGTTGCGCTGGGCGCCCTGTCCGCCCCCAGCTTCGCCACCGAATGGGCCAATCTCGACGCCGAGATCAACAACCTCAACGCCAGCCTGCAGACACAGAGCGCGGGCGGCCCCAAGCTCAACGGCTGGATCCGCAGCCGCTTCACGGATGTGAGCGATGCTGATCAGCAGGGCTTCAAGTTCGACAGCCTGCGCATCGAGATCCAAGGGGATGCCGGCTCGGACTACGGCTACAAGGTCAGCTTCGACATGACGAGTGGCGAAGCGCTGCTCCGCGACGCCTTTGCCACGTTCAAGCTCGGCGACGTCGTGACGGGCAAGATGGGCCAGTTCAAAACGGCCTTCAACCGCGACAGCCTGACCAGCGATGCCAAGTTGCTGTTCCTCGACCGCTCAAACATCGGCGGCAACGGCCTCTGGAACACGCGCACCCTCGGTCTGCAGTTCTACGGCCAGTACGAGACGCTCGGCTGGACCGCTTCGGCCCAGAACGGCGATGACGGCCTCGGTGACGAGCACAAGCTCTCGCTGCGCGTTCACGCCGACCTGATGGGCAAGCAAGCCAAGAACGAAGGCGCCTACGGCGCCGCGGAAGGCACCAACCTGATGGTCGCCGCCGCTTGGCTGGATGACGGCAGCTTTGACGACGGCGATGCTCTGCTCGCCGAGGTCAGCCTGACCATGAGCAACTTCGCCTTCGCGGCCGAGATGGTCGACTTGGGCGCGGATGTTGGCGACGGCACGCCCTACGACGTGCTCGCCAGCTACCTCTTCATGCCCCAATGGGAAGGTGCGATCCGCTACGAGGATCGCGACGATGCGGCCAACACCACGGACATCTCGGCCGCCGTCAACTACTACGTCTCCGGCCACGACATCAAGTGGACGGTGCAGTACGACACCTTCGATTCGGACGATGCGAGCCTGGAGCTCGATGCGCTGAGCCTCGGCTTGGCCGTCAGCTTCTGATCGACTCCAGCAAGAGTCGTTGGATGGGATCCGGCAGCGGGCCCCGCGCGCGACGCGGGGCCCGCTCGCTTTTTCCGCAGCCTGACAGTCCTGGCCCGACCGCCTGAGGCCCGCAACGGCGGCCTGTTTTGGGTCTGCAGGCTGGGAAACGCTGCCGGAGAACCGCTATTCTCCGGGTATGAGCCAACTGAGGGTACTGGTCACGGGCGGAGGTCGGGGTATCGGTCGCGCGATCGCGCTGCGCTTCGCGCGCGAGGGAGCCAAGGTGGCGGTGGCCGCGCGCTCCTCGGACGAGCTCGACAAGGTTGCCGCCGAGATCCAGGCCGCCGGCGGTCAGGGGCGCGCCCAGCAGATGAACGTCGCCGACCACGGATCGGTCGAGGCGGCGGTCTACCGCGCCGTGGAGTTCCTCGAGGGCTCGATCGATGTGCTGGTCAACAATGCGGGCGTTTTCGAGATCAAGCCCTTCGAGAAGCTGGATGTCGCCAGCTGGAAGCGGCATATGGAGGTCAACGTCTACGGGGCCTTCTTCGTGACCTCCGAGGCGCTCGACGCGCTGAGCGAGAGCCCGCGCGCGCACATCTTCAACATCGCCTCGACAGCCGCCAAGCAGGGTTTCCCGGGCAATGTGGCCTACTGCGCGAGCAAGTACGCCCTGCGCGGTTTCGGCGACGCCCTGCGGGTGGATCTGGCGGCGCGCAAGATCCGCGTCTCGACGGTCTACCCCGGACAGACCGACACCCCGATCTGGGACAAGGTCCCCGGCAGCTGGGATCGCTCGAAGATGAAGAAGCCTGAGGATGTTGCCGAGGTGATCTGGAAGGCTTACCACGCGCCCGAGGGCGCGGATGTGGCCGATCTCGACATCCCCTGATCCCCGTCGCTACTTCGGGCGCACCAGGTTGAGGAACTCCGCGCGTGTGCGCGGGTCGCTGCGGAAGCTGCCCAGCAGGCAACTCGTCATCGTCGAGCTGTTCTGCTTCTGAACGCCGCGCATCATCATGCAAAGGTGCGCGGCATCGGCGACGACGCCGACGCCCTTGGGCTGCAGCACTTCCACCAGCGCCTCGGCGATCTGCACGGTCATGCGCTCCTGCACCTGCAGGCGCCGCGAGAAGACATCGACGATGCGCGGGATCTTCGAGAGGCCGATGATCTTCTTGTCGGGAATGTAGGCGACGTGCACCCGGCCGAAGAAGGGCAGCATATGGTGCTCGCAGAGGCTGTAGAACTCGATGTCTTTCACCAGCACCATCTCAGAGCAGTCCTCGTGGAACACGCCCTCCCCCACGACTTCCGAGACCGTGCGCCCCATGCCCGAGGTCAGCTCGGCGTAGGCGCGCTCGACGCGCTCCGGTGTGCGCAGCAGTCCCTCGCGGGCCGGGTCCTCACCGAGGTTGCGCAGCAGCTGTGAGATCAGGTCGGCAGTCTTCATGCGCGTTCTCCGTAGTACTCGACATAGTTGCCGCGGCTCTCCCAGATGCGCACCCGCCGCAGGCTGCAGCCGGCGTAGGGTCGCAGCTCTGGCTCAATCCTCTTCCAGAAGGCCACCGCGACATTCTCGGCAGTGGGGATGACACCCTGCAGGAAGGGCACGTCGCGGTTCATGTGCTTGTGGTCGACCTCGACGAGCACCTTCTCGCGCAGGATCCGCATCAGGACATTGAGGTCCATCACCATGCCCGAGGCGGGCACTGGGCCGCGCACCGTGACCTCGAGGATGTAGTTGTGCCCGTGGTCGGTGTTGCAGGGGCCGTAGAGGCGGCGGTTGTCTTCATCCGACAGGCGCGGGTCGTGCAGCCGGTGAGCGGCCGAAAACTCCTCGCAGCGGGTGATCTCGACGATGGCGTCTGTCATGGGGCTTGGGGGCTGGGGGGTGGAGGGGCATCCTAGCCGCTGCCCGGGGGGGTCCCCTGCGGTGGATTCCGAGGAAAGTGGCCGGAAGGGTCCAGAAAGGACCCCACTCCGGGCGAAAACGTCCCAGAGAGCTTTCGAATTTTCCGGTCGGACGGATCCCCTCCTCCGGCTACAGACCATCAACGGAGGTAATCGCCATGAAACGCCACTCCTACGACACCACCAGCGTCCAGCGTCTGTTGCCCCTCCTGCGCTCGATCAGCATGGAACTGCGCGAGCGCAGCGATGCCATCGAAAACCTTGACCAGCGCGTGCTCGAGCTGGGCGGCCGGAACGCCAAGCGCCGCAAGAAGAGCGATGCGCTGCTCGACGTCGAGGCGGATCTTGCCAACCAACGCCGCGAGCTGCGCCACACGCAGGGCGAACTGACGAAGCTTGGCTGCGTGCAAGATCAGGACCACCCGCTCCGGATTCTGATCCCGGGCAGCGATGGCGAGATCGAACACGGGTTCACCTGGGACGGCCTCGCCGACACCCTGAAACCCAACGAGCTGGCGGCCGCGTAAAAAGAGCTCCACAGCTACCCGGACCCGCTCGGTCCACAACCGCCGCGTGCCCTCGAGGGAAACCCCGAGGGCGCGCGGTGCTTTGTGGGGTCAGCGAGGACTAGCCACCCGGCTTGGGACGCTGAGGCGGACGCTGCGGCTGGGGCTGAGGCTCCGGAGCGGGCTGGGGGGCCGGTTGTGGATTTGGCTCGGGCGCGGGGCGGGGCCGGACCTCAGGCTTGGGCTCAGGCTTGGGCTCAGGGGTCGGTCCCGGTACAGGCGCGGGCGCCGGTGCAGGCGCCGGTGCAGGCGCCGGTGCAGGCGCCGGTGCAGGCTCTGGCGCCGGTTGCGGCGGCCGCACCGGACGGGTCGGGGCGGGAGGCGGAGGGTTGCCCTGGACCTCGTTGGCCTGGTTGCGCAGACGCTGGTTGAGTTCCTCCCGGAACGCAGTGAACTCCTGACGCGAGAACTTGCCCTCGCGCGCCGCGACTTCCATGCGCTCCAGCGACTGCAGCCACTTGGCCTGCAGGGCGCGTTCCTGCTCCAGCGCGCTCGGGTCGCCCTGCTTGGCATTGGCCGCAGCACGGGCGCGGGCGATCAGCTGATTCTTGACCGCCTGCACATCCTCCGGAGTCGCCTTGCCCTGGGCCGCACGGGCATCGAGCGCGTCGAGCGCGGCCTGCAGTCCTTCGGTGAGGTTCGCCGGAGGCGCTGCGGGTACCGGGACAGCATGGCCCTGTGCTTCGTTGGCCTGGTTGCGCAGGCGCTGGTTGAGCTCTTCGCGGAACGCAGTGAACTCCTGACGCGAGAACTTGCCCTCGCGCGCCGCGACTTCCATGCGTTCCAGCGACTGCAGCCACTTGGCCTGCAGGGCGCGTTCCTGCTCCAGCGCGCTCGGGTCGCCCTGCTTGGCGTTGGCCGCAGCGCGGGCGCGGGCGATCAGCTGGTTCTTGACCGCCTGCACATCCTCTGGGGTCGCCTTGCCCTTGGCCGCGCGGGCATCGAGTGCGTCGAGTGCAGCCTTCAGTCCATCGGTGATGGTCGGAGCGGTCGACGGCACCGGGGCGGGATCGGCGGGCTGGGTGCGACGACGCTGGACGGCCGGTCCGGCTCCCGCCTGCTTGGAACGACGCGCGGCAACCACGCGGGTCGACTCGGCTTCCAGATCCGCATCAGGAGTCTGGCCGGCGAGTTTGAGGCGCTGCGCATAGAAGACCAGGAACTCATCTCGATCGAGGCTGCCGTTGCCATCGTGATCGGCGATCAGAAACGGTGAACGATCCTTGCTCAGCACGGTGTACTCCGAGGCACCGATCAGCTTGTCGCCGTTGCTGTCGAGGAGCCCGAAAGTGGTGTCCGCCTGCTTCAGGCTGGTCTGGTCGGAGAGTGACAGGGTCAGGAACAGAATCAAGGGGATGTGCATGGTTCGGGGCCTCCTCGGGCACGATTCCATCAGCGAAGCGCATGCCAGCGCATCCATAGGCATGACGAAGTTCGCAAGTGTATGCAAATAAACAACTTGCAACCGCTTTACCGGGACCCTTCACGAGCGGCCGTCCTCCACGGAAGACAGGGCGTCCGCCGACCGATACGGTGGAGGAACGCCATGAAGCTCGCTTCGCTGCTGCTGGGGGTCTCGATCGGGGTCAGCGCCATGCTGCTATGGCGCGGCCGGCCCGAGCCCGATGTCGAGCTGTACCGCGAGCTGCGCGACTTCATCGCCGTGCACGCGCTGGAGCCGCACGACGATCAGGAACTGCTCGATCTGGCGCTCAAGGGCATGGCGGAAGGTCTCGATCCGTATTCGCGCTACTGCGATCCATCGGAGACGCGCATGCTCGAGCGAGAGACCGAGGGTCGCTATCGCGGCATCGGTGCCATCTTCCGCCAACCCATCGCGCAGGCGCAGATCCTCTACACGCTGCCGGGATCGCCGGCTGCGAAAGCAGGCCTGACCCCGGGCGATCGGTTGCTGCGCATCGGCTCACACCTCGTCGCAGAGCTGGGTGAGGCGGGACTGCGACAGGAGCTCAGCCGTGATCAAGGCGGGGAGCTGGAACTGGAGGTCGCGGCGCGCGATGGCAAGCTGCGCACAGTGCGCCTGCGCAAGGACAGCCTCGTTGACCCAAGCGTGACAGACGTGCGCATGCTGCAGGCGGATCAGGGCATCGCGTATGTGGCGCTGCATTCATTCACCCATGCCACGCCCGGTGAGTTCGATGCGGCCTTGCGCGATCTCAACGCAGCCGGAATGCGCGGGCTGGTGCTCGATCTGCGCGGCAACGCCGGCGGTGTGCTGGCTTCCGCAGTCGACCTCGCACGGCGCTTTCTCACGCGCGGCGTGATCGTTCGCACCGAAGGCCGGTTGCGCGTGGCCACCCATCATGCGGAAAGCGCGCAGGCTGCCTATGCGGGTCTTCCATTGATCGTTCTGATCGATGAGGGCAGCGCGAGCGCGTCCGAGGTGCTGGCCGGTGCGCTGCAGGACCACCGTTTGGCCGTGATCGTGGGCGAGCGATCCTGGGGCAAGGGCACGGTGCAGACGCTGCAGCGCTTCCCGGAACACGGGACACTCGCGAAGATCACCACCGCGCGCTACGAAACACCCAGCGGACGCGTTCTGGAGCGAAGCCTCGATCCGGAGGGCCGCGGCGGCATCCAGCCTGATCTCGAAGTGTCGCTTCCGGCTGCGGAGCGACGCTCGATTCACGAGCGTCTCGCGCGACCGATGCCGGATCCGCTCGCTCGCCAGCAGCTGGAGCGCTGGGAGATCGAGGAGACCATCCAGTTGGTGCCGCACTTCTACATCGACGCGCAACTGCAGGCGGCCATCGATCTTCTCAGCGGAAACAGGCCAGCCGTGCCTGCGCCGCTCGCGGAGCAGTCGCCGCGATGAGCGCGCTGGTGCTGGGCATCGAATCGTCCTGCGACGAGACCGCAGCCAGCGTGGTGTGCGACGGCCGCGAGATCCTGTCGTCCGTCGTACACAGCCAGGCCAGCATGCACGCGCAGTACGGCGGCGTCGTGCCGGAAATCGCAGGACGCTCGCACTTGGCGCAGATCACGCCCGTGATCGAGGCCGCGTTGCAGCAGGCCGGCGCCGGGTTTCGGGACCTCACCTGCATCGCGGTGACGACGCGGCCGGGCCTGATCGGATCACTGCTGGTCGGAGTCAACACCGCGAAGGCGCTGGCTTGGTCGCTCTCGATTCCCGTGGTCGGCGTGCACCACATCGAAGCGCATGTCTACGCAGCGACGATGGAGCACGCCGAATATCCCTGGCCGTGCCTGGCACTGGTGGTATCCGGCGGGCACTCGTCGATCTACCGCGCGCACTCGCCGCTGCGAATCGAGCTGCTCGGCGGCACGCTCGACGATGCGGCCGGAGAGGCCTTCGACAAGGTCGCGCACATTCTGGGGCTGGGTTATCCCGGCGGCCCGCTGGTGTCGAAGCTGGCGGAGGGCGGCAATCCGCGTGCTCTGCGTCTGCCGAGCTACCGCGCCCGGGATGAGGCTCCGGCCTTCTCGTTCAGCGGACTCAAGACCGCGGTGCTCTATCACGTGCGCGGACAGAACATGGCGCGGGCGCTGCCGCGCCCTGAAGAGATCCCCGACCGCGCGGACATCGCAGCTTCGTTCGAACAGGCTCTGGTGGACGCGCTGGTCAACGAGACCCTGCGCACCGCGCTGCGCGAGGGGCTCTCGCGCGTGCTGGTCGCCGGCGGAGTGGCCTGCAATCGCCGCCTGCGCCACGAAATGCAATCCCGTGCGGCAGCGCACGGGATCACGGCCCTGTTCCCCTCGCCGGCCTACTGCACGGACAACGCGGCCATGATTGCGGGCCTGGGCTACCACCACTGGCGCGCCGGGCAGCACGCCGGGCTGGATTTGGACGCCGCGCCACGCTGAACGCGCGACAAGCGAGCGGTCATTCGCTATGATCCGCGCCCAATTTGGGCGAGAACGGACTGCGCGAGATTCTGGAAGCGCTCCGCGACGGCCGGTTGGGCGTCGAGGACGCCCTCTCCCGTTTGAAGCACTTCCCGGTGCGCGATCTGGGACACACGCGCCTCGACACTCACCGCGAGCTGCGCTGCGGCGGCCCCGAGGTGGTCTACGGCGCCGGCAAGACCCCGGAGCAGATCGCCGACATCTCTGCCGCGATCCTCGAGCACCATGAGCGGCTGCTGGTCACGCGCATCAGCCCGGAAGCCGCGCAGCTGGTTCTGCGGCGTGTCCCGCGTGCGATCCACTGCAGCCTCTCGCGCACACTGCGCGTCGAGCCCAAGGGCGGCATCGAGGGCGTGGGCAAGGTGCTGGTGGTGTGTGCGGGGACCTCGGATCTCCCCGTCGCGGAGGAAGCGGCCGTGACTGCGCGCATGCACGGCGCTTGCGTGGAGACGCTCACGGATGTCGGCGTGGCAGGGATTCACCGCCTGCTGGCGCATGTGGAGCGACTGCGTTCGGCGCATGCGCTGGTCGTGGTGGCGGGCATGGAAGGCGCCCTGCCCAGCGTGGTCGGCGGACTCGTCGACAAGCCGATGATCGCGGTTCCCACTTCCGTCGGCTACGGCGCCTCCTTCGGCGGCCTTGCCGCGCTGCTTGCCATGCTCAACTCCTGCGCCTCGGGCGTGGGTGTAGTCAATATCGACAACGGTTTCGGCGCGGGCATCCTCGCCGCTCGGATCAACGCCGGCGCCAGCGTGCGCCAGATAGAGATGACACGATGAAAAAGGCATGGATCGCACTGGAAAACGGCCTCGTTCTGCAGGGCCGTTCGGTGGGAGCGGAGGGCGAGAAGGGCGGCGATCTGGTCTTCAACACCGCGATGAGCGGCTACCACGAGATCCTAACGGACCCTTCCTACGCCGGCCAGGTGGTGATCATGACCTACCCGCTGATCGGCAACTACGGCGTCGCCGACGAGGACTCCGAGAGCCCGCGCGGCTGGGCCGAGGCCTTCGTGATGCGCGAGATGTCGACGGTCGCAAGCAACTTCCGCGCGAACTCGACGCTGATCGACTGGCTCAAGCGCAACGGCATCGTCGCCATCGACGGCGTCGACACGCGCCGGCTGACCCGTCAGGTCCGCGAGGGCGGCACGCTGCGCTGCGTTGTCTCGACGATCGACGGCGACTCCGCTTCACTGCTCGCCAAGGCCAAGCGCATGCCCTCGACGGACAACCGCGACCTCACGGTCGGCGTGTCGTGCAGCAAGCCATACACCTGGACGCGCGGATACGAGGACTCCTACCCGGATCTGATTCCCGCGCTGCCCCCCAACTCGCGCCTGCGCTGCGTGGCCTACGACTTCGGCGCCAAGCACAACATCCTGCGCAGCCTCGTGCACTGCGGCTTTGATGTCACGGTGGTCCCCAACCACACCAGTGCCAGCGATGTGCTGGGCATGGATCCCGACTGCATCTTCCTGTCGAACGGCCCCGGCGATCCGGCTGCGGTCAAGCCGGCGATCCACGCCATCTCGGATCTCGTGGCGAAAAAGCCGATCTTCGGCATCTGCCTGGGTCACCAGATCCTCTCGATCGTGTTCGGCTCGCAGACGAAGAAGATGCCCTTCGGGCACCACGGCGCGAACCATCCGGTGCGCGACCTGCTGACGGGGCGCGTCGAGATCACCAGCCAGAACCACTCCTACGCGGTGGAAGTGGCGACCATGCCCAAGGACGTCGAGGTGACCCACATCAACCTCAACGACCAGACAGTCGAGGGCATGCGCCACAAGCAGCTGCCGGTGTTCAGCGTGCAGTACCACCCCGAAGCCGCACCCGGCCCGATGGACAGCGCGCATCTGTTCGTGCGCTTCCGCGATCAGGTGCTCGGCAAGCAGAGCAGCCAGTTCGCAATGCGCTGAGCAGCGTTCGCAGCCGCGCTCACAGCATCGACATCGGATCGACGTCGATGGACATGCGCAGCTTGTGATTCGGCAACGTGAAAGCGCGCAAGCCCGCGCGCACACGTGCAATTGCGTCTGTACCGGGTTTCGCCTTCAGCAGCACATGCCTGCGATGACGTCCGCGCAGCAGCGCCACGGGCGCTTCCGCGGGTCCCAGCACCATGCCGCCGGGCTGCGCCTGCCCGCGCATCAGTTCGCCGACCGCCTTGGCGGCATCGACCACCAGCGCCGGATCCTCCGAGTCGATCACCACCCGCAGCAGCCGGCCGTGCGGCGGGTAGCCCAGCTCCGAGCGCAGCTTGGACTCCATGCGCGCAAAGCCCTCGTAGTCGTGGCGCGAAGCGGCAAGGATCGCAGGGTGGCCCGGAGTCGAGGTCTGCACGACGATGCGGCCTTCGAGTTCGCCGCGGCCGGCGCGGCCGGCGACCTGCGCCAGCAGCTGGAACGTGCGCTCGCTCGCACGGAAGTCCGGCAGGTGCAGCGCCAGATCGGCATCGATCACCCCCACCACCGTGACACGCGGGAAGTCGAGTCCCTTGGCGATCATCTGCGTACCGACGAGCACATCGATCTCGCCGCGCCCGAACGCTTCCAGCGCATGCTCATAGTCCTCGCGGCGCAGCATGGTGTCTGAGTCCATGCGCAGCACGCGAGCATCCGGCAGCGAGCGCTTGAGCACGCCCTCCACGCGCTCGGAACCGGCTCCGAGCATGCGCGGGTTGGGCGCCGTGCACTGCGGACACTGCCTGGGGATCGGCAGTTCCTCGCAGCAGGCATGGCAAACCATGCGCTGGATCCTGCGATGAAAGGTCAGATTGGCATCGCACTGCGCGCAGCGCATGGTTTCCCCGCAGGAGGCGCACCACAGCACCGGGGAGAACCCGCGTCGGTTCTGAAACAGGATGGCCTGCTCCTTGCGCTCAAGCGCGGCGCTCAGCAGCGTGGCGAGTCGGCGCGAGAACAGCGCGGGCCCGGGGCCATCGCGTTTTTCGCCCCGCATGTCGACGATCTCGATCGGAGGCAATGCGCCACCGTGCACGCGCGCGCCGAGCAGGATGCGGCGCAGACCGCCGGACTGGGCCGCCTGCCAGCTCTCCAGCGAGGGCGTCGCCGAGCCGAGCACACACACCGCACCCAGCTCCCGCGCACGACGGAGAGCCACATCGCGCGCGTGATAACGCGGCGTAGACTCCTGCTTGAACGAGGGCTCATGTTCCTCATCGAGCACAATCACGCCGAGCTCGGGCACCGGCGCGAACACGGCTGAGCGCGCCCCCACCACCACGCGCGCACGCCTCTTGCCGACCCCCAGCCACATCGAGCGGCGCTGGGCATCCGTCATGCGACTATGCAGCACGGCGATTTCCCCGAAGCGCGAACGAAACCAGCCGACCGTCTGCGGCGTCAGCGCGATCTCCGGCACCATCACGATCGCACCCTTGCCGCGGGCCAGCGCAGCTTCGATCAGACGCAGGTACACCTCCGTCTTGCCGCTGCCGGTGACGCCCTGCAGCAGGAACGCGCCGCCCTGGCCCGAATCCAGCGCCGATGTCAGCGTGCTGACAGCCGTTGCCTGATCCGCAGACAACTGCTCCGGGCGCCTGCGCACGACGCTGCTGGTGGCGAGCGGGTCATTGCGCGAAGCGACGCGCTCGATGAAGACCAGGCCAGCCTTCGCCAGCGACTTGGCGACGCTGTCGGTCAGGTTGAGCCGGCGGCAGAGCTCGCGCAGTTCGATGCCGCCGCCCAGCTCGCGCAGCGTTCGCAGCATCCGATGCTGCTTGGGCTGACGGGTTTCCAGCGCTGCCACGGTCGCCTCGTCGATGTCCGGATGCGCACGGATCATCACTACCTGGAGCGCGCCGGCTTCGCGCTTGAGCGCGGTCGGCAGCACGGCGGCCAGCGCCTCGCCCCAGGAGCAGGCGTACTCTTCGGCCATCCAGCGGGTCAGCGCGAGCATCGAAGCATCGAGGCTCGGTTCCTCGTCGAGCAGCTTCAGGATCGGCTTGATGCGCGTCGCTTCCGGCGGAGCATCGGGTCGCGTGCTGACGACGACACCGACTTCGCGACGCGGGCCGAAAGGCACGGCAACGCGCACGCCGGGGGCGAGCTTTGAAGCGAACTCCTCAGGGACTGCGTAGGTGAACAGCGCATCCAGCGGACGATCAATGGCGACTTCCGCATACAGACCGGCCTTGAGCGGCGCCTCGGGCGTCGCCTGCGGCTCGGGCTCGCCGCCGAACAGCGAGCCGGTCTGATTCGGCCGGGTGCCCAAGGAAGTGCGCTTTCAGGGACAGGCGCAGGGAATCGCGGTGCAGCGCGGGCAGCCGCGCGCGTATTTCCTGCGCACAGCCTCTTCCATGTCGATGCCCGCGATGGAAGCCATGCTGGAAAGCCACGCGAAGACGTCCGCGAACTCGCCTTCCAGCTCTTCGCGCTTGTTGCGGCGCAGCGCGCGGGTGAGCTCGCCGACTTCTTCGCAGAACCACATGTGAGTTCCCGCCAGCCCGCGCGCGGAGTCACGCTGATAGTAGGTGTCTTCGATCAGTTTCTGGAACTCGCGGATCTGCATGGGTTGCGCCTCAGGCGGGCCGGGATACGGCCACGATCGACAGGTCGGTCGGGAAAGGCGCGCCATCGGCGTGCGCCTCGATGCCGGCGAGCACACCGTCCAGCATCTGTTCGGTCGTGCGTGCAGAGTGCTGCAGAACGAGCTTGAAGAACTCCTTCTCCCCCAGCTCGAAGCCCTGCGGATTCTGCACGGCCGGCGCGCCCGTGGTGGCGCAGACCAGCCGGTCCCCGGGCTCCAGCGGCACGCGCACGGGCTTCAGCGCGCGTTCGAAGACAGGTCCCTTGTCGAGACCCAGCGCGATCCCCTCGGGGTGCACCACACGGATCTTGCCATCCGCTCCCGTGTAACGGACCAGTGGCAGCTTGTGGCCGGCACACACGACGGTTGCGACGCCTTCGCGCGGATCCACGAGCGCAAACATCGCGCTGACGAACATGCCGCGCCGCAGGTCGCGCGACAGCGCGCGGTTGGCACGCGCGAAGGCCACGGACACATCCTCATGGTGCAGCAGCTCTGCCCGCAGATAGGAGCGTGCCACCGCACCGATCATGGCACCGGGAACGCCGCGGCCGGACACGTCGCACACCAGCAGCCCAACGCGCCCATCGGGGTACTCGATGAAATCGTGGAAATCGCCCCCCGGCGTCGGCGAGCTGACATGCCTCGCCGCCAGTTCGTGCCCGGCGAGTTTCGGGGTCGTCTGCGGCAGCAGGGCTTCGCGCACATCGGAGGCCAGCGAGAGCTCGCGCTCGCGCCGGTTCTGTTCGAAGGCCGCATCACGCGCCGCATCGAGATCGGCAGCCATGCGGTCGATCGAACGCGCCAGCTGCATTACCTCGCCGCCGGCGCGCACGCGTGTGCGGTGGCGCAGGTTGCCGCGGGCGATCTGTGCGATGTCCTCGACGATCAGCGCCAGCGGATGGGACACGCTGCCGCCGATGATCCAGGCGACGAGCGCTCCGACGAGAATCACGGCCAGCGTCACACCGAGAATCAGGATCGGCAGACCCTCGCCTGCCTGCTCGCGCAGCGACTGCGGCACAAAGAGCTGGTGGCCGTCCTTGAAGCCGTCCTCGTAGCCGTGCTCGTAGTCCTGGTTGTTCTCGTAGCGCCGCGGATCCTTGGTGCTGTGGCGCTCGGTGTCCTTGGCACGGTAGAGCCAGCCTGTGGTCTTGCTGTCCTTGGTAAGCACCACATCGATGCGCTGCAGTGTGCCGTTTTCGAAGGTCTGGACGCTGCTGCCCTGAATCGGCTGATAGGCGGTGTCGGTGGGCTTGCCGCGCAGCTTGACGGCTTCGAGAAACGCCAGCTCTTGGGTTTTCTCGGCCTGCGCGACCGCTCGCGTGAAGAGAAAGACACCCGCTGCCGCCATTACCAGTGCGAGCGCGATGCTCATCGTCAGGGAGAAGCGCGTACCCAGACTGGCTCCGCCCGCACGACGGTCGCTGGACTTCTTTTGGGCTGCCATGCTGCGCTCAGGTCCCAGCGACCCAGGGAGCTTCGGAGAAGATCAGGCGCAGCGGCACCATCACCGCTGCCAGCGCCCATATGCCCGCGAATACGTCATCAAGCAGAATGCCATGTCCGCCGCCGATGCGTTCCATGGCGCGCGCGGGCCAGGGCTTCACGATGTCGAAGAAGCGGAACACGAAGAATGCGGTGACCAGCGCCAGATACGAGGGGCCATCGAACCACAGGATCGTGATCAGGTAGCCGATCACCTCATCCATCACGAAGATGCCCGGGTCCTTCTTGCCCGCATAGCTCTCGGCCCAGCGGCCCAGCGGCGCCGTGAGCGCGTAGAGAGCCACGCACGCAATCAGGCACCAGACGGGGAACATTCGGCCCGTGCCCGAGAGCAGCCATGCGATCGCGACCCCGCCCAGCGTCCCGAAGGTGCCGGGCGCGATCGGTGCGCAGCCGAGGAATCCGCACGAAACGATGGCCAGCTTGAGGCGATCCACGTTCATTGCCCTCCGTCCAGCAGCCAGCGCCGCGTCTTGCCGAGATAGGAGAAGCAGGAACCGACCGTCGTGACCAGCGTGGCCCAGACGGCCCAGTGTCCCACCAGCGTCCAGAAGCGCAGCGTCTCGCCCTCGAAGCCGAAGGCGTGGATCCCGATCACAACGCCGACGGCGATGCACTGCGCGAACATCTTCAGCTTGCCGAACCAGTCCGCGGGAAACTGCACGCCCTGACTCTCGACATAACCGCGGATGGCCGTGATCAGAAACTCGCGCGAGAGCACGACCACCACGATCCAGGCCGGGAAGAACGGCTGCGACCAGGGCATCACGGCGAGGAACACCATCGCGCCGATCACCAGCACCTTGTCGACGAAAGGATCCGCGATGCGACCGAAGGCCGTGATGTGATTGCCCTTGCGGGCCAGGTAGCCGTCGAGCACATCCGAAAGCGAGGTGACGAGGAAGAGCCAGAAGGCCCACTGCAGCAGTCCGCGCTCCGCGGGCAGCTCCTCCACGCGCCGCATGCCGTGCAGCGCAAAGATCACGAATAGCCCGAGCGCTCCCAGAAAGCGCAGTGCGGTGATTCGGTTCGGCCAGTGCTGGAAGACGCCCATGCGAGGCGGAAGTGGTGGCGGGTTGCGACTGGATCCGGTCAGCGCTTGCCTGCGGGTTTGCAGACGAGATTCGACTCGGCGTCCAGGGACTCGACCCGTACGCGGATGATATCGCCGACGGAGGCCTTGGAGCCACGCACCATTGCCACCAGATCCACTTCCGGGGCATCCATCACCCCGCGCCCCACGACGGTCGAGACCCCGGGGTGCTGCTCGTCGACGAGGATTTCCAGATCCTTGCCGATCCAGGCTCCCTGACTGCTCTTGAGCACCTCGTCGCGAGCGGCGATGACGGCCTGATAGCGGCTCTGGGCGATATTGGCGGGCACCCGATCGGGCAGATCCCAGCCGCTGGTGCCCTGTTCGGGCGAGTACGTGAATGCGCCCACGCGCGCCAGGCCGTACTCGCGCACGAACGCCGCGACCTCGGCCGCGTCAGCGTCGGTTTCGCCGGGGAAACCCAGCAGCAGCGTCGTGCGCAGGGTGATGCCGGGCACCTCCTCGCGCAGGCGGTCAAGCAGCTTGCGAACCTGATCCCCCGATCCCGCCCGCCGCATGGCCCTCAAAACGGGCGTCGCGATGTGCTGCACGGGGATATCGAGGTAGGAGAGCACGTGCTCGTGCTCGCGCATCAGCTCGGTGAGCCGCCAGGGAAAGCGATTGGGATAGGCGTACATCACTCGGATGCGCGGCTTGTCCGACAGCTTGGCGAGCGCCTCGACCAGATCCGGCAGCTCCTTCCCCATGTCGCGACCCCACGCCGTCGAGTCTTCCGCGACCAGCACCAGCTCGCGGACTCCGCCGGAGCACAGCTCGCGCGCTTCGGAGACCACCGCCTCGAGCGGCTTGGAGCGGTGCTTGCCGCGAATCGAAGGGATCGCGCAGAACGAGCACAGATGGTCGCAGCCATGGCTGATGCGCAGGTACGCGTAGCTTTGCGGGGTCGACAGGAGTCGCGCACCGTCGCGCTCGGCCTCACGCTCCAGCGGGCCTGCGAGATAGCGCGGCACACCGGCCTTGCCCTCCGACAGCTCCTTCACCGAACGGGCCAGCTTGCGGTAGTCGCTGATCTCGGCGAACAGATCGACCTCGGGGAACTGCTCGGCGAGGCCCTGCTTGTAGCGCTGGACGAGGCAGCCCGCGACAACAACGTGAGCCAGCTCGCCGCGCTGCTTGCGCTTCAGCAGATCGCGAATCGCGTTCTCCGACTCCTCGCGGGCCGGACCGATGAACGAGCAGGTGTTGAGCACAACCGTGCCTCCGCTGCCCGGATCATCCGTGACCATCAAGCCCTCCTCCGCCATGCGACCGAGGATCAGCTCCGAGTCGATCAGGTTGCGGGCGCAGCCCAGATGGACGAGGGCTACCAGATTCGTTTCCGGCTGCGTTGCCGGCTGGGGCGTTGTCTTCTTCTTGGCCACGGGGCGGGAATCCTAGCGCAAGGGACCGCTCGCGTGGTCCCTTGGGTTCATTTCCGGGGCTGAAGGTGCCGGCCTAGTCGGCTCCGACCTTTTCCAGCCACTGTTCGCGGGACAGGAGAATGTCCCGACGCTGTCCGCCGAGATAGGGACCGATCAGACCGAGGTCCTGCAACTCGTCGAGCACCTTGCAGGCATCGTCGAACTCCATCGAGTACTTGCGCTGCAGCATGGAGACCGCCACGCGACCGTTGTCGACGAACAGGCAGCCGATCTCCCGCAGCAACTGCGCGCGCTGAGGGTCGATGGCCGGGGCCTTGTGAGCACGCTGCTCGGAGACCGCTTGCGGCTGAAGCACCACCTCAGGTTCAGGTTCAGGCTCAGGCTCGGTCTCGACCTCGGGCGCGGCCGCCCGTACGGCGATGGCGGGCTCTTCTTCGGTGTCCTGTTCCGCCGAATCCGTTTCGGCCGGGAATAGCTCGACGCTCTCTTCAGCAGGGGCAAAGTCGAAGATCGTGGTCTGCGCGATCGGAGCGCGCGCTGCGGCCGGCTGCGGCGTGACCTCGGGCTGAGGCTCGGCTTCCGGCTCCGCCTGCGGTCCGGCGGAGGCCTCCACGGAGACTTGCACGGTCTCTTCGACCTCCTCCGTCTCTTCCGCTTCTTCCTCGGCCTCGACAGCCTCGGCCTGCTCCTCGTAGACCTCATCGAACTCGGGCTCGTCTTCGAGTGCGTCTTCCAGCTCCTCTTCGGACTCCTCCGTGGCGGCCGCATCCACTGCGGCCTCCAGTTCGAGCACCTCTTCTTCGAGCTGGTCGAATTCCGCCAGCAGCGCCTCCGCCTGCGTCGTCTCCTCGGATTCCCAGGCCGCCTTTACCGGCGGTTCCGTCACGGGTTCGACCACGGCAGGAGCCTGTCCTTCGGGGCGTACCGTCTTGATCACCGAGAGCGGCGTGCCGTAGGCATCCACGGGCTCGTCCTCCGCATTCAGTCCGGTGGTCTCCCACGAGGGCTGTGCCGGCAGCGGGACCGGCTCGCCCACCGACTCCTCCACCTCAAGCTCAGTCACCTCGATCCGCTCTTCCGGCTCGTCCGGGAACAGCGGCTTGACGCCTTGAGGCAGCACCGGCTGCGGTGCGGGTTGCGTCACGGTCTCCGCAACCGGAGCCGCACGCACGCTGACCTGCAGCGGCTTGGCGCCCGCGGGGATTTCGCCGCGCAGGCGCACATCCTCGGGATACGGCGAGTTGATCGCGACCGGACGCTCGGCCATGGCGCGCCGCCCCGCCTCGAGCGCAACCTCGAGCTCTTCGGGCACCAGCCCCGCCGCTTCTTCGCTCGTGACGCCCTTGTCCGCGGCGGCCTGCTCGCCGAGCGACTGGCGCACTTCCTCCGGCGCATCGATGCCCGTGTCGGGGCGCAGCCAGACGTACCAGCCGACGCCGACGCCCACCGCCACACCGGCCAGCGCACCCACCATCGGGTGAGTCAAGCCGGCGAGCTGACCGCCCACCAGCGCGCCGAGCACACCGCCGGCGCGCTCAGCGAACGCGCCGAGCACCGCAGCGCTGCCGATCAGCACCCCGGCGAGGCCGAGCATGTGACGCAGCACGTGCGCCGTACCTACGCTGACGAACGTGCGCGCGCCGAGGAACGTGAGCCCGGCGGCGAACAGCAGCGTTGGCCAGGCGCCAAAGGAGTTGACGAGCGGCTCGGCGATGGCCGCAGTTCCCGTGTACGCCGACAGAGGTCCTTCGCTGGTCAGCACCAGCACCATCAGCACGGAAACAAGGGTTCCCGCAACGAACAGGAGCAGTGCTCCGCCGTCGCGACGGGGGTCAAAGGGGCGCTTAGTCATCGTTGGTGTTGTCCTCGTTGGGCGCGTGGATTTCCTTCACGCCGTAGGCCTTTTCCCAGTCCTCCAGCGTCATCAGGATCTCGCGCGACTTGCTGCCCTTGTGCGGGCCGACAATGCCGTGTTCGGTCATGATGTCAATCAGTCGTGAGGCGCGCGTGTAGCCGATGCCCAGCGCGCGCTGCAGCAGGCTCGCCGAGCCGCGCTTGGTCTTGAGAATCACGCGCACGGCGTCATCGAACAGCTCGTCTTCGTCGGGCATCGAGCCCGACATCTCGCCGCCCGCCTGCTTGGCGCCGGTTGCGACCTGGACCAGTTCCTGGCTGAAGCTCTGCGCGGAGTCCTTGGCCACGAAGTCCACGAGCTTGGAGAGCTCGGAATCCTCCACCAGCGCACCCTGCACGCGCTTGAGCTTCGAGCCGCCCGGCGGCATGAACAGCATGTCGCCGTTGCCCAGCAGCTTGTCGGCGCCGGAATCGTCGAGGATCACGCGGCTGTCGATCTTGCTCGCCACCTGGAAGGCGATGCGCGTCGGCAGGTTGCCCTTGAGCACGCCGGTGATGACATCCGTCGACGGACGCTGCGTGGCGACGATCACGTGGATGCCGACCGCGCGCGACTTCTGCGCCAGACGCGTGATGGCCTGCTCGGCCTCCTTCTTGGAGGTCATCATCAGATCGGCCATCTCGTCGATCACGACGACGATGTAGGGCACCTGACGCGGCGTGCGCGCCTCGTCGAAGTGCTGGCCCAGACGCTGGCGCAGCTCCGCTTCTCCGAGGGCGTTGTAGCCCTTGATGTTCTTGACGCCGGCGTCCTTGAAGAGCTCGTAGCGGCCCTCCATCTTCTCGACGGCCCACAGCAGCACCTGCGTCGCCTGACGCGCATCGGTCACCACCGGGCACATCAGGTGCGGTACGCTGGCGAATGTCTGCAATTCGACCATCTTGGGGTCGACCAGGATCATCTTCACTTCCTCGGGCGAGCGCGTCATCAGCAGGCTCGCGAGGATCGTGTTGATGCACACCGACTTGCCGGAACCGGTGGTGCCGGCGATCAGGAGGTGCGGCATGCGCGCCAGATCGCCGACCACCGGTCCGCCTTCGGCGTCCATCCCGATGAACAGCGGCAGCGAGAACTGCTTGGGATCGTAGGCCGCCTGCGTCACAAGCTCGCGGATGCGCACCACGCGACGCTTGGAGTTGGGCACCTCGATGCCGATCGTGTCACGCCCCGGGATCGGAGCGATGATGCGCACGCTCTGCGCGCGCAATGCGGCTGCGATCTCGCTCGAGAGCTGCGTGACGCGGTTCATGCGCGTGCCCTGCGCAACGCTCAGTTCGAACATGGTCACCGCCGGGCCGATCTGCGCGCCGACGACATTGGCCTCGACGCGGAAGCTCTTGAGCGCGTTCTCCAGCTTGGTGGCGCACTCCTGCACGAAGCCAGCATCCGTCTGGCCGCCGCCCTCGGGCTTGATCAGAAGATCGAGCGGCGGGAGCTTCCAGGGACCGGCGGGCGGCGTCGGCGTGTCAAAGCGCGGACCCTGCGGCAACTTGGGCTGGATCGGCTTCTTGGCCTCGGCAGCGGGCGCGATCGGCACGACCTTGGGTTCTTCCTCTTCCTCCTCCTCGGGAAGCGGCTCGAACTCCTCGTCGCTCATCTCCTGCTCGTAGTCGTCATCGAGCTCGTCTTCGTCGTAGACGCCCTTCTTGGGCTGCTTGGGATCGTCGTTGTCGCCAAGCCCCAGATCCTTCTCTTCTTCGTCCTCGTCGGCTTCCTCTTCGTCCTCGTCGAGCTCCGCGAGCGAGTCCGTGTCCTCTTCGAGCTCCTCTTCCTCTGCCTCGTCTTCGTCTTCCTCCGGCTTGGCCTTGCGGTTGGTGCGCTTCACGGCCTGACGGGGAGCCTCCTCCTCTTCCTCCAGCACCGCGGTGCCGCCGCCGGCCGCCTGGGCAGCAGGCTTGAGGCCTTCGGACAGGTTGGCACCGCGCACGAAGTTCCATGCGCCGGAGCCTACGGTCCTCAGGTGTCCGCCTACTGCCGCGAGCAGACCCTCACCGCGCTCCTCGCGCCGCTTCTTGAGCCATTCCTGGAAGCCCTGCACCGAAGGATAGAAGCCCATCTCGGTCGCGAGCAGGAACGAGACCACCGCGAGCACGATCAGCATCAGGAAGAAACCGACGCCGCCGAACTTGCTGATGAAGAAGGGTGTCGATTCCATCGCCAGCCAGCCACCGGGCCCGTACGGCAGGCGCGAGCCCACATTGCTCAGCGGAGCACTGCCGGCCGCGTGCACTTCCGGTCCGAACATGAAGTGCAGCAGATAGGCAGTCGAAAACACGAAGGCCATGCCGCCGATGCAGCGCAGGCTCACCAGCGGGATCTTGCGTCCCGCGACGAGCACGGCACCCCAGATGATTGCCAGCAGGGCCAGCAGCAGCGAGGCGAGTCCCAGCATGCGGTGCAGGCCGTTGGCGAGATAGAAACCGACCTGCCCGCCCCAGTTGGAACCCTGCGCAGCCGGATCCTCGAACGGCGCATAGAAGCTGACCAGCGCGAGGAATACGAACAGGGCGAAGCCCACCAGCACGAGACCCTTGATCTCGCGCAGGCGTTCACCCGTTTTCTCGTCCACTTCGCGTCCGAAGAAGAAGCTTCTCAAGCCGCTGAAGAAGCGTGCGACCGGATGTCCCCGCTCCGGTTCGGCTGCCTTGGCCTTGCGTCCCATCGATGTGTGTCTGAATCGTCCCCTCGAGAGCCTCAGGAAACGGACTACCTGCGGGGAGAGTCTGCCTCCCCGCTCCGCCGTCCCCTGCGGCCTGCATGGGGCGGGAATACCACTTTGGCGCGCCGAATCCAAGCGTAACGGGGCGGCTTTCGGGAGCGAGTTGACTGATCAGGGGCGTGAAGCTTGGCTTTCTTGCGTCTGGGCCCTTCCTGCCCGATTCCGGTTCCCGCCGGGCTTCCCTTTGCCGTTCAACCTTCCGCTCCGTGAACCCTCGCAATCTCATCTCGCTCATTGTCATTGCATGCATCGCAATCGTCGCAGCCCTTTGGTGGGGCGCGCCCGCTCCGGACGCTCAAGGTGCTCCCGAACGACGCCCTGACGCACCGTCCACACCCCGATCCACTCCGAGCACCGAACTCGTGGTCGATCCGGCCGTTCGGCAGCCGGAGGTGGAACAGATACCTGAACCAGCCCCCGCACCGTCCACCCCCGCACCGACCGCGCGGTCTCAGTCCAATGAGGCCCTGATCACCGAGCTGCTGACAAAAGTCCGCCAGGACATTCGAGACCCGGACGAAAAGCAGGCCGTGATCTCAACCTTGCTCTTCCAGAGTATCGCAACGATTCTCGACCGACAGGGTCGCTATCAGCTTCTCCGCGCGGACGGCTCATCCCCGTTTCCGCCGGGGGATGACGGCATGGTGCTGATGGCCAATGGCCGACAGTACACGATCCAAAAAGGAGAATTCCCCGAGTACGACGCATTCCTTGCGAAAGAGAAGGAAAAGCAGGCTTGGCACAAGGAGATGGCGAAGGGCACGACGCATGCCCCCATGCCCACCCTTAGCGAAGAGACGGTTCAGGCCATCGAAATGCGGGCAGCACAGGCGCTCGGCAACTAGGGCCAACCTCCGATCAAACAGGAAAAACCGGTCCTTTGCCGGTTTTACCACTACATGTCTTCGCTGAATACTTGATTTCGATTTCCCCAACACAACAACTACAAAAGCTCACATGAATTCCATCCCGATCCTTTGTCTCGCTCTGCTTCCACTCGCACAGCAGCCTTCCGATGGTCTCACCTACGTCGATGAGATCGTCGAGACCTGCCCTGAAATCTGCCCCGCATCGAACACCTTCAGCCAGACCAGTCCCAGCGCTCCGTGCGGGACGTGGTATCTGGCAGCCATTCCGCCCGAGAATGGAACGCACGATGGGGACTGCGTCACCTGCACGCCCTGCGAACAGTCGTTCTTCTTCTCCTACTATGGAGGCGCTTCCGGTTGCTGCGCTTCCGTGCAGGCGGCGGATGGAAACTGGTCCGCTCCACGCAGCTCGTACGCTCGCAATGGCCGCCTGATCCAGAATTGCGACAACGACGGCTCACCGGGCTACTCGCAGTTCCAGGCTCGCATCGGTCCCTGCGACATGGACCCCGCCAGCTGGAATTGGACCGCCACGCTGCAACTCAACTGCGGCTGTCAGTAGTCCTGCCCCGGCAGACATCAAGAACTGGCCCGGCAAACGAAGCCGGCAAACGAAGCAAGGCGCCAGAGGGCACCTTGCGTGTATTTGGAGCGGCTGAAGGGACTTGAACCCTCGACATTCACCTTGGCAAGGTGACGCTCTACCACTGAGCTACAGCCGCGTTGGTTGGGCGAGGAAGGATAGCGTCCCCACGGGGAAAGGCAAGTCCCCCGGCCGCTCTTTCAGCGCAGAGCTGTCGATCGGGAAATCGCTTCCGACAGATATCGGGAAGCATGGGCGGCGGCCACGTGAAGCCCCCCCATCGGCTCCTGCCTCAAGGCCAGGGCCGAAGCCAGCCTGGAGGCGTAGCGGCAGCCCGAGCCGCGCAGCTTGGCACCGGGCACGCGCGGATGCGAATTCCAAGCCAGCCCCTCCTCCCGGCTGAGAACCAGATCCATGACCGGGTCCTCCCGCCCGTGTCCCCCCTTGAGCACCAGCCCTTCAGCGCCCTCTTCCATCCACCCTTGAGCCCAGCGCCAGCGTGCCTCCAGCTCGCTCTCCAGCGCGGCCAGCGAGCCCCCCATCAGCTCCGCCGCCTCGGGCAGGTTGGGCGTCCAGAAAAGCCGCAGCGGCAACAGCGCCGCACGGTACTCCTGCACGCCCTCATCATCCACAAAGCGACCGCCGGTCGAGCTGCCGAGCACAGGATCGAGCACGACCGGCAGCGCGCTGCCCAGTTGTGCGCGGGCCAGCGCCACCAGCTCGGCGGCAGCGCGCAGGTGCGCACGCCCCGGCAGCAAGCCGAACTTGATCGCGGCCGGCCGGTTGCCCAGCGCCGCCTGTGCCTCGTTCCACCAGTCCTCGACGCGCCGGGCTCCCAGCGAGCGGAATTCACGCGCGTCCTGATCGGTGAGGGCCGTCGCCACCGGGAGGATGGCGCAGCCGGCCTGTTCGATGGCCGCGCGGTCCGCGTCGAGACCTGCGCCACCGCTGGAATCATGTCCGGCGACGACGAGGATCAGGGGAGCGGTGCCCATGGCCGCCCATGCTACGAAAGGCAGGAGCTGTACCGCTCCTAGAAGCCGCGCGCGAGCAGGAACTGCACGGCGGCGAGGATCTCGGCCCGGCCGTGGCGGGGGTTGATCTCGAGCACGCGCTCGGTGTTGCTGCCCATGAAGTCGTGAACGAGCTTGAAGTCGACTTCGCCGGCCCCCGGAGGCATTTCGGCGGTGCTTTCGGCCGCATCCTGCAGGTGCACGCCGATCATGCGCGAGGCATAGCGGTCGAGCCACTGCCCTTGGGTAGGCAGACCGGCCTTCTCGCGCAGGTGAATGCGCCCGGTGTCGTGCCAGTAGCCAAGGCCGTGCTTGCCCAGATCGGAGAGCACCCACTCGACGGCCTCGAAATTGAGCAGGTCGAGGAAGCTGTTGCCGGGCTCGATCGCGATGCGCGTCTGCGGCAGTTCCGTCAACAGCGTGAACAGCGAGCGGCACAGGTGGTCGATCTGGCGCTGGCTCTTCTTGTGGACACGGGCCACGAGCTCGCGCGCAGCCTCCTTGAACTCGTCACTGCGGTCACCCCGCAGGAAGCGCGCGGTGAGCTTCTCCGCCTCCTCGCGCAGGTGCTTGTCTTCCACTTCGCAGCCGCGCACGATCACGGTCGGGCAGCTGAATCTCTGCGCCAGCTTGATGTGGCGGCGCAGCGAGTTGATCGCCATCTCGCGGTTGTCCTCGACGAGGCTGCCGAGCATCGTGCCGGACATGTGCGCCGTGCGCGGATCCAGACAACCCAGAACGATCGCGGAGACGGTGACGCCGGTCTCGCGGTGGCTGTCTTCGAAGCCGTTGAGCTTCACCGGTGCTTCGAGGATCCCCAGTTCAACGCGACGAAAGCCCATCGCCACGGCAGCGAAGGCCTGATCCTCGATGGTCTTCAGGCGCGCGCCGAAGCAGCTCGTCGAGAGCGCGTAGGGATTGGGGATGCCGGGTTGGGTCAGCACGAGTCTTTGACCTATCGGGAAAACCCTAGCCCGAATGAAGTGCGAAACCCATCCCGGAACCCGCGTCCGGAGCAGAAAAGGTCTTCAGGGCCTCAAGCACCGCGCAACTCGCCGACTTTGCGATTCCGTAAAGGAAGACGCATTTCGAACAGGCGCTGTCCCGCTGGCGGGAGTGCAGCTCAGACGCGCACTTCGCCTCGGGCCCCCAGCAGCTGCGCGTGGCGCGTGAGGATCGGCTGAACCTCCTCTTCGAGGAACTCCAGCACCTGCTCAGGCGCCCGTCCCACGTACAGACGGCCGTCGAGCAATCCGTCGAGGCGTCCCGCGAGGCGCGAGAGCACCGGATCCTGCGCCAGCAGGCTGCGCAGCGGGTTGTCCTTGCCGTCCTTGATCGCGCGCGCGGCCTGATGGCTCGCCTGACGAATCGACTCGTGCACATCCTGACGGTCCGCGCCCGCCTTGACGGCCTCCATCATCAGGTGCTCGGAGGCGAGGAAGGGCAGCTCCTCATCGAGGTTGCGCTTCACGATGTGCGGATTGACGATCAGGCCCGAAGCGACATTGAGGAAGAGGTTCAGAATCGCATCGGTGGCGAGGAACATCTCCGAGATCGCCAGACGGCGGTTGGCTGAGTCATCCAGCGTGCGCTCCAGCCACTGGTTGGCCGCGGTGTGCGCCGTGTTGCCCAGTGCTTCGATCACGAAGCGTGAGAGCGCGCAGATGCGCTCGGAGCGCATCGGGTTGCGCTTCCAGGGCATCGCGGAAGAGCCGATCTGCTTGGACTCGAAGGGTTCCTCCAGCTCCTTGCGGTTGGCGAGCAGCCGCAGGTCCGTGGCGAACTTGTGCGCCGACTGCGCGATCGAGGAGAGCACCTGACAGACGCGGAAATCCTGCTGGCGCGGATAGGTCTGGCCCGTGACGCCGAAACGACGCTCGAAACCCATTGCGCGGCTCACCCGGCGGTCGAGCTCGCGCACCTTCTCGTGATCGCCGCCGAATAGCTCGAGAAACGAGGCCTGCGTGCCCGTGGTGCCCTTGACGCCGCGGAAACGCAAGCTTGCGAGCACGTGCTCGAGGTCTTCGAGATCGTGCACCAGATCCTGAATCCACAGCGTGGCGCGCTTGCCGACGGTCGTGGCCTGTGCGGGCTGGTAGTGCGTGTAGCCCAGCGTCGGCAGCGCGCGCCACTCGAGCGCAAAGCGCGCGAGCACGTCGATCGTGCTGACGAGCTGGCGGCGCACGAGTTGCAGCGCCTGGCGCATGGCGATCAGATCCGCATTGTCCGTGACGAAGCACGAGGTCGCCCCGAGGTGGATGATCGCCCGCGCGTTGGGGCACTGCTCGCCCCAGGCATGGATCTGCCCCATGACATCGTGGCGCAGCTCGCGCTCGTAGCGCAGAGCCACCTCCAGATTGAGATCGGTGGCGTGCGCCTCGAGCTCCGCGATCTGATCCTCGCGGATCGCCAGCCCCAGCTCACGCTCGGAGCGCGCAAGCGCGATCCACAGCCGACGCCAGGTCTGGAAGCGGAAGTTGTCCGAGAACAGCGTGCGCATCGCCTCGCTGGCGTAGCGCGAAGAGAGCGGGCTCTGGTAGTTGGCGGCGTCCATGCGGGCGCGGGATTGTAGCGGCCCTCACAGCCATTCGATCCCGGGGAACCACCGTGCGCCCAGCGTGGCCGCCAGGGCCGCGCCGGCGCAGGCGAGCAGCCCCCGCAGCAAGCAGCGGGTCAGCTGCGGCCCGTCCGCGCGCGCCACCCAGCGCGCCGCAGCCAGCGCATACCAGGCCCCCACCCCGTCGGAGATCGCATCGAGCAGTGAGCCGTTGCGCTCAGGAATCATGCTCTGGCGCAGTTCGTCGGCGATCGCCAGCGCCAGCAACCCGCCAAACAGCACGAAACGCAGCGAGCCCTCGAGGCGCGGCCAGCCCTGCTCGCGCGGCAGCAGCAGCGCAAGCCACACGGCGAGCACGCCGTATTCGAAGGGATGACCAAGGTTCCAGAACACGCCTAAGCCCAGTCCCGCCCCACCGGGCACGGCCATGGGCCGTGAGGAAAGCGTCCAGATCAGCGCGATCCAGGCCGCGGCCGGAACCCAGCGCATGGCCGGCGGAATCGCCAGCAGACGCTCACCGAGGCTGCGCAACACGCGCATGGCGAATCAGCGCGCTTCCGGCGTGAAGTTCTTGGCCGCGACAAATGCGAGCCCGCGCCCATCGCGGCTGCGCCTCACCTCGAGGCGCTCGAGCATCGACTTGATCAGGAAAAAGCCGCGGCCGCGCTCGGACTCATCGCCGGGCAGCGATTCATCGTCGATCAGGGCCTGCACGCGCGAGGGATCGCCACCGCCCTGATCCTCGAGTCGGAGCGTCCATTCGCCGTCGCGGACGGTCATGTGGAGCGTGATGCGAACCTGCTCCGGGGCCTGCGAGAGCTCCATGGCGCGCTGTCCGCCGCCGTGGTCGACGGCGTTCGAGAAGAGCTCGCTCGCGATGAACTCCATCGTCTGCAGATCTTCCTCAGCCATGCCGTGGTGCTGCGCGAAGTCGTGCAGGAGTTGCCGCGCGTAGCGCTCGACGGCGTGGGCCGCGGGCAGCTCGACGCTGAACTCGTGCGCACTGTGGAAGCGGGGCAGGAGGTTCATCGAGTTCCTCCGGAGGCGACCCCGGCCGAGACCAGAGGCTCCAGATCCAGAGACAAGTCCAGAGCCGGAGCCGAGTGCGTCAGCGCACCGATCGAGATTCTGTCGATCCCGGAACGGGAAACCGCCCCCACGCTCGACAGATCGATGCCTCCGGAAGCCTCCAGTTCCACCGGACGCCCGGCCGCGGCGGCCTTGGCGCGCAGCATCGGGCACAGACGCGTCATCTCCGCGGGACTCATGTTGTCGAGCAGCACGACGTCCGCTCCCCCTTCGACTCCCGCCAGGGCTTCGGCCTCGTCGCGAGCTTCCGAGGTGATGCGCACGCCGCCGCCAACCGCATGGCGCAGCTCGCGCAGCACAACCGGCAGGGGCCGGCCCGCCAGTTCGATATGGTTCTCCTTGACCATCACCTCGTCGTACAGCCCGAAGCGGTGGTTCTCGCCGCCTCCGCAGCGCACGGCGTACTTCTCCAGCAGACGGAGGTTGGGAGTGGTCTTGCGGGTGTCGAGGATGCGCGCGGCACCGCCCGCGGATGCCGCTGCGTCGACGAAGCGTGCGGTCAGCGTCGCGATGCCGCAGAGGCGCTGCACGAAGTTGAGTGCCGTGCGCTCGGCCGTGAGCAGCGCCCGCGCCGAGCCCTCGATGCGGGCGAGCACGGCACCCTTCTCGAAGCGTGAACCGTCGATCTGCAGGACCTCGACCCGCGCATGCGGATCCACCAGCTCGAAGGTGCGCGTGAACACGGTGATGCCGGCCAGCACGCCGGAGGACTTCGCGATCAGCGTAGCGCGCGCGCGGGCACGCTCAGGCACGGCATGGATCGAAGTCAGGTCCCCGCCGCCGCGGTCTTCCTCAAGCGCGGGACGCACGAAGGCATCGATACGCTCCCGAGAAGGCGGAGCGCAGGGCCCCCTGCGAGGGGCGGGCAGCTGAGATTCCATCGCGCTCAAGAACGGACAGTATAAGCTCGAAGCCCGTAGCCACCAACCCGTGCCGCGCTAAGAGCCCTCTGCAGTCATGTGGACCCGCCATCTGCTTCTGTCCGTGCTTTCCATGCCGCTCCTGGCCCCCGCCCTGCCTTGCGCGCAGGTCCCCGAGCAACGCGCGCTGGAATCCGCGGCGCAACTGCTCGCTAAGGGCGGTCGCGCCGAGGAAACGCGCGAAACACTCGCCACTCTGGCGGCCTTGGGCATGGACTCCGCGGCGCTTGGCAAGCTGGCGCAGGACTGCGAGAAGGCTCTTGTTGCAGCCAAGCTCCCCCAGCGGGAAATTCCCGAGGCGGAGGGCCGGCTGCGTGAGGCTGCGGCCTGCCTGGCCGGCCGCCTGGAGTCAGCGACCGACAAGCGCCGCCTGGCGCTGATCGCCCTCACGCTGGATGACGAACAGGCGCTGGCACGCCTGGCGCTTGGACACGAGCGCACGGACAATGGCTGGCAGACGCCGCTCGACAGGCAGCTGCTGGCGCAGCGCATGCGCGTGCTGGACGCCATCAGCCGCGCGCACACCTGGACGCCGGAGATCACAACGCAGACGAGCGATCATCCGCTGCTCAACGGCGCAGCGGCCAGCGTGGCGCGCTGGGGCCGCATGTCCGTGCATGCGCCCTGGCCGACGGAGCGCACGGCCCAGATGCTGCGCGAGGTGCTGCGCGCCTGTGCCGTCAGTGCGATGCTGCTCGACGACGAGCGCGGCATTCCCGAGGAGAACTGGTTTCCACGGCCGAATGCGACCGTCGTGGTACTCGAGACCACGGAGGCCTATCAGTCCTCGCTCAAGAAGGCGCTCGAGCTCGAGTGGATCGATGACGCGATGTTCAAGGAGAGCCGCGAGCTGTCGGGCTTCCAGGATCGGCGCGGCAATGCCGTCAATCTGGCCCAATCCGATGCGCAGCATGCGGCGACGATGTTCTGCTGGCTCTCGCCGATCGAAGATGGCGCGAATTCGATGCTCAAGGCGGGGCACCTCGCCTTCGTGTGTCAGAGCTATCTGGGCACGCCGATGCCGCGCTTCACGTATCGCAATGACCCGCCGCCGGCCTACGGCGGCACGTACATCAAGCCGTCCGCGGAGGAGCAGAAGCGCGACGAGCAGAAGCTGCAGCTCGCCCAAGCGGGAATCGCAGGATCGCGCGCCTATCTGGCGCACCGCATACGCTGCGGGGCCGATCCCGTGCTCGGCGAGCTGCGGGTGGACTTCTTCGGCAAGCTCAGCGGCGAGAAGCTGCTCAAGGCCGCTTCGTTCGCCGAATTCCTGCAGGAGCACGGCACGCTGCGTCCGCTGCTGCGCGGCGGCCTGGAGGTGCCGCCGCAGCGCATTCTCGAAGCCTATGCGCGCGGAACCGGCCGCGAAGTGCTCCAGCTGGAAGCGCTGTGGCGGGAGTGGGCGCTGCGCGAGTCGCCGGGCATCGCCCAACGGGTTGCCAAGCGCAGCGAGGCTGCCGGAACGGCCCCCACGAAGCCGCAGGAAGAGCTGCGCGCCCAGCTCAACGCGCTGCGCGCCAAGGCCCTGCCCGCGCAGCTCAAGCTGCCCGCGGTGGAATTCGACCCGCAGCTGGCGCCCGGCTGCCGCGCACACGCCGAGTACCTCGCGCTCAATCCGGGCCTCGGCGAGAAGTACCCCGACGCCCACACCGAGACCGCCGACCGGCCGGGCTATTCGACGGCGGGCGTGTGGGCCGCGATGCACTCGGTGATCGGACCGACGCAGGAGACCGCGCAGGCCACGCTGCAGCAGTGGATGGCGAGCTTCTACCACCGGCTGCCGCTGCTCGATCCCGGGCTCGTGCGCATCGGCTTCGGCGCCAACAAGCAGTACACGGTCGTCGATGCGCTGTCGCTGCGCCGGCCGTTGGACCAGCCGTGGATCGTGGTCTGGCCGCACGAGGACATGGCGAAGGTCCCGCTGAACTGCGTGGGCGAGGTTCCAAGCCCCGTGCCCGGCGTCGACCCGGCCACGCTGGGCTACCCGATCACCGTTCAGCTCGGCCCCGATGAGCCGACGGACCCCGGCCAGGGGCTGCAGCTGACGCTGTATCTGGGTGACAAGCCGGTCGATTGCTGGCTCACGGGACCGGAAAAGCCGCTCAACCCCGAGCTGGTGCCGGTCCGCAGCTGGGCCGCTCTGCCCAAGCAGCCGCTCAAGGCGGGACAGCGCTATACCGTGGTGGCCGAGTGGGTCGGCAGCACCCGCAAGAAGGTCTGGTCCTTTCGGACATAACGCAGGGAATCCGGCATACTGAGGGTCATCGATCATGGCCCTCCTGAAGACACTCAGCGTCCTGTTCCTGTCTCTGTTGCTGCTGCCGCCCTGCTTCGCGCAGGACCCCGAGGAAGCCGCCCCGGCCGCACCCAAGCGCATCGAGGTGCCTCAAGCCATCTGGACGCAGTTTGACAACGTCGCGCGCCAGCTGGCCAAAGCCGGCCGCGAGAAGGAATTCCGTCAGCTCTGGGAGATCATCGAGCAGCTCGGCATGCCTCAGGCGCAGGCCAAGAAGCTCGAAGATGCCTGCATCGCGGAGATGAAGAAGGTCACCAAGGTGGCCGAATCCGTGCCCGATGCCGCCAAGCGTTTGAAGACCGCTGCACGTCAGGTCTGGGCGTTGACGGGCACCGCAGAGGAGGCCGAGAAGGTGCGGGTTGCGCGCTGGGTGCTGCGCATGGATGACTCCGTCGAGGAGGCGCACAAGCTGCTCGGCCATGAGCTCGTCGACAAGAAGTGGATGAGCACGGAAGAGAAGTCCACCAGCGCGCGCAAGGGCGAGATTCTGGAGGCAATGGGCAATGCGGGCCGGCTTGCGCCGGAGCTGGAATGTCAGGAAGGAGTCACCGACGAGCTGATGACCCGCTTTCACGGCGGGCCATGCGTGCTCGTGCAGTACGGCAAGTTCCGCTGCTTCTCGACGCTGAGCCTTGAGAAGACGCGGCGCATGGTGACGGAAATCCTGCGCGCGCAGGCCTTGTCCCAATGGCTGCGCGGAGGCCCTCTGGAATTGCCCAAGAAGGGCCAGATCACTGCGACCTTCTACATGATCGACTCGCGTCCGAAGTTCGACAAGGCCGTGGAGTACGGCCTGGAGATCAAGGCTCTCACGCCGGAGGAGCTCAAGGAGATGGGCGAGGTCGGCAACTTCGGCGACAAGAAGGGCACGATCTTCCAGTACGGCCACGCGGAGTCCGATTTCACGAGCGCGATGTTCGTGATCCTCAACTCGATGCAGCGCGACGCGCACTCGACGACGCTGTTCGCGGGTCACGTCAACTGGGTTTCGCTGGCGATGCTGGGCACGGAGATCCCCGGCTTCGTTTGGAAGAACAAGAGCACGGATCTGCCGCGCCAGAAGACTTATGTAGACAACCCGGCCGAGCGCAAGCTGCGCGAAGAGAAGCTGCAGTTGGCCCGCGCCGGAATTCTCGGCTGCCGCTCATGGGTGGCGTTCCTCGCCGAGCGCAACGAGGACCCGCGCTGGGAGAACACCTTCCTCGACGAGCTCGGCAAGATTCGCGGCGAGGACCTGCTCAAGGCCACCACGGTGGTCGAGTACATGCAGGAACTCAACATCCTGAAGCCCACACTCGACGCGATGCGCAAGGGCAAGACCAGCGACAAAACCTACAACGTGATCCAGAAGGCGCTGGGAGTGCCCGTGACGGAGTTCGAGGCGCGCTGGCGCGTCTGGATCGTCGCCAAGAATGGCGGGATCGCGCAGGCGGTCGACAAGCAGACGCGCATGGACTTCGACGGCGACGAACTCGCCGCGCTGAAGTACCTCAATGAGATCCGCAAGGAGGCCTTCGCGAAGGCGGAAGGCCTGCGTGACGTTCCGGACCTCAAGCTCGAGCGCGATCTGTGCACGGGGGCGCAGAAGCATGCCGAATACCTCAACGTCAACCGCGAACAGCTCGATGCGTGGCCGGATGCGCACGAGGAGTACCGCGACAAGGAGCTTTACTCTTCCGAGGGTCACTGGGCCGGCACGCACGCCAACATCGGCGGCGGACGCAATCCCGAGGAAGCGATCGACGGCTGGATGGGGACCTACTACCACCGCCTGCCGATGCTGGTGCCCGAACTCAAGCGCATCGGCTGGGGACAGGTGCTCCCGATCGCCGTGATCGACGTGCAAAGCTTCGTGACGCCTCCCGAGAGCCAGTGGGTGGTGGTCTGGCCGGCGGCGGACAGCAAGGACGTGCCGACCGACTTCGCCAACGGCGCCAAGGAACTCCCCAACCCCGTACCGTCGGAGCCGGATCAGGATTTCGGCTATCCCGTCACGCTGCAGCTGGGTCAGACCGACCCCAAGCAGCCCTCGCCCGAGATCTCCTTGCGCATGTTCGAAGGCAAGGAAGTCGACGCGGCCAAGGAGGTGAAGGGCTGGCTCTCCACGCCAAGCAAACCTTCCAACCCCGACAGCCCGACGCCGAATGCCTGGTGTTTCGTCCCCAAGGGCGAGTTGAAGTCGGGCACCACCTACACCTGCTCGGCGGAGTGGTACATCGGCGGCAAGAAGCTGATCTGGAGCTTCAAGACGCGCTGAGCCGTTACAAGCTCGGTTGGGACAGGCTCAGTCGGGAGCGAGCACGGGCCGCAGATCTTCGATGGTCTGCGGCCCGATTCCTTGGATGCGCTCAAGCGCATCCACGCCGCCCAGCGGCCCTTGCTCCCAGCGCGAGCGCACGATGTCGAGCGCGCGCTTCTGGCCGATGCGCGGCAGGCGACGCAGTTCGCGCACCGAGGAGCGATCGAGATCGAGCGGTGCGCCCGTCGCAAAGCCCTCCGGAATGCGCGCCTTGAGTTGCGGCAGGGTCATCGCCGTGTCGGCAGGATGGAGGAGCAGCGCGGCCAGCGCGCCGGCCAGACAGAACAGTGCGCCATCGCGATGTCGTCGGTCCATTCCAGCAGCATGGACGCTCGGTTTGGCCGCTCTCGCGCCTCGAAACTCGCAAATATTCAGGCCGGTGCGCGCTTGGAAGCGGGCGCGGGGACCGTCCGCAGCAGCGTCCGCCCCAGACCGCGCGGATGGGTGCGCGCGAGTTCCTGCTCGAGCGCGACGCTGAGGCGCACGAGAGACTTGGACAGCTCCGACTCCGGGCAGGCCACCACCACCGGCTCGCGACGCGCGATGCTTTGCACTGCAGCACGATCATCGGGGAGCCATCCGATCAGGCGCGGTTCACGCTGCAGAAAGCGCCGGGCGACGGAGCGGAAGCGCTCGGCAGTGGCCTGAGCCTCGGCGGCATCGGTTGCCCGATTGACCAGCATCAGGGGCGTGCAATCTCCGCGCCGTTGCAGGAGCACCTTGAAGAAGGCATAGGCATCGGTGAGTGCCGTGATATCCGGTGTCGTCAGGATCAATACGACGTCACTGGCCGCGGCAAAGGACACGGTCTGGGGCGAGATGCCCGCTGCGGAATCGACCACCAGATGGCGGTATTCGCCCTCGAGTTCCTCGATGCCGCCAGCGATCAACTGCAGCTCGAGCGGAGTCAGCTCGGCCATGTGCGAAACGCCCGAACCTGCCGCCAGTAGATCCAGCTGCGGCCGGCAGGAGACGAGTACATCGCGCGCGCACCGCCGCCCCTCGGCCACTTCGACCAGCGAATGTTCGGGCAACCGGTTCTGCAGGATGTGCGCGTTGCCCACGCCCATGTCGGCATCGACGAGCAGGGTCCGTCCGGAGCGCGCCAGCAGCGTGGCCAGAGCCGAGCTCACGATGGACTTGCCCGTGCCTCCCTTCCCGCTGGCGATGCACAACGAGGACGCGCGCACGATGTGCAGTGCATCTCCACGCGGTCTGAATGCTCGCGGCGGCGCTTCCTGTTGCGGCCGACGGAGGGAAAACCACTTGCGTGCCTGGTCCCAGTTCATGCAGTCCGTTGCAAAGAGCGGACGGCGTTGACGAAGTGCCAAACCTGTCCGTGAGGATCAGGCTGCGAAGCGCCGCCGGAGATTCCAAGTCCCCAGAGTGCGTATCAGTCCGCCGGAGCGTCCCTGAAGGCTTCGAGCTCTGCCTGTGTCAACACGGGTGCGCGAGGATCAAATCCGGATTCGGGCGTGAAATCGCACGAATTCGCAGCTTCAGATGCCGACACCCGCAGATACTCCGACAGTGCCAGATCGAGGAATCGGCGCTCGGATTCCGAGGAATCCAGCACCAGCGCCTGCGCGGCGGACGGCACGCGGCCCTCGCAGGAATGCGCCTGCATCTGCAGCGAACACAGGCTGCGACCCTCCGCGACGAACTCCCACGCACGCGCCGCCGGGATCAGTCGCGCTCCCAGCGCAGCAGCTTCCAGCACATGGGCCACTCTCTCCGCGCGCTCGCGCTGGGTTTGCGTCAGCAGGGATAGAGCACTCTCGCGATTGACGCACAGAGCAGATCCCTCGGGTTCAAGCAGTCGCAGCTCGAGGCGTGCGCCTGTGCTGCTCTTCCACTCTCGGCACTCCATGCAGAGCAGCGGCTGACGGATCAGCGGTGCCAGAAGATCAGCGACGGCCAGCTGCTCCGGGTCCAGCAGCAGCACAAGCCGCAACTCGCGAGCGGAATAGCGCTTGAGCAGCGCCGCTTCCTGTTCACGAGCCCGCAGTGCCAGCTCAAGAGCGCGCAGCGCGCTTTCGTGCGCGCTCTCCCCGCCCAGCGTCACCAGCAGCAGCAGGCCCGCTTCGTCGCGTCCAACCCATTCGACGGCCTGCCGCGGAGCGAGCTGCAGTTCGGAATCCATGAGCCGCCACCCGGGAAACGCACGCATCAGCGCGGCAAGAAAGGCCTGCTCGGTCTCGCTCATGTGAACTCACTTCCTCGGGCGGGCGCTGCGTGCGAGCAGCGGGTTCTTCTGGCGAACGATCCAGGCAAGGGCCAGTGCGAGCGCATCGCTGGCATCGAGCGGCTCGGGTGCCTGCTGCAGGCCCAGCGAGCGCGCGATCATCGCCGCGACCTGCGTCTTGTCCGCGGCGCCATGGCCGACCGCGGCCTTCTTGGCGACGGCGGGCGGGTACTGGACGATTTCCGCGCCGAAGCGTGCCGCGCAGGCCAGCAGCACTCCGCGGCCTTCGCCGATGCGCAGCGCGGACTGCATGTTGCGCGCGGCGAAGGCCTGCTCCACGACGACCACATCGGGCCGCACCTTTTCCAGCAGCAGCTCGATCTCCTGCTGGATGCACGCCAGACGCTGCGGAACCTCGAGCCGGGCTCCCGGTTGAACGACGCCAGCTGCAAAGAGCTTGGGGCCGCGTGCGTGCGCCACAACGGCCCCGTAGCCGACGATCCGCGTGCCCGGGTCGAGTCCCAGCACGATCCGGGAGCGGGTCGCATGGCGCAGGCGCGGAGCGGATTCCAAGGTGTCCTTCATGGGTCGCGAGTGGAGCCCGCGCGTTGTTCACCCTACGCTGGGGGGCGCAATGACCGCAAGCACCGCCACCACCGCGATTCTCGTCGCCGCCGGACGCTCCGAGCGCATGGCGGTGCGGGGCCCCAACGGCGAGCTCCTGCGCAAGCCGTTCCTGTCGATCGCCGGCCGAACGGTGCTGGAGCATGCCCGCGCAGCATTCGAGGCCGTTGAGGAGGTTCGCGAGATCATCGTGGTGGCGCATCCTGAGGATCTGGAGCGCGAAATGCAGCTCGCGCCCTGCTCCAAACCCTGCCGCTGGATCGCCGGCGGACACGAGCGCACGGACTCAGTGCGCGCCGGCGCGCGCGCGGCGGACCATTCGAGCCGGCTGCTCGCGATTCACGATGCCGCCCGCCCGATGATCGCTTCGGAGACCATCGCTGCCGCGATCCGCACGGCGGCGGCGAACGGCGCCGCGCTCGTGGCACTGGGCATGCGCGACACGGTCAAGCGCAGCACGGATGGAACGCATGCCTGCGAGACGCTCGATCGCTCGCTCCTGTGGAGCGCGCAGACTCCGCAGGTGTTCGAGCGCACGCGCTTTCTCGAGCTGCTCCGTATCGCCGAGCAAGAGCGCTGGACGCCCACGGATGATTCGGCGCTATGGGAGCGCCTCGTCGGTCCGGTGACGCTCGTCGCCGGCAGCGCAACCAACTGGAAGATCACGACGCCCGAAGACCTGCTGCTCGCGGAGGCCCTGCTCCGCTCCCGAGGATCACGCGCATGAACTATCGCATCGGCATCGGCCTGGATGTGCACCGTCTCGTCGAGGGCCGCCCCTGCCGGCTCGGTGGGATCGATCTGCCGCACGACAAGGGTCCGCTGGGCCACTCGGACGGCGACGCCGTGCTACACGCAATCGCCGATGCGCTGCTGGGCGCAGCAGGGCTTGACGATCTGGGCACGCTCTTCGATGACCGCGATCCGCGCTGGAAGGGAGCCGACAGCGCAGTTCTGCTGGCGGAATGCCTGCGCCGCGTGCGGGTCGCCGGCTATGCGCCGGTCAATCTCGATGTCGCGGTCGTCACCGAAGGTCCGCGCATCGCACCGCATCGCGCGGCGCTGCGCGCCCGGATCGCCGAGCTGGTCGGACTCGACGCAGCGGCCGTGAACATCAAGGGCAAGAGCGTCGAGGGTCTCGGCGCACTGGCGGGCGGCACGGGTGTCGCCGTGCAGGCGGTCTGCCTGCTGCAGCGGGTCTGAGCGACCCGCATTCACTCCTGCGAGGCGTCCTCGAAGCCCTCCCAGCCGCCACCGAGACTCCTGTAGAGCGCCACGGCGCGACCGGAGGTCTGAGTCTGAGCCTGAACGAGCTGGGATTCGACGCGCAACTGCTGTGCCTGGGCATCGAGCACCTGGAAGAAGTCGACCACACCGCGCTCGTGCAGTTCCTGAGCCAACGCGACGGAGCGGCGGCTTGCATCAAGGGCCTGACCGAGTTTCTGCGTACGCTCGCGCTCACGCGCCAAGGAGCTGAGCGCGTCCTCCACCTCCGCAAAGGCGCTCAGCACGGATTTCTGCCATTGCACCAGCGCGACCTGCGCGCGCTCATCAGCGGCCGCGGCGCTATCGCGCAGGGCCTGACGGTCGAAGATCGGATAGAGCAACGCTCCGCCGATCGACCAGGCGTTGCTGCCCGACTCCAGCATGTTCCAGAACTGATTGGAGTCCTGTCCCACTCGCGCGCTGAGGTTGATCCGCGGGTAGAGATCCGCTTCGGCTCCGCGCGCGAGCTCCGAGTAACGCACCAGCTCCGCGCGCGCCTGACGGAGATCCGGTCGGCGCTCCAGCCACTGCGACGGTGTGCCCATCCCGATCGAATCGGCCGGCTGCGGCAAGGGTGCTTCGCGCGTGAGCGCAGCCGGCGTGTTGCCGCCGCTGCCCCCCAGCAGCACCCGGATGCGGTTGAGCGTGATCTGCCGGCGTACCTCGATGGACGGGATCTCAGATTCAGTGGTGCGCAACTGCGCGATCGCGCGCGAGAGCTCCAGATCGGTCGCCAGGCCCGCTTCGACACGCACGCGCGTGAGATCCGCGGTTTCGCTTTGCACGCGCGCATTGTCGCGCAGCACCGCCAGCAGCCGCTCGGAGCCGCGCAGCTCGACGTAGCTGGAAGCCAGCTCCGCCAGCAGGCTCACGCGCACCGCGCGCAGGTTTTCGAGCGCCGAAGCCTCCGTTGCGTTCGCAGCGGCGATGCTGGCGTCGAGTCGGCCGAAGAAGTCCGGCTCCCAGCGCGCCTCCAGCCCCAGCTGATAGAGATCGTCATCGCCCACGAAGGCGCCCTGACGAGTGTTTTCGCTGGGCTGCGAGCGGCTCGCGGCCGCCGCGAGATCCACGTTCGGGCGCAGAACGGCCCCCTGTGCGCGCGCGATCGCCTGCGCCTCCCGCAGACGCGCCCTCGCCATGGCGACATCGAGGTTGGACTGCGCGGCCTGTTCGATCAGCGCCACCAGCACCGGATCGCCGAACGAGCGCCACCACTGCAATTCGGTCTCGACGCTGCTCGCCGCCGCACTGCTCCACTGCGCGGGAAGCTCCGGAGCCTCGATCCCGCGCCGCGTCGGCGCCTGACACGCCCACAGCAGCAGCGCGGGCAGCAGCGCGGGCAGCGCACGCACCTGCACGCCCTTCACGGCGCCACCTCAACGAAGACATCCAGCTGCTGTCCGACGTAGACCGGCAGACGCGCTGGATCGAAGGCGAACAGCACCTGCAACACGCGCGTGTCGACGCGCTCCGTGCTTTCGCCGGTGAGCGAGCGCTTGGGGATCACGTAGGGATCGATGCGTACGAACTCGAGATCCGTGCCCAGCTCACGATTGCCGCGCACGAAACCGCGCGCCTTTGCCCCGGCCTTGAGCCGCCAGGCATCGTTTTCATCGATATCCACGCGCACATGCAGCGTGCCCGTATCGCCCAGCAGCAGCAGCGCCGCGGGACCAGCGGCGGCGTATTCACCAGGACGGGCGTTGACGGCAAGGATCTTCCCGGCGACCGGCGCGCGCACCGTGCAGCGTTCGACATCGAGCTTCTGAGAGGCGACGCGGGCCTGCGAGGAAGCGATGCTGCGGCGGGCGAGCTCCAGCTCGGGTGCCCACGCGCCCTGCCGCGCGCGCGTCAGCGCGGCCTGCGCCTCGAGCAGCCGCGAGCGCGCGGTCAGGACGGCCGAGCGGCGCTTGTCGAGTTCCTGCGTCGAGACCGCGCGACGATCCTGCACTCCTTCCAGCAGGGCCAGCTGACGTTCACCGTCGGCAAGCTCGCTTTCGGCGGTCTTCACGCGCGCTTCCAGCGGCGGCAGGTCCTCCGGCCGCGGCAGGGCGGCGAGGCGCGCCAACTCCGCCTGCGCGCTCTCCACCGCGAGCTCGCGCACAGCCAGCTCCGCGCGGCGATCGCGGTCATCGATGCGAAACAACGGGGCTCCGAGCTCGACCTCGTCCCCCACCGCGACATGCACTTCGGCGATCACGCCCGCCAGCTGCGTCGCGATGGCGATGTTCTGCGTGCGCGCCTCGACGATGCCGGCGCCAGCGATCGTGGCCGCGAAGGGCGAGCGGGCCGGCTGCGCCACGGCAGGCGCGGCCTCGATGTCCTTGTTCGTCTGCTGCACGCGATATGCGGCGAAGCCGAATCCGCCGACCGCGAGCAGGGGCAATCCGTACCTGATGATCATTCCCATGTCTGGTGTTCCTTGTGTGCGCGCGCAGTTGAGCCTTGAACGACATCCAGAATGCGTCCGTCGTTCATGTGAGCGATGCGATCGGCGAATCCGAACGTGCGGGCATCGTGCGTCACGACTACCAGCGCCCGACCGGCACCGACGGCGACTTCCCGCAGAATCTCCATCACGCGCTGGCCTGTCTCCTGATCGAGGGCGCTGGTCGGCTCGTCGCAGACGACCAGTCGGGGCCCGTGCACCAGAGAGCGCGCGATGGCGACCCGCTGCTGCTGACCTCCGGAGAGCTGCGCAGGCAGCGAGCGCGACCGTCCGCCGAGCCCGACTCGCTCCAGCATCGTCTGCGCGCGCGCATGCGCTTCCCCGCGAGGCACGCCGAGGATCAGCAGCGGCACGGCGACATTCTCGAGTGCGCTCAGCGCGGGCAGCAGGTTGAACTGCTGAAAGACGAAACCAACATTCGTCCCGCGAAAGCGCGTGCGGGCGGAACCGCGCGTAGTGCGCATGTCCTGCCCCAGCACCTGCACCGAGCCCTCATCCGGATCGAGAATACCCGCGATGACCGAGATCAGCGTGGTCTTCCCGCATCCGGAAGGCCCGACGAGCATCAGCAGCTCGCCGGAGTGCACATCCAGATCGACGCCGCGCAGCGCATGCACGCGCTCCTGACCCAGCCCGTAGGACTTCGCGACGTTGCGGCAGTGGACGATCACCTCGGCGCTCATGTTCAGGCCTTGAAGACGATGGCCGGCTCGAGCCGCATGACCTTGATGATGCTGAAGATCGCCGAAAGCACGCAGATCAGCAGCACGGCCCCGGCGCTGATTGCTAGAACCTGCCAGGGCATGCGGAACGCGAGCTCTGAGTTGCGCGCCAGATAGCCGAACAGCGAGGCGGCGCCGACTCCCAGACCGTAGCCGATCGTCCCGACGGTCAGCGACTGCAGGATCGTCATGCGCAGCAGCACCCAGTTGCTGGCCCCCATGGCCTTGAGTGCGCCGAACTGCTTAAGGTTGTCCTGCGTGAAATTGAAGAAGGTCATGCCCGCGATCGCGGTGCCGACGATGAAGCCCAGCAGCACGGCCGTTCCGATATTGATCGGTATGCCCGTGTACTTGACGAAGTACATCATCGTCATCCACATGAAGTCCTCGCGACGCACCGCCTGCAGGCCCGTGCGCTCCGTGATGCGCGTGGCGACGGCACCCTCATCCTCGCCCGGCTTGACGCCGACGAGCACGAAGGAGAGCAGCTTGCGTTCGCGAGGCGCGTAGGACATCGCCCGCGAGAAGGTCGTGAACAGCACGGGCTGTGACTGGAAGCTGCGCGTCGTGCGGCACAGCCCCACCACCGTGGCGCGCCGATCGTTGAGTTCGAGCGTGTCCCCGATGCGCAGCGGCTGCGGCGGCTGTCCGGGCACGGCCGAAGGCTTCGCCAACCGAGTTTTGGCGGCCACTTCATCGACGATGACGCCGTCGGTCTTGCGCAGATCCTCCAGGCGCCCCTCGACCATCACGGGCGGCCCCCCCAGCAGCGTGGCATCGTCGATGCCGAGCACGCTCACGGTCTGGAACGTGCCGTTCGAAAGTCGCGCGCGGAGCAGACCCTTGTAGAACGGCACGGCCCAGTCCACGCCGTCGACGGAACGCACCCGATAGAGCTGCGTACTCTGGAGCGGCTTGATGTCGTCGATGTAGGCGACCTTGGGATCCATCACCCACAGCTGCGGCTGCCCCACGTCCGTGATCGTGGCGAAGGTTCGGTACATGATCCCGGTGAACACCGACATCTGCTGCGTGATCAGAAGCGAAGCAAAGGTGATGCCGAAGATGATGCCGATGTACTTGGCACGATCCCCCATCAGCATCCTGAGCGCAACGCGGTTCATGAGCGGCGCATCGTAGCAGCGTGCAGGTTCAGCCGTCTTGACCCGCGATGTGAAGGATCCGCAAGAGGCCGTAAAGCAGCATGCTGATCAGCAGTGCCACGGCCCCCACGCGAGTCCAGCGGCTGGAGATGAGCTTCAGATCCCAGTCCGGATGCAGCCTTTGCCACAGCGGCGAAAGGAGCAGAAGCACCGCCGCCCCGAAGAACAGCGGCCCGAAGGGATTGAGGTTGAACGCCGAGGTCAGATCGCCGTGCGCGGTGGCACGCAGGGAGCGCGTCACGCCGCAGCCCGGACAGGGCAGATCGAACAGATTGCGGAAGGTGCAGATCGAGCGCCCCTGCAATCCCGCGGGGACGGGCAGCAGGCTGAGGGCCAGCACCAGCGCCCCGATCAGCGCGTAGATCCAGTTGCGACGCGCCATCATGCCCCGCTCAGGCGGCGCAGAGCCGCGCGTAGACGCCGTTGTTCGCCAGCAGTTCCTCGTGCGTTCCGAGCTCGACGATGCGGCCGCCGTCCATGACGGCGATGCGATCGGCCTTGCGGATCGTCGAGAGCCGGTGCGCGATCACGATCACGGTGCGGCC
>SYGM01000128.1 GCA_005799545.1 Planctomycetia bacterium | reverse complement strand
GAGACCGGCGTGATCCAGCCGGTGGAGGAGGTGGGACGCGCCTGCCGCGAGCGCGGCGTGTGGTTCCACGTCGATGCGGTCTGCACGCTGGGCAAGATCCCCGTCGATGTGCGCGCGTTGTCCTGCGATCTGCTGACGGCAGCGAGCCACAAGGTCTACTCGCCCAAGGGCTGTGGCCTGATGTACATCCGCAAGGGGGTGACGCTGCCGGCCTTCGTGCACGGCTGCGGTCATCAGGGCGGCATGCGCGGCGGCACAGAGAACGCGCTGCCGATCGTGGGTCTGGCGCGTGCGATGGAGCTGTACCGCGAGGGCCGCCTGATCGATGCGACTGCGCTCTCGGCATTGCGCGATGCTCTCTGGAGCGGTCTGGAAGCCGGCATTCCGGGAGTGCAGCGCAACGGCGCGGGGGCGCTTCTGCCCAACACGCTCAACGTGTATTTCCCCGGACAGGCCGGGCATGCGCTGCAGGCGCAGCTGGGCGAACGCGGCATCAGCGTTGCCACCGCAGCGGGTGCAGGCGCCGCTGCGCCGAGCCACGTGCTGCTGGCGATGGGTTGCCCTGATGAGCGCGCCCGCGCTTCACTGCGCTTCAGCCTGGGAGCGAAGACCTCGGAGGAGTCGATCCGCGTGCTGGTCGAGAGCCTCGTGGAACTGTGCGCACGCAAGGTGGTTTCCGCATGAAGAGTCCCATGGAAGCGCTGGTCGATGAGCTGGTGCTCGCGTGTCGCAACGGTCAGGAAGGCTCGCGCATCGTCAAGGCGCTGGAGCAGTACGCGCGCACGCAGCGCGACTGGGAGCGCTTTCTGCAATTCGAGCCGTCGAGCTACACCCGCAATCTCGTGGCGCGCAACGAGTGGTTCGAGCTCTTGGTGCTGTGCTGGAGCGCAGGTCAGGAAAGTCCGGTCCACGACCACGCGGGACAGGACTGCTTCATGGGGATCCTGCAGGGCCGCATGGAGGAGACGCACTTTGCTTTCCCGGAGCCCGGTTCGAGCGGAGCCCTGCTCGAGACGCGCAGCCGTATCTTCGAGCAGGGCGGCGTCGCGTACATCCACGACTCCATCGCGCTGCACCGCGTTCGCCCGGTCGGAGGCCCGGCGGTGTCGCTGCACCTCTACGCTCGTCCGATCGATGTCTGCAACCTGTACGAGATCCAGACCTCGCAGGTCGTCTCGCGTCAGATGCTCTATCATTCGGCCCGGGGACTGGCCGGCACGGGCTCACGCTAGGCCAGTCTGGAAGCAGACCGCGCCGGGATCCGTACCGATTCGGAGTTGTCCGAGTCGGCGCGGTCCGGCGTGGTCCTGTACTCTCTGCCTCGGGCATCGCCCCCCTTGGGAGGGGGGTGGGTGGGAGGGAAGGCCCTGCCGCCCAACGGCAAGCGTGTCGAAGTGAACGTTTGGGACAGATCTCTCCGGGTATTTTTGAAAAATTGCCTTCTGTGGGCCTGAGACGGGCATGGCTTGACCCCTGAGTGGCGCTTGCTACCATCTCCCGCCCTCAAGTGGCGGTGTAGCTCAGTCGGTAGAGCAGCGGCTTCATAAGCCGCGTGTCGTCGGTTCGAGTCCGGCCACCGCTACCACTTCTCTTCCCGGACCAACCGGGCGAGGGCGGCCGCCAGTCCGGCCGAGCCGTTGAGGCAGGGCGTCACGTGCAGTTCCTCGCCGCCCTCCTCGTGGAAGCGCTCGCGCAGGCCCACGGCGATCTCCTCGAGCGTCTCGAGGCAATCCGCAGGAAAACCCGGCGTGGCGACCAGCACGCGGCGGTGACGCTTGGCGAGCGCGCAGATGGTGTCCTCGGTCGAAGGTTCGAGCCAGCGCTGCGGTCCGAAGCGACTCTGGAAGGTCTGCGTGTACTGCGACTCGCTCCAGCCCAGTTCGGCGACCAGTGCCCGCGTCGTGCGGTTGCAGTGATCGAGATACGGATCCCCGCGGCGAACGTAGGACTGGGGCAGGCCGTGGTAGCTCAGCACGAAGTGCTCGGCCTCATCAAAGCCGGGCGTGGCGCGGATCGAGTCGGCGAGGGCGCGGACGTACAGAGACTCGTCCGGCCAGGCACTGATGCTGCGCAAGCGCAGACCCGCAAAGCGCGGCTGACCCAGCAGCCGGCACAGGCGCTCTTCCAGCGTGCCCGTCGTCGTATCGCTCTGCTGGGGGAACAGCGGCAGCAGCACGATGCGCTGCACGCCCTGGGATTGCAGTGATTCCAGCGCCTGCTCCAGACTGGGTTCGCCGTAGCGCATGCCCAGTGCGACGCGATACGGATCGCCGTGAGAAGGGTGCTGCGGGCCATTCAGCGCGCCGGCCAGCTCGCAGGCGATCGTGCGCGAGTGCACCAGCAGTGGCGAGCCTTGCTGCATCCAGATCGAACGGTAGAGCTTGGCCGAGCGCGAGGCACGGAACGGCAGAATGATGCCGTTGAGCACGCAGAACCAGATCCAGCGCGGCGCCCGCACGACCTTGGGGTCGGAGAGGAACTCGCGCAGGTAGCGGCGCACGTCCGCCGTGGCGGGGCTGCGCGGCGTGCCGAGGTTGGCGAGCAGCACGCCGATCGGCGCGCGCTCATTCGAGGAGCTGGTCGTCGTGGTATTCACCCGTGCGTTTGCGGTCGAGGCTGCCATCGTGTTCGAAGTACTCCCAGAGGCCTTCGCGCAGACCGGCCCGGTAGACTCCGCGTCCCTCGGTGCTGCCCTCCTCGTACCACAGCACCCACAGCCCGTCGCGCGGGCTGGCGCCGCTCGAGGCGAGCCACCGGCGTTCCCCTTCAGCCCTAGGCGCGCCGTTGGAGTGCCACTCGCGCCACTGACCCACCCGCCGCCCGGCCACGTAGCGGCCTTCCTCGCGGCGTTGGCCATTGGGGTAGTAGTAGGTCCACAGACCCTCCTCCAGTCCGCTGATGCGCGCACGGCGACCCTCGCTGCGCAGAGCTCCCGTGGGCCAGTGGCGCACCTCCGCTCGCTGGCAGGCCGCCAACTCGGAAAGCAGCAGCCCCAGTCCGGCGAGGCGACCGAGCATGCGCAGGGGGCAACTGGCGGGCATCTGCGGAGCCTAGCCGGGGGGGGCGGGGTGCTCAAGGCCCGACTGGCGGGGGAGGTGTCGGGGCGACCCGAGCCGCCAGCACTTTTTTTTCTTGCACTCCAGCCGTTCCCTTTTCAAAAGATCCTCATCAGCACGCCCCTCGGGGCCTCCTCAGCACCGACCTTCCTGGCCTCTCCCATGCAGTTGTTCCCTGTTTCCCTGCTCGACCAAGAGCCCCTCCTGCCGATCATCGAGGCCTCGGATGACTTCGATGGCGACTTCGACTTCGACCTCGACCTCGACGATGACGACGATGATGAAGAAGACGAGGATGACGACGAGGACGAGGACGAGGACGACGATGATGACGACTTTGACGATGGAGACGAGTTCTCCGCCGGAGAAGACGAGGACGAGTGAGTTTTTTCCCGTCGGCGGGCCGAAATCGGGCTAGAATTAGGGGGCCTGCCATGCGGGCCCTCTTCGCTTGGATTCTCGCTCCCACGATGCACGCCGGTCGGATGTACGTCGCCCGAGAAGCCCTTTGTCCCGCATCGCCCGCCTTGTCGGCGTCGGCGCCGTGCTGGGTGTCGCGGCGCTGATCCTGCATCCGCTGGCGGCAGAGGCTTACGTGACGGCCTGGCCGGCGCTGGGGGACAACGTGCGCTTCGTGCGCGTGTTCAACAACTTCGCCGACGCGCAGGCCAACGACGAGGTGCAGGCCGATTCGCACTGGCCGGGCTTCGTCGGCGCGCCGCGCGCGCTCTGGAAGGGTGCGCAGGAGTGGTCGAGCCGCGTGCATCCCGGCCCGGATCCGCTGCAGACGGACGGGATCGGCAGCGGCGGCGCCAACCTCGATCCGCATTTCACGGGACTGGCTGCGAACACCGGCTTTCCCAACGACAACGTGGCTTCCGAACTCAACGGCAGCAACGCAGGCGTGATCGCCTTCACCGAGCTCCCACCCAACGACGGCTGGCGCATCCGCTTCTACGCCAATCCCTGGATCTTCGATGACGACCCCACCGGTCCTGCGCCGGGCTGCATCGATCTGCAGGCGGTCATGACGCATGAGTACGGCCACGCGCTGGGTCTCGATCACTCGGGTGTGCCGGGCGCCACGATGGAGGCCGCCCCGCTCGATGTCACGGCGCTGCGCTCGCTCGAAGGGGATGATGTCGCCGGAGTGCAGGCCCTCTACGGCGCAGCGGGCAGCGGCAAACCGCGCATCGATGCCCTGACCTTCGATTCCTCCGGCGTGCTGACGCTGCTGGGTGCGAACTTCGCGGCCGGCAATGAGCTTGCGCTGCAGGGCATGACGATCGGCAATCTCAGTTCCACGGCAGGCGGAGCCGTGCTGAGCGTGACGCCGTCGAGCCTGCCGGCTGCGGGTGATCTTCAACTCAGCTGGAGCAGCGGACCGGCTTCAGGCAGCGCGGTTTCCAACACGTTTCCGTTCGATCCGGCCGGCTGTGCACAGCCCGGTCGCTGGTGCGTGGGCAAGCCCAACTCGCAGGGTTGCATCGCCGCGATCAGCCACAGCGGGAATCCGCGCGCCAGCGGGGGCAGCTTCCTGATCACGGCCTCGCAGGTGCTCAACAACAAGAGCGGCCTGCTCCTGTACAGCTACGTGCCGGCCTTCACGCCCTTCCAGGGCGGCACGCTGTGCCTCGGCGGCGGCCTCAAGCGCACGCCCGCGAGTTCTTCGGGGGGCAATCCAGGCCCGACGGACTGCAGCGGCGGCCTGAGCTTCGATTTTCAGGCGCGGATCCTGAGCGGGGTCGATCCCCAGCTGGTCGCGGGCAGGGTCGTCTTCGCGCAGTACATCTACCGCGATCCCGCGGATGCAAGCGGCTGGGGGCTTTCCGACGCCCTCGCCTTCGCCATTTGCCCCTGAGGCCGCCGGGGCCTATGCTCCGCATCCAAGAAGCTCTGGGGCGTCGAACATCCGTTCGGCTGAGAAGCACCCGCAGAACCTGATCCGGATCATGCCGGCGTAGGAAAGCTGATGACCACCACGGAATCGTTCGCGGCGCAGAAGCCGCTGGAAGCCTCCTTCCCCAGTTCGCACAAGGCGTACCGCGAGCTCGCCTACGCCGGCGAGACGCTGCGCGTGCCGTTCCGCCGCATCCATCTCTCGGGCGGCGAAGCGCCGGTGGATGTCTACGACACCAGCGGACCGCAGGGCTTCACGCCGGAGCAGGGCCTGCCGCGGCTGCGCGAAAACTGGGTGAGCCGACGCGAGGCGCGCGGCGAGACCAACCACTCGCAGATGCACTTCGCCCGCCGGGGCATCATCACCGAGGAGATGGCCTTTGCCGCCGCGCGCGAGGGTCTCGATCCGGAGTTCGTGCGCAGCG
>SYGM01000127.1 GCA_005799545.1 Planctomycetia bacterium | reverse complement strand
CATCGTCGTGGTCGAGAACGTCGAGCGCCTGATGCACGAAAAGGGCCTCTCGGTGCGCGATGCGACCATCGAGGCGATGAACGAAGTGACCGGCCCCGTCGTGGCCATCGTGCTCGTGCTGGGCGCGGTCTTCGTGCCTGTCGCCTTCCTCGGCGGCATCACCGGCCAGATGTACCAGCAGTTCGCGATCACGATCGCGGTCTCGGTCGCCATCTCCGGTTTCGTCGCGCTGACCCTCAGCCCGGCGCTGTGCGTGCTGCTGCTCAAGCCCGCCCACGGAGCCAAGGGCGGCTTCTTCGGACTCTTCAACCGCGGCTTCGACCGGCTCACGGCGGGTTATACCGCGCTGGTGCGGCAGGTGCTGCGTCACGCAGTGCTGGCGCTGCTGGTGTTCGGCGGTCTGGGATACGGGACCTGGCACCTGTTCCGAACCATGCCGACGGGCTTCGTGCCCCAGGAAGACCAGGGTTACTTCATCGTTGCAGGCCTGCTGCCGGAAGGCGCGTCGCTGCAGCGCACGGCGACGCTCGCCACGCGGGTTGAGCAGGAACTGATGAAGACGCCGGGTGTGGAGCACGTCCTCACGCTGGGCGGTCAGAACGTGCTTGCCGGCGGAACTACCAGCACCAACTCGTTCACCATGTACGTGACGCTGGAGCCGTGGGAGGAGCGCACGGAAGTCGAGAAGCGTTTGCGCACGCTGCTCACTGATTTCTACAAGCGCTGGAGCCACGAACCCGAAGCCATCGTGATCGGCTTCAATGCACCGCCGGTGCCGGGTCTGGGCACCCGGGTCGGCTTTGAGTTCCAGCTGCAGCAGCGTGGCGCCGACGATGTGCGGGAACTGGCCCGCGTCAGCGACGAGTTCATGGCCAAGCTGCGCCAGCGGCCGGAGATGACCGGTCTGACGAGCAACCTCAACACCACGCTGCCGCAGGTTTACATCGATCTCGATCGCGAGAAGGCGCAGGCTATGGGCGTGCCCATCAACGATGTCTTCCTCGCCATGCAGGCCTATCTGTCGGCCTTGTATGTCAACGACTTCGTCAAGCAGGGCCGCATCTACCGCGTCAACGTGCAGGCCGAACCCTCCGCGCGCACGACGCCTGAGAGCATCGGGAAATTCCAGGTGCGCAGCCGCTCCGGCGCGATGGTGCCGCTCGCGGAGCTCGTCAGCGTCGAATACCGCTCCGGCCCCAACCTGTCTTCGCGCTTCAACGGCTACCCTGCTGTGCAGATCAGCGGCGCACCGACCGCGGGTCACTCGACAGGCGACTGCATCGAGGTGCTCAAGGAGGTCGCCGCAACTTTGCCCGAGGGCTACAGCTACGAGTGGAGCGGTCAGACCTATCAGGAAATCAAGGCGGGTTCCGAGGCTGCGCTCGTGCTGCTGTTCGGCATGGTGGTCGTGTTCCTGCTGCTCGCGGCTCAGTACGAATCGTGGGCCCTGCCGATCGCCGTGCTGCTGGCGGTTCCGCTGGCGCTGTTCGGTGCGCTGGTCGCCACCACGCTGCGCGGCCTGGAGCTCGACATCTATTTCCAGATCGGTCTGCTGACGCTGGTCGGTCTCGCTGCCAAGAACGCCATTCTGATCATCGAGTTCGCGGTCGTGCTGAAGAAGGAAGGCAAGAGCGTTGCGGAGGCCGCCGTCGAGGCTGCCAAGCTGCGCTTCCGCCCGATTCTCATGACCTCGATGGCCTTCATCCTCGGCGTGATCCCGCTGGTGACCGCATCGGGAGCGGGCGCAGCCGGACGTCACTCGATCGGAACGGGCGTGCTCGGCGGCATGATCGCCGCGACGCTGCTGGCAGTCCTGTTCGTGCCGCTGTATTTCAAGCTGCTGCAGCGCGACCAGCCGGCGAAGCCGAAAGGCTGAGCCTCAGGGCTTCGGACAGTCCTGACGGGTGATGCCCTTGCAGACCATGTACGACAGGCGCTTCGCCCAGTAGCGCAGCGCGTCGTTCGCACCGGCCCAGCCGTCGAGGAAGCCCTCGGCGGACTTGCCTCCGACGCGGCGGTCGACGGCCGCGCCGACCAGATCGCCCGACTGCGCATCAAACGCCGCCAGCTGCACAGTCAGTGACCCTGTGTGCTTCCACTCGCCCGTGCCAGCGTAGCCGATCAGCGATGCTCCCAAGCCGACCGGCAGGACGCTGGACACGAAGTTGCGCGCGGGACTGCCTTCCACGGCCTCCACCACGGCCACGCGGATGCGCAGCGTGCCCGGTCCCGGCTTGTTGGTCAGATTGGCGACCTTGGCAAGCTCCTCCTGCAGCAGAACCTGGGCATTGTGTGCCAGCGCCTGCAGATCGCGCAGTTGCGCCTCGCTGAGACTGTCCGCCTTGCAGATCAGGACCGGTTCCACGATCACGCGGGTGTAGGTGCCGGCGGTGATTCCAGGCCGCACATAGCGGTACAGCGCCTGATCTTCGCTGCCGCGTGAGAGGATCGAGGGATCCACCAGCATGACGTCGCGCAGCTCGTCGAGATCCACTTCGCTGGAGCGATAGCTTGACTGACAGGCTGTCAAGGACAGCAGGCCCCAGAGGAGCATGATCGGATACAGCCGGTTCGGATACAGCACAGGGCACAGCGAGGAGCGAGGCATGATTACACAAGCGTATACTCCCGCCCCTGATGCAGGAAGCAGGGCGCAATCGTTGGCTGTTGTTCGCGCTGCTGGCCTCGCAGTTCGCGCCGGCCTACATGTTTTCCGGCGTCGCGGTCGCACTGCCCGACATCTCGCTTGATCTCAAGCCCAGCGCACGCGAGCTCGGACTCGTGGAGACCTTGTTTCTCGCCGGTTCCACTTCGGCGCTGCTGCCAATGGGGCGCCTTGCCGACGCGACCGATCGCCGCACGATTTACAAGTGGGGACTGATGCTCTTCGCGCTGACGAGCGCGTTGATTCCCTTCGTTCGCTGGGTTCCGCTGCTGCTGGCCCTGCGTTTCCTGCAAGGCATGGTCTCGGCCTCGCTGACCACCAGCGGACCCGCAATCATGGGCGAGCTGGTGACGCCGGAGCGGCGCGGTCGCGTGTTCGGGGCCGCGATCGGCGTGACCTATGCGGGACTTTCGGCCGGTCCGCTGTGCGCGGGCTACCTGATCCGCATCGGCGGCTGGCAGGCGGTGTTCTGGGGTGGCGCAATGCTTCTGATCGTGTTTGCGGCGATCACGCACGCGTTCATGCCTGCACGCTGGAAGCGCGCCGAGAAGACGCCGTTCCATGTGCCCAGCGCGCTGCTCCTGATGCTGGGGGTGCTGGGCGTCGTGCTGGGAGCCTCTTTCTGGAGCGAGGGCGGCCCGGCAATCGCCTTGCTGCTCGCCGGACTCGTGCTCGCCGCCGTCTTCGTGCACTGGCAGCGCGTGCTGCACACGCCGGTGCTCGACTGGCAGGCTCTGCAGCGCAATCCGGTGCTCAAATCGGCGCTGAGCGTGCAGTACCTGCTGTACCTCAACGCGTATGCCAACATCGTCCTGATCAGCCTGTATCTGCAAATCGTGCTGCAGAAGAGCTCGATCGTGGCGGGTCAGATGATCGCCGTCGGTTCCGCGCTGATGGCGACCATCGCACCGCTGGCGGGGATCCTCGCTGATCGCTGGAAGCCGCGCCTGGTCGCGAGTCTGGGGGTTGCCGCGATCGTGGTGATGTCGTTCATGGGCGCCGCGCTCGATGGCAGCGAGTCCGCGGGCTTCGTGATGGGGCTCTTGATCGCGCACGGAATCGGCTTTGCGCTGTTCTCGACGCCCAACATGACGATCGCGATGGGCAGCATGCCGACGGCGGAGATGGGGACCGCTTCCGCGCTCAGCGCCAAGTCGCGCGCGCTGGGGATGATCAGCGGGATGCTGCTGGTTGCGATGGTCTTCACGTCGGTGTTCGGCAGCGATCCGGTGCAGCAGCACCCCGGTGAGCTCGATGAGGCCGCCAGCCGCATCTATGCAGTGCTTTGCGGCAGTTCGCTGGCGGCACTGGCTTTGGCGTTCTGGAACGGACATCGCGGTCGGTAAAGGACCCTGCGCGCTCAAGAGATCTGCAAGTGGCTTGGAGATGGCGACCGATGGATGCGCCGGTGACCCCATGCTGAAACTTCAGTCGATTCGAGCGCGTCTTACCGCATCCCTGCTTCTGCTCGGTCTGATTCCCCTGAGCATCATGGGGACGGTGGCGTACAAAGAGTCGCGCGGCGACCTCGAGCGCAACGCAGGCGACCTGCTGCGGGCCGAAGCGGAGTCGGCGATGCAGAAGATCGACCGCAACCTCTTCGAGCGTTACGGCGACGTTCAGGCCTTTGCGTTCAACCCGCTGGCGTGCGGGGATGCGCCGTCAGTGGAGCGCGCCGCGAATTTCTACATGCAGGCCTACGGTCTCTATGACCTCATGGTGATCGCGGATGCCGACGGTCGCATCGTCGCCGCCAACAGCGTCAAGCCCGATGGAACTGCGCTGGATACTCGCCAAGTGATCGGCCGCAGCGTTCGGGAAGAGCCGTGGTTCCAGGACTGCATCAGCGGGAAGGTCGGCAGCGGCCAAGCCTGGTATTCCGACCTCACCGAGGATGCGCTGGTGGCCGAGGTTCACGGCACGCGTGGACTGGCCTTGAACTTCTCCGCTCCGATCCGCGATGAGCAAGGCCGGATCGTCCGCGTCTGGTCGAACCGTGCCTCGTGGGAGCGGATCGTGGGCGAGATCATGTCGGAAACCCGCAAGCGGCTCGACGAGCAGGGAGTCCACGCCGAAACGCAGGTCGTCAACAAGCAGGGGCTGCTGCTCGATGACGCGGATGCGGCCAGTGTTCTGAAATTCAATCTCGCCGAGGCGGGTCTGGAAGCGGCGCAGCTGGGAGCTTCCGGAAAGTGCGGCTACACCCGCGAGCGCCACAAGCGCCGCGATGTGGAACAGGTCAACGGCTACGCCGGATCCAGCGGCGTGTTCGGATTCCCGGGCTACGGCTGGACGGTTCTGGTCCGGCAGGCAAGCTCCGAGGCGTTCGCCACGGCGGCCATTCTGCGCAACCACCTCTTGATGATCTTTGCGGGAGCGCTGCTCGTGATTCTCGTGGCCTCCCTGAAGATTGCGCGCGGATTCTCGGAACCCATCCAGAAGACGTCGCAGGCGCTGCAGTGCGTGGCCAAGGGCGATCTGACGGTGCGCTGCGACGAATCGCAGCCCGGGGAACTGGGTGTGATGGCTGGCGCAGTCAATCGCACCACCCAGGTGCTTCAGGGGCTGCTGGGCGAAACGCGCGAGCTGATCGGCGCATCCACTCGAGGCGAACTCAGCGCACGCATGGACGCCGGGCGCCACGAGGGTGCCTACCGTGATTTGTGCGAGGGCATCAACGGCATGCTCGAGCGCACTGTCGAGCCGATCCACGAGTCCCGCACGGTGCTCGAGCGGCTGAGCCAGCGCGACCTGACCGTCCGTGTGCGGGGTCAGTATCAGGGCGATCACGCCAAGGTGAAGGAGTCGCTCAATCAGGCCGTGTCGGCCATGGGCGAGGCGTTGCGCTCGATCTCGGCCAACTCGCGCGCGCTCGCCGAATCGGCGGGCGGGCTCGCCCGCGTGAGCACGGACATGGGGAGCAGCGTCGAGGAGACCAGCTCTCAGGCGCTCGTCGTCACGCGCGCAGCCTCAGCCGTGGACGGCAATCTCCAGGGTGTCGCCAGCGCCGCGGAGGAGATGCTCGCCAGCGTCAAGGACATCGCCTCGAACGTGAACAGTGCCGCCAGCGTTGCCAAGTCCGCGGTGGAGAAGGCCAGTCAGGTCGGTGAGGTGATGCAGCAGTTGTCTTCGAGCAGTCGGGGCATCGGCGAGGTCGTCAAGCTCATCCGCGAGATCTCCGAGCAGACCAACCTG
>SYGM01000126.1 GCA_005799545.1 Planctomycetia bacterium | reverse complement strand
GGCCCTGGGCTTCGGTGGCGGGCACGCGCTGCACTCGGTGTCCGCCCGACTCAAAGCGTAGGCGCGCCCAGGCGCCCTCGCCCTCGACGGCGAAGACGACTTCCTTGAAGCCGCCGATCTCGCTGGTCGAGACATCCATGTCCTCGATCTTCCAGCGCTGCGCTTCGCAGTACTTGCGGTAGATGCCGTAGAGATCGCGCGCAAACAGCGTGGCCTCATCGCCGCCCACGCCGGCGCGGATCTCGACGATCACCTTGCGGCGCAGATCATCCTTGTCGGTGACGAGCGCATTCTTGATCTCCTCATCGAGCGTGCGTTCCTCGCCTGCGAGCAGGCCGAGTTCCTCGCGGGCGAGCTCAGCGAGCTCAGGATCCGGCCTCTGAGCGGCCAGGATCTCCTCGGCCTCCCGCCGACGCGTCTGCAGAACTTCGAGGCGCAAAGCCAGTTCCACCATCGGCTCGAGCGCACCGCGCTCCTGCAAAAGCGCGGGAAGCCGCCGCGTGTCCGCGACGACTTCCGGATGGGAGAGCATCTCCGTCAGCTCGCTGTGCCGAGCAGCCTGCGTACGCAGCTTTTCGACCAGAACGGCGGCGAAGGCCATGGCGCTTGACTCCTCGGGCCGCGCGGTTCAGCAGGCTGAACGGCAGCGCTGGCCGTCGGGAGTCCGGCTCACTTCTTCTTGACGCCGGCGCCTTCGCCGAACTTCTTCTTGAAACGGTCGACGCGACCGGCGGCGTCCACGAACTTCTGGATGCCCGTGTAGAACGGGTGGCACACGTTGCAGATTTCGATGTGCAGTTCCTTCACGGTCGAGCGGGTCTGGAAGCTGTTGCCACAGCCGCACTTGACATTGCAATCGAAGTACTTGGGGTGGATTTCGGTCTTCATGGATGGATCGTCCCTCCGTGGCTGCGCGGGGAATCCCCCGGCATGGGGGCCTCCGGCGCGGAAGGGGGTAAAAGTGTAGCCGCGCGGGTGGGACCCGGCAAGCCTCAAGCACCGGGGCCGGCAGTCGCCTCAGGACGCTCCGCCGACGGCCACTCCCCGAGCAGGCGCAGGGTCAGGGCGACGGGCAGGCCGACGACGTTGTCGAAGCCGCCCTCCTCCAGCCCGGTCACGAAACGGTCGGCGTTCTCCTGAATGGCATAGCCCCCCGCCTTGTCCTGCCACTCGTTGCTGGCGACATAGGCCGCGACCTCCGCATCCGAGATGGTGCGCATGCTGACGAAGGTGCGCTCGAAACCGCGCGCGAGCCGCGCATTCTCCAGATCGAGGCAGCAGACGCCCGTGATCACGCGGTGACGCGTGTTCGAGAGTGAGCGCAGCATCACTTGCGCCTCGAGCGCATCGGCGGGCTTGCCGAGCATGGAGCCGTTCTCCAGTGCCACGATGGTATCGGCCGCGATCGCGATCGCCGCCAACGGACCGAGTTCGCGCGCGACGGCGCGCGCCTTGCGCTCGGCCAGTTCGAGCGCCGCCTGCTCGGGCGGGGTGCGCGGGTCGATGCTCTCATCGACCCGCGAAGCGTGCACGCGAAACACGAGTCCGGCCCGCGCGAGCAGTTCGCGGCGCCGCGGCGAGGCCGAAGCGAGGATCAGCTCGCGGGCGGCCACGGCGGCCTACTTCTTCTTGGCCGCTTTCTTCGCGGCCTCGGCCTTCTTGCGAGCCGCTTCCTTCTTGGCAGCCTCCTTCTTCGCAGCTTCCTTCTTCGCCGCTTCCTTCCGGGCTGCTTCTTTTTTCAGAGCTTCCTTCTTGGCGGCTTCCTTCTTCGCAGCTTCGGCCTCGGCCTTCTTCTTGGCAGCTTCCGCGGCCTTCTGCTTGGCGAGCGCGGCCTTCTCCTTGGCCTTCTGAGCTTCGAGCTTCAGCTTGGCGGCCTCCGCGAGCTTCTTCTGCTTCTCCGCTTCGACTGCTTTCTTCTTGGCGTCGATGGCGGCCTTGCGCGCGGTTTCGCGCTCCTGCTTCTGGCGGATGATCTCGTTCTTCTTGGCGAGGCGCGCAGCTTCCTTGGCCAGACGCTCCTGCTCCTTCTTCTCGAGCACGGCGCGACGTGCTTCCTCGCGCTCGCGCTGGGCCGCAGCACGGGCCTGCTGCACCTTCCACTCCTGGAAGGCCTTCTTGCCGAACGGGCAGTCCTCGACCAGCACGCATTCCTGGCAGATCGGCTGCTTCTGATGGCACCAGCGATCGACGACTTCGCCCACGCGCTCCAGCGTGGAGTTGTCACCCTCGGGGAAGAACTCGCCCAGATCCTTGGCCTTCTTGAGCCCGCCCTTGGCGACAACGCCTGTGCGCTCCAGCAGGCGCACCAGCGGCGGATGAATCGGCAGCTTGCCGCCATTGGCGAGGGCCAGCACCTGCGCGGTCGCGGCGGTGCCGAGCACTGGCATCTGCGCGAGAGCCTTGGCGTTGCCCGCGGGGTCGTCGCGCAGCGAATCCAGCTCCATGCCGTGCGTCTTCTGGAAGACCTCCTGCAGGTACTCGCGCGCATCACGAGCGGGCGGGAACAGCGGGCTCAGCTTGTCGCGTGAGGCCTTGCCGCCGCGAATCGCCGCAGCGATTTCTTCGGTCTGGCAGACGCGAACTTCATTCCACTCCGGGTAGGCCTTCTTCAGTGCTGCGATGAAGGACTCGGCCTTCTCTTGCGGCATGTGGCGCACGAGCACTGCGAGCATGCCCTGCTCCAGGAGCGGCATGCCCTCGACCACCTTGGGAAGGCTCACGCGAACCGTGACCTTCTTGAAGAGCTTCTGCAGTTGTTCGTTCTTCTTGGACACGCGGGAGTTCTGAGGGCGGAAGCGAACCGCCGGTGCGGGCTAGGCCCGTGGAACTGAAAAAAATCGAGCCGGAGGAGCGAATCAGGCCTGCTCCGCAGCGGGAGCAGCAGCCTTCTTGGCGGCCTTGCGTGCGCTGGCGCGGGCAGCCTTGGCTGCCAGACGCGCTTCCTTGGTGCCGGTGCGGCGCTTGGCGGTCGCCGTCTTGCCGGAGCGGTTGCGCTCGCGCACGACCTTGGCCTTGCTCGGCATGGGAATGCCGTGGCGGCGGAAGATCGAAGCAACGATGTCGCTGGGCTTGGCGCCGTGCTGCATCCAATGCGCGACGCGCTCGGCGTCGACCTTGACCGCCTGCGTGCGATCCTTCTTCAGCGGATCGTAGAGGCCGATCGTCTCCAGCGAACGACCGTCGCGCGGAAAGCGCGAGTCGGTGACGGTGATGCGGAAGCAGGGAAGGTTCGTGCGACCGGTTCGACGGAGACGGATGACAACTGCCATGAGTGGTTTTGTTTCTTCGATGCCCTCAATGGGCCCGGCCGGCGCAGAAGGCGCCCGCCGACCCGAGGGGGCGAATATGAAACACGATTTCCCCCCCTGTGGCAAGCCTCGCGAGGCGGCTCAGCGCTTCTTTTTCTTCTTCTTGCCGGACTGACGGGTCGCGGAGGAGCCCATGGGACGGGTTCCGAAGGGGTTGGCGCCCCCCATCCCCGGCCCTGCTCCGGGTCCCATGCCCGGGCCCATTCCAGGAGGCAGCTGAGGCATGCCCCCACCCCCGCCGAACAGGCCGCCGATGCCCTTGCCCAAGGAGCCCAGACCAGAACCCAGCCCGCCCAGCAGGCCGCCGCCCCCGCTCTCGGAGGCCAGCTCGCCGCTGTCGGACAGTCCCTTGAGGGCCGCCTCCTTCTGCTTGGCCCCGAACTGCGAGGCCAGCCCCATCTTGTTGAGCTGGCGCATGAGGAGCTTCATGTCCTTGTGGCGCTTCAAGAGCTCATTGACGGCCGCGATCTCCTGACCTGCGCCCTTGGCGATCCGACGGCGCCGGCTCATGTCGATCACATCCGGCTGCAGACGCTCGCGCGGTGTCATCGAAGTGAACAGCGCTTCGAGCCGGTTCATCTGCTTCTCGTCGATGTCGAGCGCGCCGGCGTGCTGCCCCATTCCGGGCATCATGCCCAGCACCTTCTTCATGGGACCGAGTTTGCGGATCATGCGCAGCTGCGCGAGCATGTCCTCGAGCGTGAAGTCGCCCATCACCAGCTTCTCGAACGAAGCCTGAGCCTCCTTCTCGCTGATCGCCGACTGGGCCTTCTCCACGAGGCCGACGACATCGCCCATGCCGAGGATGCGGCCCGCCATGCGCTCGACATAGAAGGCATCGAGGTCGTCGATCTTCTCGCCGACGCCGGCGAACAGGATCGGCTTACCCGTGATCGCCTTGAGACTCACGGCGGCACCGCCGCGCGCATCGCCATCAAGCTTGGTGAGGATCACGCCGGAAAGCTCCAGCGCCTCATTGAAAGCCTTGGCGGAATTGACGGCATCCTGACCGGTCATCGCATCGACGACGAGCACGGTCGCCGTGGGCTTCACGGCGGCGGCGATGCGCTTGACCTCGTCCATCAGCTCCGCATCGATGTGCAGGCGTCCGGCAGTGTCGAGAATCACGAAGTCCAGACCCTGGCGGCGGGCCTCGATGAGACCCTGCACGCATTGTTCGACCGGATCAGCGCCGTCCTTGTGGAAGACGGGCACGTTGAGCTGGCGACCGAGCACGCGCAGCTGTTCCACGGCGGCGGGGCGCTTGACGTCCGCAGCGACCAGCAGCGGGCGGCGGCCCTGCGTGTCGCGCATGCGCTTGGCGAGCTTGGCGCAGGTGGTGGTCTTGCCCGCACCCTGCAGACCCGCCATCAGCACGATCGTCGGGCCGTTCTTGGCGAAGTCGATGCGCGCGTCCTTGGGACCGAGCAGCTGCACCAGTTCGTGGTGGAAGCTCCCGATGAACTGCTGGCTGGCATCGACGCCCTGCAGGCGCTTGGAGCCCAGCGCGTGAACCTTCACCTTCTCCGTGAAGTCCTGCACGACCTTGAAATGCACATCGGCCTCGAGCAGGGCGGTGCGAACGGCGCGCAGTCCCTCCTCGATGTTCTCGGGCGTCAGCTCCTTCTTGTCGCGCAGGAATGAGAAGGACTGAGTTAGGCGTTGCGTGAGGCTTTCGAACATGGCGGCAGCAAGAGAGTACCACTGGGGCGGGAATCCGCTCCACGGTAGGCTGTGGAGACCATGCTGGCGACTTTCCTCGGACTTCTTCTGGCCCTTCCGGCCACTGTGCATCCCGCTCCCGTCCAACAGCCTGCCGTCCCCGCGCTGGTGCCCCAACCGGTGAGCTTGAGCCGCTACAAGGAGCCCGACTTCGAGCTCAAGGCCAGCACGCGCATCCTCGTGCCGCCCAAGGATGCCGGCGCGCTGCAGGCGGCCGGCGCGCTGGTCTCTTGGCTGGTGCCCTCGACGGGCATGGTGCTCGGCACCGAAGAAGGCACCGAGCGCGTCAAGGGCAGCATCCTGTTCACGCGCGAGAAGGCCGACCCATCGCTGGGGAGCGAGGGCTACGTGCTCGAGGTCAACACGGACTCCGTGCTGATCCGTGCCGGCGGCGATGCAGGCCTCTACTACGCTGCCCAGACGCTGCGCCAGCTGTTCCCGCCGGAGATCTTCGCGCGCACTCCGCAGAAGGACGTCGAGTGGAAGGCGCCGGCCCTGTTCATCCGCGACCAGCCGCGCTTTCCCTGGCGGGGCTGGATGCTCGATGTCTCGCGGCACTTCTTCACCAAGGACGAGGTCAAACGCTGCATCGACCAGCTCGCGGCCCACAAGATCAACACCTTTCACTGGCACATCGTGGATGACCACGGCTGGCGCATTGCCATCGCCAAGTACCCGCGCCTGACCGAAATCGGCGCCTGGCGCAGCGCGACCGGCTTCGGCCTCGACCCTGCCGACAGCACGACCTACGACAAGGACGGCCGCTACGGCGGCTTCTACACGCAGGAGGAGGTTCGTGAGGTCGTCTCCTACGCGGCGGCACGGCACATCACTGTGGTGCCCGAGATCGAAATGCCGGGACACTCGATCGCGGCGCTGGCGGCTCATCCGGAGTTCTCCTGCACGGGCGGGCCCTTCGACCGCGATGTGCCGGCGGGAGTGCACGCCGGCATCTACTGCCCGGGCAACGAGGCCACATTCGAGTTCCTCGAAAATGTACTGACGGAGATCTTCGAGCTGTTCCCCTCGACCTTCATCCACCTCGGTGGCGACGAAGTCCCGCGCGAGGAGTGGAAAAAGTGCGCCAAGTGCCGTGCGCGCATGGCAAACGAGCAGCTCGCCGACGTCGAGCAGCTGCAGAGCTGGTTCCTGAAGCGTGTGGAGCGCTTCGTCAACGCCAAGGGTCGGCGCGTGATCGGTTGGGATGAGATCCTGGAGGGTGGTCTGGCTCCCAATGCGGCCGTGATGAGCTGGCGTGGCACCAGCGGCGGCCTGGCGGCGGCGAGCGCGGGCCACGACGTCGTCATGTCCCCCAACGCGGAGCTCTATCTGGACCACTATCAGGCCCGCAGCGGCGAACCCAAGGCGATCGGCGGCTACTCGCCGATCGACGAGGTGTATCTCTACGAGCCGATTCCCGAAGGTCTTGCCGCCGACAAGCAGCGGCATGTGCTGGGTGCTCAGGGCAACCTGTGGAGCGAGTACATCCCCAACGCGCGTCAGGTCGAGTACATGACCTGGCCGCGCGAGTGCGCGATCGCCGAGCGCACCTGGAGTCCGCGCGACACGCGCGATCTGACGAACTTCCTCGCGCGCATGGAGGTGCACTCCCGGCGTCTGGAGTGGATGGGCGTCAACTACCGGCCGATGGCTCCGGCCGCGCTCGATACGCTGCTCCAGTGGACTGCGGCGGGCACCAGCCTGCAGCTGAGCTTCCGCCCGCCTTTCGCCGGCGCGCAGGTCCGTTACACGCTGGACGGCTCCGAGCCGACCATGGACAGCGCGCGCGGGGACGGTCCCACGCCGCTGCCGTCGGGCCCCGTCTGGATCAAGGCGCGTGTGTTCCGGAGCAACTCGCGCGAGAGCTTCCGCACCGAGGCGCTGGCGCTGCCGGGTCCGATGCTTGTCAGCGCCAGCCACACGCGCGGCCTGGAGCGCGCCTTCGATGGCGATGAGAACACCTCAGCCGTCTCCAACGCCAGCCTGGTCGCAGGCGACTATCTGCGCCTGCAGCTTGCCGGTGCGCGCGCACTTTCCTCGCTGGAGATTCTCAGCGGCGATGCCGAGCAGGCCGCCGACTTCCCGCAGGCTGCCGTGGTGGAAATCTCACCGGACGGCGTGAACTTCCAGACGCTGGCCGAGGTCTCGGGCGAGCGCATCGCGGTCGATCTTTCCGGCAGGACGATCACCGCGCTGCGCGTGCGCATCACTCGCTCGCAGGATCGCTGGTGGCGCATCCGCGAGGTGCGCCTGAAGTAGGCCGCTTCCTGCAGCCACTTCCCGGAAATCACTTTTCCAGATGAATGTCGCTGAAGCCGGCGCGTGCGCCGGCTCGGCCGTTTTCGCGCCCCAGGATGCGGATCTCGAGGCGTGAAATGGGCGTCTCCTTCGCGAACGTGTGCACGATGGGCTCAAGCTCATCGCCTCGCACCTCGATCACGAAAGGCTCCTTCTCCTTGTTGATGCGCACCGAAAGCTTGGTGATGCGCGCGAACTCCCCGCGCAGATAGGCGTTGTTCTGAGCAGGCCCGAGCACCAGCGAGCGCGCCTTGACCGCCTTGGGCAGCTGCATCGTGATCGTCGGCGCGGCGTCCTTCTCCTCGCACAGCCAGCGCGTGGCCTCGAATCCGTCAAAGGCCGCATTCCCGAGTCCGTGACCCCCGTCGCGCGAGCTGGTCGTGACATTGGGCGTGAGTCCCTGCAGCAGATTGCGTGAGCGGGATTCCGCCGCCAGCTTCATCCACGGCAGGAACACGCCATCGGACACGACGCTCACCTCCTTGGATTCCACGACGGCGGAGGGATTGCGCTCCTCGGCTCCGGCATCAGCCGCCACGAGATGCACGCGCGCCTTCACCTTGTAGGTGCCCGGCTGATCGAGGCTGATGCGCACGGCGTAGTCCTCCGTGGTCCAGCCCTTGAGGGGATTGCCCTCGACGCTCGCCACCACTCGGCCGTCGGCGAGATACTCGACGCGCGCCACGCGCAGGGAGGAGCCGGAATCGCCGCCGTGCTTGCGCAGGGTCGCGTCGCTGAAGCCGGTCAGCCACATGTAGATTGACGTACGCCCGCTGGCGCGGAACGCAACGGCGGCGTTGTTGTCCGGCAGCAGCTTTTCCTTGGGCTGGAACTGCGCAGGTCCCCCGGTGCGCACCACCGGGCGCGATGCGCGCTTCAGGAACAGGATCGCGAAGCAGGTGTCGTACTCATCCGGGTGCGTGTGCCAGTTGCTGGGTGTCCGCGTCCAGTACCCCTCGGGCTTCTGTGTGCGCAGCACATAGTCCACGCCCTCGGCGTACCAGTCGTGCGTGCCGAGCTTGTGCGCCTCACCGAGAGTTCCGACGCGCTCGATGCCGTAGAGCATGTAGTAGATCCAGGTATCGTCGCCGCCGTAGTTCTGTTCCGCGTTGAAGTGGTAGCCCAGCCAGTTCACGCCCAGCTCGATCGCCCGCAGACTGTCCATCGCGAGCTTGGGCGTAATCTTGGTGCCCAGCTCCTGGCGACAGATGCGCAGCACGGCGACGCCTGCCGCCGTCATCGAGGCCGAGGGCGCGGCTCCGTCATGGTAGGCGAAGCCGGCGATCGGAATCGTGCCCGTGCCGGTCTGTCCGCTGGCCAACGGCACCTCGACATTGACCGACTCGGGCTGCAGGCGCATCACCGTGTCCATCACCTCCAGCCAGATCTTCTCCGGCACTTTGAGCCCCGCATGGTTGGCCGCCCGCAACCCCAGCACCGCGTACTGGATGTTGGACAGATCCGGATTGCCCGGCATGCCCGACCAGCCCGAGAAGGCATCGAGCGGAGCTTCGGGATAGCTCCAGGCACCCGCCCTTTGCCAATCGAGGAGGTTTTCCAGCACGACCTCCATGCGCGGCTTGTAGCGTTCCTCGAGCGTCGCCTCCCAGCACATCAGCGCAAAGCCGGAGGAATACGTTTCCTCCGGCGTGTTCTGATCCAGGTAGGCCAGACCGCGCGCAACGGACGGGTGGTCAACGCTCAATCCCGCACGCAGCAGCGTGTAGACGCTGAGCGCCGTCTGCCCGGTGGGAAAGCCGCGTTGATTGCACGACCATGAGCCGTCGCGAAGCTGACGAGAGATCAGGTGCGCGACGCCGCGCTCCACGGCCGCATCGATGGCAGGTTGCCGATTGGGAGCATGCTCGATCGGAGGCTGCATCAGATTGCCGTCGACCGTCCAGCGCAGCAGTCGCAACCGCGCGTTTCCGGGAGAGATCGCGAAGCTGCCCACTTCGTTGTCGGCGCACGCGCGCTGCAGCACGATCTGGCCGTCGAATCGGACGATGAGCTGGCCTTCGGAGCGGCTGAGCTCGACGCGGAAGCTCTTGCCGTTCTGAAGCAGCTTGCCGGCTTCCCCCAGCAGGACACGGGCCCCTCCGAACAGCGGTCCTTCCACGAAGGGCTGCTTGTCCGGCCCGTCAAGGCACAGTCGGCTCGGGCCGAGGATCAGCGCGCTGTGGTGACCGGTGCGATCGGGCAGCTCGATCGTGGCCTGCAGCAGGAAGGGTCCGGCGCCGAGCCTTTCGCTGGCCAGCAATTGGTTGGATTCTCCTTGGCATTCCAGCGCACCTTTTTGCACGCTCCAAGCGCGGCCCTTGAAGGCCACATCAAGCATCTTGCGACCGTCAAACAGCGTCTTCTCCTCTGCGAAGACGCTGCCACACAACCCGAGAATCCCTACGGCGATGACTTTCATGCAAAGGTCGTTCCGGACCATTGTCCAGCTGATCCTAGGATGCACTCTTTTGAGCTGCTTGGCGAGAGCCCACGCGCAGGAGACGCAGGATCGGGATACCGCGCAGTTGCTCGAAGGTGTTCAGGAGATCGCGGCACCGGGCATCCCCGGGGCGCTGACCGTGTTCGGCAAGCAGGCCTTCTCCGTGCTGCTGGGCGAATGCGCGGGCGAGCGCGCACCGATTGTCGCGGCTGCCCGCGTGGGCAGCACGCGTCTGGTGGCCTTCAGTCACGATGGCTACGGCAACGAGGCCACGGCCAAGTTGCTCGACACGGGCCGGTTGCTGGTCAATGCGGTGCGCTGGGCCAGTGGCCCCAAGGGCAAGGCTCCGGGCGGTCCGCGCGTGCTGGTGTGGGGTTCCGGCGTGGCCGGCTGGCTCAACACGCAGGGTGTGCGCGCGCAGGGCATCGGCGGGTCACTGGCGCAGGCCAAGCTGGCCGATTTCGATGCGATTTTGCTGGGACACCCCGGACTCGCTCCTGCCGATGTCGAGGCTCTGGCGAAGTACCTGAAGAACGGCGGCGGCGTGCTTGGCATGCAGACGGCCTGGGGCTGGGCGCAGAACGCCGGTGCGCAAACCATTCGCGACAATCGGCTCAATCAGCTCTTCACACCATTCGGTCTGGGCTGGACCACAGCCACCACCGGCAAAACAACCGAACAGGGTTACAGCGCCGGTGAAGCCAGCCGACCTCACATCAACGCACTCGCTGCGCTCGATGCGATCGAGGCCGCCGAGAAAAGCGCCACGGAGTTCTCCTCGCGACAGGCCGAACTCTCGATCGATTTCGCGCTGGGTGTGATCCCGGCCGACGATGCGCAGTTGCGACCGCGGCTGGCTGCGCTGCTGCAGGCGCACGGTGCGCGCATCCTCGCCACCGAGGCCAATCCGTTGAGCCGGCAGCAGACACTGCTGCGTCTGCTGGCACGCATTCAGCCCGAGTTCGATGTGCTGAAGAAACCTCTGGAAGTGCGCGCGCATCCCTCGGCAGCGGATTTTCCGGGCCGCGCCGATGAGAAGGCCCCGCGCGTCACGCGCAAACTCAGCCTGGATCCGACCCGGCCGGGCTGGGCATCGACCGGGCTCTACGCCGACGCCGGACAGGCGCTGACGATCGACATCCCCAAGGAGGCCACGACGCGCGGGCTGCGGGCGCGCATCGGCTGCCACAGCGACAGCATCGCGAACCATGACTCCTGGAAGCGCATGCCCGAGATCTCGCGCAGCTACGCGTTGACTCAGATCTCGCAGCAGATCGCCTCCTCCTTCGGCGGGCTCCTGTACATCGAAATCCCCGAGGGGCTGCTGCCCGGCGAGCTGTCCGTGCTCGTGCGCAATGCGGTCGAGGCTCCGCTCTACGAGCACGGCGTCACCACCCCCGAGGAATGGCGAAACATCCAGCGAGTGCGGCCGGCTCCGTGGGCCGAGCTGAAGAGCTCCAAGCTGATCCTCAGCGTGCCCTCGAGTGAAATCCGGACGCTCGAAGATCCAGCGGCTCTGATGCAGTTCTGGAATCAGGTGCTCGATGCGATGGCAGATCTCGCCGGCATCGCGCGCGAGCGCACGCGCGCACAGCGCATCGTCGCCGACCGCCAGATCAGCGCCGGCTACATGCACGCAGGCTATCCCATCATGACGCACATGGACGCGGCCCCTCGCATGGTCTCACTCGCCACGCTGCAGCAGGGCGAATGGGGCCTCTACCACGAGCTGGGACACAACCACCAGCGCCCCGAGTGGACCTTCGACTGCCTTGGCGAGGTCACCAACAACGTCTTCGTGCTGTACGTGCTCGACACCGTCTGCAACGTATCGATGGAATCGGGCCACAACGGCGTGCTCGAAGGCCCGACCAAGCTGCGCCGCCATGTGGAGGCGGGCGCCACCTGGGAGAGCTTCTGCGGCGATCCGTTCCTCGCGTTGCACATGTACCGCCAGCTGGTCGGCCACCTGGGGTGGGACAAGTTCAAGAGCGTCATCGCCGGCTATCAGACCGACACACCCGACCAGAGCCCCAAGACTCAGGAAGCGCGCCGCGACCAGTGGATGATCCGCTGCGCGCGCGCCTGCGGAAACGACCTCTCGCGCTTCTTCCGTTCGTGGGGTGTGCCGGTCAGCGATGAGGCCTGCAGTCAGATCTCCGGCATGCCGGAGTGGTTCCCCGCCGACTGGCCTCAATAGGCCACGGCTTCCGGCACTCTCAGTGCGACAGCCGCGCCGCCGGTAGCGGAGCGAAGGCCTCTCCTCCCGCCTTGCGCCACTTGAGGCTCAGCTCCGCGCCTCCGGCGGCGTTGAACCAGCCCAGCTCGATGCGGTGCGGACCGCGCGCGAGCGCCGCAAAGCCGCGCTTCTCGCTCGGTGAGTGCAGCCCGTCGTGGTCGACGATGAGTTCACCGTCGATGCGCAGCTTGGAACCGTCATCGCTGGCGAGCGCGAACTCCCAGATGCCCTCTTCGGGGACATCGAGGAAGCCCACGAACTGACGCACCTCGTGCTCGGCGGAGTGTCCCTGCGGCAGACCGAAGCCCTGCACGGCGTGCTCGCGGGCGGCGGCAAGCGTCGTGAAGTCCGGGACGCGCTCGTATTGCCCTTGGAAGATGCGGCACCACAGGCCGGGGGAAGAACCGGCTGCGGGCAGGGCGGGCTGGGGTTCGACGCGCTCGAGCGATAGCGTGCGGATGCCCGAGACCGGCTGGTCTCCGAGGAAGCACTGCGCCTGCACGGTCGCGCTCTCCCGCAGCAAGAGCGGCCCGCGCCGCAGGGGTGCCCCGCCATCGATGCTCCAGCGCACTTCCAGTTCGGGCGCCGGAGCGAGCAGCTCGACGCGCTGCTCGCCGGTGAAGATCGGTGCCGGAGTGACGATGCGCGGAGAGCGATACACGCGCGGCGGTCCGTCGAGCTCGAGCCGGAAGACATCGGCGTGCGGGTTGGTCGGAACCATGCACAGGTTGAGCAGCACATCGGCACCCTCGCGCCGGAACGGCACGCTGGCCTGCGTCCCGGCCACCTCCAGGCCCAGCACGCGGCAGGAGCGGATCTCGTTGGCGAGGCCCGGGATGCGCCATTCGCCGCCCCAGGGCACGTCCAGACCGATCAGGTACAGGGTCGAACCGCGCACAGTCGCGCGGCCGTGCGCGAGGTTTTCGAAAGGGCTCGCCTGCGTGCCGTGGATGGCCTCGCCGCGAATCTTCATCCACTCACCGATTTCGGCCAGGCGCTCGACGCTTTCCGGCGGGAACGTACCGTCGGCGCGCGGGCCGACGTTCAGCAGGAAGTTGCCGCCCTTGCTGGCGATGTCGCACAGCTTGCGGATCAGGTCGGTGCTCGATTTCCAGTCGGCATCCAGCGCGTTGTAACCCCAGTGATCGTTCATCGTCATGCAGGTTTCCCAGTCGAGTCCGGGAACGCCTGTGGCAGGGATCTCCTGCTCCGGGGTGGCGAAATCCCCCACCGCCTCGCTGGAGAGATTGAAGCCACCCATGCCGCCGCGGTGCACATCGACGCGGTTGTTGACGATCATCTCCGGCGCGGCCTGCCGGCACAGCCGGAACAACTCCACGCCGCGCTCGTGATTCCAGGTGCGCTCCCATTCGCCATCGAACCACATCACGGCGGGACGGTAGTTCTCGACCAGCTCGCGCACCTGCGCGTGCAGGTAGTCCTCGAAGCGCTCGAAGTCCGCTCCTTCCGCGGAACGGGACTCCCAGGCTCTGCGCGGCAGATAGTCCGGGTGATGCCAGTCCATGATCGAGTGGTATGTGCAGAAGCGCAGGCCTTCCGCTTCGCAGGCGCGCTTGAGCTCGCCCAGAATGTCGCGTCCGAACGGCGTGCCGCCGACATCCCACTCGCTGACCTTCGAATCCCACAGGCCGAAGCCATCGTGGTGCTTGCTGGTGATCACGACGTACCGCATGCCCGCGGCACGGGCCATGCGCGCCCACTCGCGCGCGTTGAAATTCACCGGGTTGAACTGCTGCTGCAGCGGCAGGTAGTCCTCCAGCGGAATCTGCGCCGACTCGCGGATCCACTCGCCGTGCCCCTTGGAGTTCTTCCACTCGCCGGCCGGAATGGCGTAGAGGCCCCAATGCAGGAACAGGCCGAAGCGCGCCTCGCGCCACCAGGCCATGCGCTCATCCTGCGTGCGCGGAGCCGGGGGAACGGGCGTCGAGTTACTGCTCCGGCATCCGCCGAGGAGCACAGTGATCAGGGCAAGACAGTGCAGTCTTTTCATGTGCTTCGTTTCAATCAAAGGCCACGCGCGTGCGCTGGCTGACGCGACGCAGATCCTCCACCACGGGCAGCACCAGCGGAATGCCGTCCACGCGGCGCCGGGCCTCGGCCTCGCGCTCCGGATCGCCCGGAATCAGCGGGCCTGCGGTGCCCGGCATCGGGCGTGTCTTCCGGAAGGTGCGGATGAGATCGTCGATCTGCCGCTTGAACTCCTCGGGCTCGACGAAGCCGTCGATGCGCATCGCGCCGAAGAAGTGGCCGATGCCCTTGCCCACCGAGCGCGCCGGAATCTCCTGCCGCAGCGCGAAGGGCGGCGTGAACGGACCCCAGTTGGCGCCGGAGAGCACGGCCGAGAGCACATCGACCATCATTGCCAGCGCGTAGCCCTTGTGGCCGCCGTGTTCCCGATCCGATCCCAGCGGCAGCAGCGCACCGCCTTCGATCATGCCCGCGGGGTCGTGCGTCACGCTGCCCGATGCGTCGATGGCCCAACCGTCGGGGATCGGCTGCTGCTTGCGGCGCGCGATCTCGATCTTGCCGTAGGCGACGGCGCAGGTCGCCAGATCGATCACGATCGGCGGCTCTTCCAGTCCGGGGAAGGCGATCGCGATCGGGTTTGTGCCCAGCATGCGCTCGCCGCCCCACAGCGGGGCCACCAGCTTGGTCGTGTTGGTCATCGACCAGCCGATCAGATCGCGCTTGAGCGCCTCGAGCACATACCAGCCCGCGATGCCGTAGTGGTTGGTGTTGCGTACGCTGACCCAGCCCGAGCCCGCCGATTCGGCCTTGGACATCGCCACGCGGTTGGCCCAGGGCCCCACCACCAGCCCCAGGCCGTTGTCGCCGTCGACCGTCGCGGTGCTGGGCGTCTCGCGCACGATGCTCGGCCGCGGGCGCGGGTTGATGCGCTTGAGATCGAGCATGTCGCAGTAGGTCACCAGACGCGCGACGCCATGGCTGTCAATGCCGCGCAGGTCCGAGACGATCAGCACATCGGCCGCCGTGCGGGCGTCTTCATCGGGAATGCCGTAGCTCGCAAAGACGCGCACCACGAACTCGCGCAGAAAATCTGCCGGATATGTCAAGGATTCCACCATGCCGATCAGCCTCCCGTCTGGATCAGTTCCTGAGCGATCTCCTCGCCGATCGCCAGCGAGGCCGTCGCGGCCGGCGACGGTGCGTTGAGCACATGCAGCATGCGCTCTCCGCGCACGAAGCGGAAATCATCGACCAGCGCGCCATCCGGCGTGAGCGCCTGGGCGCGCACGCCCGCCGGCGCCGCATGCAGGTCTTCAGCCCTGATCTGCGGACACAGCCGCTGCAGGGCGCGCACGAACGCCTGCTTGGAAAAGGAGCGCCACAGCTCGCCCGAACCGGCGCGCCAGTGCCGGCGCACAAGCCGCCAGAAGCCCGGATAGGAGAGCGCGTCCGAAAGATCCGCCCAGTCCACCGTGGACAGGTCATAACCCTCGCGCGCAAAGGCCAGCACGGCGTTGGGACCGCACTCGACGCCGCCCTTCGCCATGCGCGTGAAGTGCACGCCGAGAAACGGGAAGTTCGGGTCGGGCACGGGATAGACCAGATTGCGGCACAGCTGTTCGGCCGCGGGTGTCAGCTCGAAATACTCGCCCCGGAAGGGAACGATGCGCGCATCGACGCGCAGGCCGGCCAGCTCCGCGATGCGATCGGAGTGCAGACCCGCGCAGTTGAGCAGACGCTCTGCGTGCACCTCGCGTGCGGTGCTCGCGACCGTAATGCCGTCAGCGCGCGCATCGATGTGGAACACGCGCGCGTCCGTGACGATCTCGCTGCCGAGCGCGCGGATGTCCGCAGCGAGCTCGCGGCACATGCCGACGTAGTCGACGATGCCCGTTTCGGGCACATGCAGGGCGGCAATGCCCGCCATGTGCGGCTCGAGCTCGTGCAGACGCTCGCGCGAGAGGCGCGACAGCTGCACGCCGTTGGCGATGCCGCGCTCTTCGATGCGCGCGAGGGCAGCCAGCTCGCTCTCGTCCACGGCCACCACGACCTTGCCGCAGGTCTCCATGCGGACACCCTTTTCCGCGCAGTAACGCTCCAGCAGCGCCTTGCCGCGTCGGCAGGTGCGCGCCTTGGCCGAGCCGGGCTTGTAGTACAGCCCGGAGTGGATCACGCCGGAGTTGCGCCCGGTCTGGTGCGCCGCGAGCTCGCTTTCCTTCTCCAGCAGCACCACCCGCGCGCCCGGATGCGCCAGCAGCCAGGCCCGCGCGCTGGCTAGGCCCACGATGCCGCCGCCCACCACCACCAGATCCGCCTTAACCATGCCCCGCTCCTGCGCTAGATTCGCACGCCATGAAGACCTTCGCCCAGACGCTGGAACTCGTCGACGATCCCGCACGCATCGCCGAGTACCGGCGCGCGCACGAGCGCATCTGGCCCGAGGTCGCCGCCGCGCTGCGCGCCGCCGGCATCGGCGAGATGCGCATCTTCCTGCACGGAACGAGGCTCTTCATGTGCTTTGAGGCTCCGGATGATTTCGATCCCGCGCGCGACTACCAGCGCTACGCAGCCGACCCGCGCTGCCAGGAATGGGAGCGCTGGATGAGGAGCTTTCAGCGGCCCGTGCCGGGCGCGACCGGCGGCAGCTGGTGGACGCCGATGGAGTGCGTGTTCGATCTCGCATCCCAGCCTCGTCAGACGCCCTGAAACGTCGTCTGGCGCTGCTCGCCGAGGCCGTCGATGCCAAGGCGCATCACCTGACCCGCGCGCAGGTACACCGGCGGCTTCTGGCCCAGCCCGACACCCGGCGGCGTACCCGTGGAGATCACGTCACCGGGCAGCAGCGTGAAGAACTGCGACAGGTAGCTGACGAGATGCGCCACGCCGAAGACCATCGTGCGCGTGTTGCCGTCCTGATCGCGCTTGCCGTCGACTTCCAGCCACAGGTGCAGGTTCTGCGGCTCGGGAACCTCATCGCGAGTCACCAGCCAAGGCCCGATCGGGCCGAAGGTGTCATGGCTCTTACCCTTGACCCACTGGCCCGTGCCCTCGAGCTGGAAGGCGCGCTCGGAAAGATCGTTGACCACGCAGTAGCCCGCCACGTGTGACAGCGCCTCTTCACGCGTGATGCGCTTGGCGCGCTTGCCGCTCACCACGCCCAGCTCGACCTCCCAGGCGGTCTTCGCCGAGCGCGGAGGGATCTCCACCGCGTCAAAGGGACCGCACAGCGCGCTGGTGCACTTGGAGAACACCACCGGCTCGGCGGGCACGCTGGCTCCGGTCTCGGCGGCATGGTCCGCATAGTTGAGTCCGATGCACAGGAACTTCGGCACATGGCCCACGCAGGCACCGATGCGCGGATGGCCGGGCACGCGCGGCAGGCGCGCCGTGTCCAGCGTCGCGAGGTGCTGCATCCAGCGATCCGAGAGGAACTCGCCGCTGAGATCGGCGACGATGCCCTCGAGCGAGCGGATCTGACCCTCGGAATCCAGAATTCCGGGCTTTTCGGCGCCGGGAGGACCGTATCGCAACAGCTTCATGTGCTCCAACCTCCGTCGATGATGTGCGTGGTGCCGCTGGTGTAGCCCGACTCGTCGCTCGCCAGATGCACCACCAGCGCCGCGATCTCCTCCGCACGCCCCAGCCTTCCTATCGGCTGGCGCGCCACGAAGGCGGCCATGGCCTGCTCGACATTCCCCTGCGCCGCAACGCGAGCGCGCAGAGAGGGCGTGTCGACCGTGCCGGGGCAGATCGCGTTGCAGCGCACGCCCTTGGGCAGGAAATCGGCCGAGACGGACTTGGTGAGTCCGATCACGGCGGCCTTGGTGGTGCCGTAGACGCAACGATTGGGAGCGCCCTTCACCGAGCTTGCCACCGAGGACATGTTGATGATGCTGCCGCGGCCCTTGGCGAGCATGCCCGGCAGCACGGCGCGGATCAGGCGGTACATCGACTTCACGTTGAGATCGAAGGCGAGATCCCAGTCCGACTCGGGACAGTCGAGGATCGTGCCGTGGTGCACCACTCCGGCGCAGTTGAAGAGCACATCGCAGGGTCCCTGGCGCTCGATCAGTGCACGCACCGCCCGCTCATCGCGCACATCGAGCAGCGCGGTCTCGATACGCTCGTCCTCGGCTCGCAGCGTCGCGAGTCCCGCCGCGTCGATGTCGGTGGCAAGCACGCGCGCGCCCTCGCGCGCCATCGCAAGCGCGCTCGTGCGGCCGATGCCGGCCGCAGCCGCGGTGATCAACGCACGCTTTCCGGAAAGCCGTCCGCTCATCATGCACCTCCGCGGGCGGACTGCGCCAGTCGTGCCTTCCACAGCGGGCCGTCGGGATAGCGGTGCTGCTCCAGCGAGGCGCGCTTCATCGTGATGCTGTAACCCGGGGCCTGGGGCGGCATGTAGGCGCCCTGGCGCACGACGCAGGGCTCCTCGAAGTGCTCGTGCAGGTGATCCACATACTCCGCAACGCGATCCTGCGTGCTGCAGGCGATTCGCGCGTAGTCGATCATGATCAGGTGATTGACGTACTCGCACAGGCCCACTCCGCCGCCGTGCGGGCAGACCGGCACGCCGAAGTGCGCCGCCAGCAGATAGACCGCCAGCACCTCGTTGACTCCGCCCAGACGGCAGGAATCGATCTGGCAGAAGCGGATCGCGCCGCTCTGCAGGAGCTGCTTGAAGATCACGCGGTTCTGGCACTGCTCGCCGGTCGCCACGCCGATCGGCGCCAGCGCACGCGCGATTGCGGCGTGACCAAGCACATCATCCGGCGAAGTCGGCTCTTCGATCCACCAGGGATCAAAGCGCGCCAGCTGGCGCATCCACTCGATCGCCTGCGGCACATCCCAGCGCTGGTTGGCGTCGACCATCAGCTTGCGCTGCGGGCCGATCTCCTCGCGCACGATGCCCATGCGGCGCATGTCGTCCGCGAGATCAGCGCCGACCTTGATCTTGAAGTGATTCCAGCCTGCGGCGACCCCTTCGCGGCAAAGTCGCCGGATTTTCTCGTCTGGGTAGCCCAGCCAGCCGGCCGAGGTCGTGTAGGCGGGATAACCGCGCGCCTCCAGCTCCGCCATGCGCTCGCGCTTGCCCGCTTCGTTGCGGCGCAGGAGCGCCAGCGCCTGCTCGGGAGTGAGCGCATCGCTGATGTAGCGAAAATCGATCAGCGAGACGAACTCTTCGGGCGTCAGGTCGCACACCAGGCGCCACAGCGGCTTGCGCTCATGCTTGGCCCACAGATCCCAGATCGCGTTGATCACGGCCGCCAGCGCCAGATGAAGCACGCCCTTCTCGGGTCCCACCCAGCGCAGCTGCGAGTCGTTCGCAAGACGCCGCCAGTAGGCGCCGAAGTCGCGCACGATCGCGCCCAGATCCATGCCCTGCACGAAGGGCGCCAGCGCGCGCACCGCCGCCACGCACAGCTCGGTGCCGCGACCGATGGTGAAGGTCAGCCCGTGCCCCTCCAGCCCGGGCATGTCCGTGCGCAGCACCACATAGGCAGCCGAGTAGTCCGGATCGGTGTGCACCGCATCCGAGCCGTCCAGCTGATCGGAGGTTGGAAAGCGGATGTCGAGCACTTCGACGGCGGTGATGCGGGGGTATTTCATGGCAATCGATAGCAGCGGCGGGCATTGCCTCCGAGCACAAGCTCGCGCTCGGCAGGCGTGCAGTCTTGCAGGAGCCGGTCAGTCAGCGTGATCCAGCGCGAGTAGTCGGCGGCGAGCTCCAGCACGGGCCAGTCGCTGCCCCACAGCATGCGCTCGAACCCGAAATGGCTGCGCAGCGCGTCGAAGCAGATCGAAAGATCGGCTGCATCCGCGTTCGCACGCGCCTCGCTCAGCAGGCCCGACAGCTTGACCCAGGCACCCGCGTCGGCGAGCGCCGCCATCCGCTCGCGCCATGCGCTAAAGCCCGGCCACCGGGCACCGGCGGCAAGCTCCGGCTTGGCGGCATGGTCGATGACCACGCGCAGTGCGGGATGGCGCTGCGCCAGCTGCGCGATCGCCGGCAGGTGCCGCGGGCGCACCAGCGCATCGAAGACCAGTCCCGTGCGCTCCATGTGCTCCAGCGCCGCGCGGCAGCGTGCATCGAGGATCCAGTCTTCCTCGAGATCCTGCAGCATCGGCCGCAGGCCGACGAGCCGGCCGTGCCGACGCAGCGTTTCGATCTGTTCAACGGCATCCGGTGAGCGGAAATCGACCCAGCCCACGACGCCGAGGATCCAATCATGCCCGGCGGCCAATGCCAGCAGATGCATGCTCTCTTCCAGCGTGTCGGCGGCCTGCACGGCGATGGTGCCGGCGATTTTGTGCCGGTCGAGCAGCGGCCGCAGATGCTCAGGCTCGAAGTCGCGCCACAGCGGAGCGAGCTGCGGTGTCAGCCAGGAGTAGTCGCCGCGCGACAGCCGCCAGAAATGCTGGTGCGCATCGATGCGCCAGCCGGACCGAAGAGGTTCCGTGCTCATGCGGCCTCCGGATCCGGCGGCAGCGCATGCCCGCCCTGCGCGTCCGACTCATACAGCGCCTCGACCAGCCGCATCGTGCGCCAGCCATCCTCGATCGGGGAAACCAGCTGTGCATCTTCGCCCGTGACGAAGCGCTGCAGGTTGGAGATCGGCCCTTCGAAGGCCTCGGTGAACCAGTTGCCGCGCAGCGCGATCTCCCGCCACGCTCCGCCGCGCTCGACGAGCTCCAGCCGATCGGGGCGACCGCGCGGGTAGTCGAGGTTGACGCCCATCACCGCCACGGCTGCTCCGCGCGTGCCCTCGACGCGCAGCTCGCTCGCCTCGTGCGACGGTCCGTGCTCATGGTGGTGATGGATCGAGAGCGTGCAGCGCAGGTGTCCGCCGTAGTCGAGGATCGCGCTGGTGCGCGTCGCGGCAAGCTCGGGCACCGAGGGGTGCTTCACGCAGCGGGCATGGACGCGGCGCGGATCGCCGGCCAGATGCCGCAGGAGATCGAGGTAGTGGATCGAGTGCACGAGGATCTCAAGCCGCGGCAGCGCGCGCAGGAACGGCCACAGCTCCCAGGGCATGCGGCACACCACGCGCACCTCCAGCTCCAAGAGCTCGCCGAGCTCGCCGCGGCGGATGCGCTCGGCGAGCTCCAGCATCTGCGGACTGAAGCGCAGCTGAAAGTTCATCGCCGCGCGCAGCCCGCGTTCGCGCGCCAGCGCACGCAGCCGCGTCGCGGAAGCGAGATCGACCCCCAGCGGCTTCTGGATCAGCACCGCTGCGCCGCGGGGCAGGCGCGCGAGCGTCTCCTCGATGGCCTGCGGCGGCAGCGCGCAATCATGGACCACATCGCGCTGCCCGAGCGCTTTTTCGGCGCTCTCGTAGACGGTTTCGATGCCGAAACGCTGCGCCACGGCGCGCGCCTTGGCGATGTCGATGTCGAAGATGCCGCGCACATCCAGACCCAGACGCCGATACGCCGGCAGATGCGCGTCCTGCACGATGCCGCCGGCACCCAGGATCACGATCGGCAGCGGTCGCGACGCTCGCGGCCACGACTGCGAGGCGGAACTCACCCCGGGTTGCCGCCCCTTTCGCCGCTCATGCGTCCGCCCGAAGCCACGCCGCCGAGCGTGCGCGAGAGCGTCTGGGCCAGTTCCGACAGCGCCTGACGCACGGCATCGGCGTGGCTCTCTTCCGGTTTGTCGAGGCGCGCGATCAGCGGCACGGTCAAGGCCGCGACCGCCGCGCCACGGTGGTTGAGCACGGGATAGGAGTAGTCGTGCACGCCGCGGATGCGCGTGCTCTCGATGTCTTCGTAACCGCGCTCGCGCACCCGCGCCAGCGCCCGTTCCAGCGTGACATCAGAGACCGCCAGCCGTTCGATCAGGCGTGCGCGATCGGCATCGCTCTGGAAGGCCAGCAAGACCCGACCCGAAGCCGTGCTGAGCAGCGGGACGCGCGCGCCGACGCGCACGGCAAAGCCCATCTCGCCCGGCGCATCGGCCTGCGCCACGACAATGCCGTGATCGTCGTGCAGCACGACCACGTGGCAGGATTGGTGCACGCGCGCGGAGAGCTCGCGCACGCGCGGCAGCGCTTCCTGCAGCAGGCGCGCCAGCGGATCGTGGCGGTGCGACAGCTCGAAGAGCTTCAGTGTCAGCACATAGCGATCGCCGCTGCCCTGCTGCGTCAGATAGCCGCGTTCCACGAGGCAGTTGAGCATGCGGAAGATCTCGCCGACGCTGCGCCCGAGCGCGCGCGCCACATCGGCCTGTGTCAGGCCTTCCGGCCGCTCGGCGAGCAGCTCGAGGATGTCGAGGCCCTTTTCGAGGGCCGGTGCGCGGTAGCGCGAGGTCGAGAGCTCATCATCGGACTTGGCCATGGTTGTTTTTTTACCGGCGGATTCCATCTTTCGCAAATACAAGCTACCCTGCCGCCATGCGCTGCCTAGCCGCTTTCTGCCTTCTGTTTCTGGCCGCCTGCGGGTCGGAGTCCGCTCCCACCGCCGAGCGGGCGACCTACGCCGTGATCCCCAAGGGCACCACGCACGTGTTCTGGAAGGCCGTCGAGCGCGGAGCTCGCCAGGCGGGCACGGACCTCAACGTCGATGTGCAGTGGAAGGGCCCACTCGCCGAGGATGACCGCGCGCAGCAGATCGCGCTGGTGCAGCAGTTCACCGCGCGCAAGGTCTCCGGCATCGCGCTCGCACCGCTCGATCGCGCCGCGCTGCTGCCGAGCGTGCAGGCCGCGCGCGCCGCCGGCATTCCCGTCGTGATCTTCGACTCGGCGCTCGATGGCGAGGCGGGCCGCGACTTCGCGACGCTGATCGCCACCGACAACCGCGCCGCGGGCCGGCTGGCAGGCGCTGAGCTTTCGCGTCTGCTGGGTGGAACGGGCGAGATCGTCGTCCTGCGCTATGTGGTCGGCAGCGCCAGCACGCACGAGCGCGAAGAAGGCGCGCTCGAGGCACTGCGCGCGCAGGCGGGCATCCGCATTCTCAGCGACAATCGCTACGCCGGCGCCACGATCGGTGAGGCCAAGACCGCGGCACTCAACGGCATCGACACGCTCAAGGCCGCCAAAGGTGTCTTCACCTCCAACGAATCCGCCACGATGGGCATGCTGCTGGCGCTGCGCCAGGAGGGGCTCGCCGGCAAGGTGCAGCTGGTGGGCTTTGACTCCTCGCCCCCGCTCGTCGAGGCCCTCAAGTCCGGCGAGATCGCCGCGCTCATCGTGCAGGATCCCCGGCGCATGGGCCAGCTCTCCGTCGAGGCGCTGGAGACACTGCGCAAGGGCGGCACGCTCGCGGGCTTCACCGACACCGGTGCCGTGCTCGTCACGCGCGAGAAGCTCGGCGATCCCGCGATCCAGCGCCTGCTGGAGTGATAGCATCGCAGCCCGCGAGCGATGCCTGCCCCCCTGCTTGAAGCCAGCCGGATCTCCAAGCGCTTCGGCGCCACGCAGGCCCTGTCGGGCGTGGACCTCGCGCTGCACGCAGGCGAAATCCACGCGCGGCGCGGCGAGAACGGTGCGGGCACGTCGACGCTATTGAAAATCCTCGGCGGCGTGGAACAGGCCGACGCGGGACGGCTGCAGCTCGCCGGCTCAGACTACGCGCCCGCTGCGCCGCGCGAAGCACTGCGAAGCGGCGTGGTGCTCGTGCACCAGGAGCTGGCGCTGTGTGCGGAGCTTTCGGTTGAGCAGAATCTCTGTCTGGGGCGTGAACCGCGGCGGGGCTTGCGACTGGATCTGGGTGCGCAGCGGGAACGCGCGCGCACGGCGCTGGCGCTGGTCGGAATGAGCGATCTGGATCCGGCGCGCTCGATCGGCACGCTCTCGATCGCGCAGCGCCAGTGGCTGGAGATCGCGCGCGCGCTCGTGCATCCCTCGCGCGTTCTGGTGCTCGACGAGCCGACCTCGAGCCTCGCGCGCGAAGATGTCACGCGGCTCTTCCGGCTGGTGCGCGCCGCCAGTCAGCAGGGCACGGCGGTCCTGTACGTCAGCCATGCGCTCGAAGAGGTGCGCGAGCTGTGCACGCACTGGACCGTTCTGCGCGACGGGGAAAGCGTGGCGAGCGGCGAGGTCCGCGACACGCCGACCTCGCGCCTGATCGCGCACATGGCCGGACGCGAGCTCGGTGAGCTGTACCCGCGCCGGCCGCACACGCCCGCCGAAGAGCTGCTGCGCGTGTCTGTGGCGCCACCCGCGGATCCCCTGATCGTGCGCCGCGGCGAAGTGCTCGGCATCTACGGGCTGATCGGCGCCGGTCGCAGTGAACTGTTGCGCGGGATCTTCGGCCTCGATCCACAGACCGCCGAGCTGGAGGTCCTGCACGCGCGCGGTGCGCGCACGCCCGCCGAGCGCTGGGCCATGGGTGTCGGCATGGTGGTCGAAGATCGCGCGCGTGAAGGTCTCTTCCTCGAGCGCAGCCTCGCCGACAATCTCAGCCTGCCGGCGCTGCGCGGCCTGTTCAGCTCGCCCGCGGCGCGGCGTGCGACCAGCGAACCCTGGCGTGAGCGCCTTGCCATCAAGAGCGCCAGCGTCGAGGCACCGATGCGCACGCTTTCGGGCGGCAACCAGCAGAAAGTCGCGCTGGCGCGGCTCTTGGCCGCAAAATCGCAGTTGTTCCTGCTGGATGAGCCCACGCGCGGCGTCGATGTGCGCGCCAAGAGCGAGATCTACCGCTGGATCGACACGATCGCGAGCGAACAGCGCGGCGGCGTGCTGCTGGTCTCGAGCTACGCGCCCGAGCTGTTGGGCGTGTGCGACACGATCCGCGTGATGCAGGCCGGCGTGCTGGGACCCGCCCGCCCTGCCTCCGAGTGGACTCAAGAGCAACTGGTCGAAGCCGCCTTCGGCGCGGAGCGCGCGGCATGAAGGGCTTGCGAGCACTGCTGCCCCTGCTGGCTCCCTTCCTCGGACTGCTCGCGGTCTGGTGCTTCTTCGCGCTGGCAGCCGGCGGCGACTTCACCTCCTTCTCCAACCTGCGCCTGATGCTGCTGCAGACCGCCGTGGTCGGCACCGCCGCGATCGGCGCGACGCTGATCATCGCCGGCGGCGGCATCGACCTGTCGGTGGGATCGAGCGTGGCGCTGGGCACGGTGATCGGCGCGTTGGTGCTCACGCAGGGCGGCTCCCCCGCCGCCGCCGCGCTGGCGATGCCGCTGATGGGGCTCTATCTTGGCGCGTGGATCGGTTGTCTCGTCAGCGGACGCGTGCTGAGCGCGCTGGCGCTGGCAGTCGCGTTGCTCACCGCCTGCTGGGGTCTGCGCACGCAGGCCGGTGCGCTGCCGATCGCGATTGCGCTCTTTGGCGGCGCAGCAGCAGCGGTCTTCGCGGCGCGCTTCCCCTGGCGACTGCCGCTCTCGCCGTTCATCGTCACGCTGGGCACGTGGGGTGCGCTGCGCGGTCTTGCCAAGGGACTGGGAGACAACCAACCCGTGTATCCCGCCAGCACCGGCTGGATCGCCGAGCTGATGCAGGGCGGCAGCTGGCTCGCGCCCGGAGTCTGGCTGTGGCTGGGTCTGGCCGTGCTGGCTGCGCTGTATCTCAGCCACACCGTGCCCGGCCGACATCTGTTTGCCGTCGGCTCCAATGAACGCACCGCGCGCCTGTGCGGTGTCGATGTCGAGCGCACGCAGCTGCTCACCTACAGCCTTGGCATCGCCTGCGCGGGCGTGGCGGCCTTGCTGCAGCTTTCCTATCTGTCGATGGGCGATCCCACCACGGCCCAGGGACTGGAGCTGCGTGCTATCGCAGCCGCGGTGATCGGCGGTGCCAGCCTGGCCGGCGGCAGCGGCTCGATTCCCGGAACGATCGCCGGAGCACTGCTGATGACCGTCGTCGACAACGGCTGCACCAAGCTCGGCATGGACAACTGGGTGCAGGAAGTCGTCACGGGCGCGATCATCGTGACCGCCGTCGCACTCGACCGCTGGCGCGGCCGCAGGACTACTTGAGCGCGGCTTCGATCGCCGTGCGCAGCTCGGCCGACTCGGGCGCGACGCCGCTGGGATAGAAGGCGATCGCCTGTCCGTCCTTGCCGATCAGGTACTTCGAGAAGTTCCAGCCCGGCAGCTTGCCCGTCGCGCCGCCGAGCCACGCGAACAGCGGCGACTGATTGGCGCCCGCCTTGGTCTCGAGCTTGCCGAACATCGGGAAGGTCACGCCGAACTTGCTGCTGCAGAAGGAGCGGATCTGTTCCGCGGAGCCCGGCTCCTGGCCGCCGAATTCATTGCTCGGGAAACCCAGCACCACAAAGCCGCGCGGCGCGAGCTCCTTGTGCAGCGCCTCGAGTCCTGCGTACTGCTTGGTGTAGCCGCACTCGCTGGCCACATTGACCACCAGCACCACCTTGCCCTTGTAGTCGGCGAGGTTGACGGGTTGGCCTTCGAGAGAGCTGACCTGGAAGGAATGGAAGTTCTGGGTTTGGGCCATTTCGGTCTTGGGGGCGTCTTCGCCCGAGAACATCGAGCAGGAGGCCAGAGAGAGACACAGCAGTGCGGGGAGGAGCTTCATTGCTTTTCGTTGTTCGACGAGGCGACCCCGATGGATGCTCACTGCTTCACGAAGCGGTACGCGCCGGCGGTCGAGCCCCAGACCTGGCGGCCATCGGCCGCATAGCCGCGGTCCCAGCTGGTGAGAAGCATGGCCTCGACGCGCGCTTCGCTGGTGGCATGGGAGGCGCCGGCGAGCTCGCTTGCGCAGTTGCGGCCTTCGGTCGAGCCCTGCCAGGCGCCATCGGGCTGGCGATGAAGCAACAGCGAGCAGCCTTCGCGCGCCACCAGCTGCGCCGGATCAAGCGCATCGAAGCGCTGCGGATCGCGCCACGCACCCGCGAAGCCCAAGGGATCGCCGGGCAGCGTGTAGACATCGCTCCAGACGCCGCCGCCTTCGGCGAGACGCAGCCGGTACACGCGCTGACGGTAAGGCCGGTCGGCTTTCGCGGCCGCGGCCTGCTCGACGTACAGCCAAGGGCCATCGCTGCGACCCTCCCAGATCGGCTGCATGTGCAGCACGATGTGGAGGAAGGCCTTGGGGTCGGAGAGGTGCTGTGCCTCGCTGGAAAAAGAGCCGCTCATCCACGAGCGCAGTTCCAGCAGGTCGGCGTCCTGCGAGCGGGAGGCGGCGACGCAGCCGCTGACGGGCAGTGCCAGCACAAGGGCGAGGAGGAGACGCATGGCAGCAGCGTAGCGTTAGACTGGCGTGCGCATGAAGACTCTGCTTGCGGCGTTGTTCCTCACCTCGGCGCTGGCCCACGCACAGCAATCGATCGAGATCGCGCTGGCACCCGGCCTGCGGCCCGCGCAGCCCGGCGGGCGCGTGCTGGTGGTCCTCGCGGCCGCGGACTCCAAGAACCCGCTGCGCGCGATCGGCGACACGGGCATGGATGCCGCGCCGCTGTTCGGCACGGATGCGCCGGACTGGAAGGCAGGCGCCCCTTCGGACATCACGGCGCGCATCGACGCGCGCAGCGCCGCCTTTCCGCTGTCTTCCTTCGCGCAGGTGCAGCCTGGCGAATACAACGTGCAGGCCCTGCTGCGCTGCCATCCCGATCTCCTCGTCGACGACGCGCCGGGCAATCTCTACAGCGCACCGCAGCGCGTGCGCATCGATCCCTCGCAGCCCGGCACGCTGCGTCTGGAGCTGAGCAAGAGCTTCGACGGGCCGGAGCTGCCCGCCGACACCGCCGAGGTGCGCTTCGTGCGACTGCGCTCCGAGAAGCTCTCGCGCTTCCACGGTCGCGAGATGTTCCTGCGCGCAGCCGTGCTGCTGCCGGCCGGTTTCGACGAGCAACCGGAGCGCCGCTATCCGCTGATGGTCGAGATCGGCGGCTACGGACAGCGCTGCGCATCGTTGGCGCGCATGTACGCCAAGGGCTCGCGCATGCTCAGCAACTGGAATGCGGAGTCGATGCCGCGCTTCCTGCTGGTGATGCCCGACGGCGCCGGGCCGCTCGGTGATCCTTATCAGGTCGACTCGGAGAATCACGGTCCTTACGGCGCCGCGCTGACCGAGGAACTGATCCCCCACATCGAGAGCCGCTTCCGCGGCCTCGGCGAAGCGCGCGCGCGCTTCACCACCGGTCACTCCACCGGCGGCTGGGTCTCGCTGGCGCTGCAGGTGCACTACCCGGAGTTCTTCAACGGCTGCTGGTCCTTTGCTCCCGATGGGGTCGATTTCCGCCACTTCCAGCTGATCGATGTCTACAAGGACAAGAACGCCTACGTGAACCGCCATGGCTTCGAGCGCGCCTCCAAGCGCACCATCGACGGCGACATCGAGTTCAGCGTGCGCCACGAATGCCAGCTGGAGAATGTGCTCGGGATGGGCGACTCCTGGACGCACTCCGGCGGCCAATGGGGCGCCTGGAACGCAACCTACGGCCCGCGCGGCAAGGACGGCGCCCCGAGCAGCCTTTGGGATCCGCGCACGGGCGAGCTCGAGGATGGCCTGCGCCACGCGTGGAAGCGCCACGACCTGCGCCTCAAGCTGGAGGAGAACTGGAAGACGCTCGCACCCAAGCTCAGCGGCAAGCTGCATGTCTTCGTCGGCGACGCCGACGACTATTTCCTCAACAATGCCGTGGTGCGGCTCGAGAACTTCCTCAAGCGGGCGGAGCCCGCCCATGGCGGCGAGATCCGCTTCGGCTGGCGGGCGGGGCACGGCTACCACCCGCTGAGCGTCGAGGAAGTGCTTAAGGCTGCGCTGGCGAGGATGGAGTCCGCGTCGCGCTAGAAAAGCAAGAGGCGCGCAGCTGCGCGCCTCTGCGTTACTGCATCTCAGCGCAGACTCAGTTGTCGCTCGGCGTGTCCTTCTCGTCGACGCGCTTGATGACCGCACCCAGACCCGCCAGGCGCTCTTCGATCTTCTCGTAGCCGCGATCGATGTGGTATACGCGGTGCACTTCCGTCGTGCCGTCGGCGACCAGTCCCGCCAGCACCAGCGCCGCGCTGGCGCGCAGATCGCTCGCCATGACGGGCGCGCCGGAAAGCCGGTCGGTGCCCTGCACGATCGCGGTGTTGCCCTGACGGCGGATCTTGGCGCCCAGGCGCGACAGCTCCGCGATGTGCATGTAGCGATCCGGGTAGATCTGCTCGTCGATCAGGCTGATGCCGTCGGAGAGCGTCATCAGGGCCATCCACAGCGCCTGCAGGTCGGTCGGGAAGCCCGGGTGCGGGTGCGTGGTGACGTCCGTGGCGCGCGGACGGCGCGCGGGATCGCGCGGATGGTAGGGCTGCGTCTCGATGCAGTCAGCGCCCACGTCAAAGGGCACGCGCGCTTCCCACATGCGGTCGATCAGCGCCGAGAGATGCTCCGGCTTGCAGCCTTCGACGCGCACCCGGCCGCCGGACATCGCGCCGGCAAGCACGTAGGTGCCGGCCTCGATGCGATCGGGGATCACGGACCAGTCCGCGCTGCCGAGCTGGCTGACGCCCTCGATCTCGATGCGCGGGGAACCAAGCCCCTTGATCTTCGCCCCCATCGCAAGCAGGCAGTTGCCCAGATCCTCGACCTCAGGCTCGCAGGCGGCGCCGTGGATCACGGTTTTGCCCTTGGCGAGCGTCGCCGCCATCATCACGTTCGCCGTTCCGAGCACCGTGGGGCCCATCGAACCTGCGAGGTACATCTCGGCGCCGCGCAGGCCGCCGCGCGGCGCTTCGGCGATCACGTAGCCGTGCTCGATCTTGACGCGCGCCCCGAGCGCCTGCATGCCCTTGAGGTGCAGGTCGATCGGACGCACGCCGAACACGCAGCCGCCCGGAAGCGAGATCTGTGCCTTGCCGGTGCGCGCGAGCAGCGGACCGAGCACGGTCACCGAGCCGCGCATCTTGCGCACGTTTTCCCACGGCGCGCAGGCCTCGAGCTCCTTCGCCGGCTGGATCGTCACCGATCCGTCGGCGTTGCGCTCCGTGCCGCACTCCAGATCGCGCAGCACCGCCATCATGGTGTTGACATCCGAAAGCTGCGGCGCGTTGGTGATCCGCAGGCTGCCGCTGGACAGCAGACCGGAACACATGATCGGCAGCACCGCGTTCTTCGCGCCCGCCACCTTGACCGTTCCATCCAATGGATGGCCACCCTCAATCACGAACTTGTCCAAGACAGATCCCTACCCCTCTGCGAATGGAAATGGCGTACCTAGTGTGCGTGGCTCCCCGGGAGCATCGGCCCCAGTGCCCGGCCGCCCAGCACATGCAGGTGCACATGGTCGACTTCCTGACCGCCATGCTCGCGCGTGTTGGCGATCAGACGCCAACCGCGCTCCAGCCCCTCGGCGCGCGCCACGCGGGCGCTGGTCTGGAGCAGGCGCCCGGCGAGCGCCTCGTTCTCCAGGTCCCAAAGGGAAGCGATGTGCTCCTTGGGGATCACGAGCAGGTGGGTCGGGGCCTGGGGGCGAATGTCGCGGATCACCACCACCAGCTCGTCCTCATGGACCTTGGTGGCGGGGACCTCCCCCTTCCCGATGCGGCAGAAGATGCAACTCATGTTGTCGCGCAGTGCTGAGCCTGCAAGCGCGAAGGTGCTCCCGGAGCAAGCCTGCGCTCCAGAGGGCGCTTACGGAATCCTCCCAAGTGCTTGACTGCAAGCTGCTTGCGAATGCTCGAAGAATCGCGTTCCGGACCGTTCGCGTACACCTGTTGAACTTGACGCACGGAGCACTCAGGCCCTATAGTCCTCCCCCTTGGAGCGCGGCCGTACCCTCCGCGAGGGGCCCCCATTCCGGGAGCACCCCCCGGCGCGCGCTCCGAACATCACCGATGAGCAACGATTCTTCCGCCGCGGGCGTCGCCGAAGCCGCTTTTGACATCAAGACCAGCCCGATCACCAGCTACGCCGCGCTGTGCACCGCACGCGCCGGGCTGTTCGAGAGCCAACAGGCGCTGAATAGCTTCAAGAACCGCGTCGCGGAGCTGGGCAGCAGCGGTGAGGAAGGCCGGCGCAAGGGTCTGGGCCTGTGGATGGCCGGCGACAACGCAGCGGCGGCGCAGCAGCTCGCCGGGGCCGAGAGCGACCACGTGGCCGCGTTCACGCGCGCCAAGGCGCTGATGAGCATCGGCAAGGCGAAGGAAGCCTTCGCGATCTTCGAGCGCCTCTCGAAGGCCTTCCCCGACGAGGCGCGCCCGCGCGGTGGCATGCTCGAAGCGCAGCTGGAGGCCGACCTCGCCGCAGGCGATGAGGAAGCCGCGCACGCCAACCTCGAGAAGGCCCTGCGCGCCGCGCCGGCATCCTTTGCGACCAGCGCGGACGGCTACTACCTGCATGGCCGCATGTACGAGCTCGGCCACCAGCACGAAGCCGCCGTGGTGGCCTACGACCAGGCTCGCGAAGCCGATCCGACGCATCGCGCGGCTCTGTTCCGGTTCGCCTACACCAGCGAGCGCGTCGGCGACACCGAGAGCGCGCTCTCCGGCTACCAGCAGCTCGCTTCGATGCTGCCGATCGACCGCAACGTGCTGATCAACATGGGCATGTTGCTCGAGGACATGGGCCGCGACCGCGAGGCCTGCGCCTGCTACGACATCGCCAGCCGCGCGTTCCCGATGGACAACCGCCTGCGCCGCTTCCTCGACGATGCGCGCTCGGGCATCGACATGTATTACGACGAGGACATGGAGCGCAAGGAGGATCGCCTCAACCAGATCCTGCGCATTCCGATCACCGACTTCGAGCTGTCGGTGCGCGCTCGCAACTGCCTCAACAAGATGAACATCCTGACGCTGGGCGACCTCGTGCGTCACAGCGAGTCGGAGCTGCTCGCCTACAAGAACTTCGGCGAGACCAGCCTGCAGGAGATCAAGGAGATCCTCGTCTCCAAGGGCCTGCGTCTGGGCATGGGCCGCGAGGAGGCTGTCGCCAGCATCGAAGCGGCGCGCCGCCGCACGGTGACGACCGACCCCAACGACGTGATGAACCGCCCCGTCGCGGAGCTGGAGCTCTCGATCCGCTGCCGCCGCGTGGTGGAAGCGATGGGCTGCCTCACGGCGGGCGACATCACCCAGCACTCCGAGGACGAGTTCCTCGGCATGCCCAACTTCGGATCGACCTCGCTGCAGGAGCTCAAGGCCAAGCTGTCGGAGCTGGGCCTCAAGCTCGACCCCAAGAAGGCCTGAGGCGGGCGCGGGTCTCCCGTGTACGACTTCATCGAGGGCGAACTCGCCTCGAAGAGCCCCACGCGGCTGGTGGTTTCCGCCAGCGGCGTGGGCTACGAGCTCTCGGTGCCGCTGGGCTCGCAGTTCCCTGCCGCAGGCCGCGTGCGCGTCTGGACGCATCTGGTGGTTCGCGAGGATGCGCACACGCTGTGCGGCTTCTCCGACCAGCGCACCCGCGATCTGTTCCGTCAATTGCTCTCGGTCAGCGGGGTGGGCCCCGTGATGGGCCTGACGATTCTGTCCGGGATGAGCTACGAACCGCTGGTCGCCGCCATCACGGGCAAGGACGCGGCCGCACTGACACGCATCAAGGGCGTCGGCAAGCGCACCGCTGAGCAGATCCTGCTGGATCTTTCGGACAAGCTCGCGCGCGGCGCCGGCGCGGCCCCGGCGCCTTCGACAGTGTCCGGCAACTCGAGCGCACTGCTCGACGAGGCCATCGCGGCGCTGATCTCGATCGGCTACTCCGAGAAGGAGGCACGCCGTTCGGCCGAGAAGGCGATCACGAAGGCCGCGCGGCCGGAGCTGGACTTGGTGCTGCGGGCCGCTCTGTCCGGCTGAAGCGCAAGGTGCCTCGCACATGGTGAGCGTGCTGGTCTGTGACGATCTGGATGCGCGGGCCCTCGGCATTCTGGAGCAGGCAGGCTTCACGGTGGAGTCGGCGCTGGGCTGGAGCGAGGCGCAGCGCATCGAGCGCGTGCGGGCCGGCGTGGATGCGCTGCTGGTGCGCTCCGCCACCAAGGTGACGCGTGCGCTGATCGAGAATTCGCGCGGATTGAGGCTGATCGGCCGGGCCGGAGTGGGCGTCGACAACGTCGATGTCGTGGCCGCCAGCGAGCACGGCGTGCTGGTGATCAACGCGCCGGAGAGCAACACGATCGCAACGGCCGAGTTGACCATCGCCCAACTGTTCGCCTGCGCGCGCAAGCTGCCGCAGGCCTACGCCACCACGCGCGCGGGTTCCTGGGACAAGAAGGCGCTGATGGGCACGCAGATCAGCGGGGCCACGCTGGGCGTGATCGGGCTTGGCCGCATCGGACGCGCGGTCGCACAGCGTGCGCGCGGGCTGTCCATGCGCGTGCTGGGCTACGACCCCCTGCCCCCGCGCGAGCTGGACGGCGTCGAGCTGTGTTCGCTGGAGACGCTGCTCGCGCAGAGCGACTTCGTGACCCTGCACGTGCCCCTCTGCGAATCGACCCGCCACCTGCTCTCGCGCGAACGCCTGCTGACGATGAAGCACGGCGCGCGGCTGATCAACTGCGCCCGCGGAGGGCTGGTGGATGAGCGTGCGCTGCTGGAATGTCTGGACTCCGGCCACCTCGCGGCTGCGGCGCTGGACGTGCTCGAACAGGAACCGCCGCAGCAGGGTCATCCGCTGCTGGCGCGCAGCGACATCGCCCTCACACCGCACATCGGCGCCTCCACCCGCGAAGCGCAGGCCGCCGTCGCGCTGGAGATCGCGCGCGGCGTCGAGGCTTTCTTTCTCGAGCGTCGCGCGCAGGGCGCGGTCAACCTCGCCGAGTGGGAGCGCGCGGGCGGATGGACGCGCAGCTGAACCGTGACGGGCTGAATGACAGCCCGCCGCCGTATCGCACGGTGGTCTTTGACTGCGACTCGACGCTCTGCGCGCTGGAAGGCATCGATGAGCTCGCCGGCGGGCACGCGCAGGCGATCGCGGCGCTGACCGCGCGCGCGATGAGCGGCGAGCTGCCGCTCGAGGCCGTCTACCGTCTGCGGCTGGAGCAGATCCGGCCCTCGCGCGCCGCGGTGGAAGCGCTCGGCGAGGCCTATGTGCGCGCGCTTGTGCCCGGAGCGCGCGAGCTGGTCGCCGCGCTGCGCTTTCTCGGCAAGCGCGTGCGCATCCTATCCGGAGGACTGGCGCCCGCGGTCGAACGCGTGGGCGTCGAGCTGGGACTGCCCGCGGAGCACGTCACGGCCGTGGCGATCCGCTTTGACGAAGCGGGCCGCTACGCGGGCTTCGACGAGTCCTCTCCGCTGGCGCGCTCGGGCGGCAAGTGCATCCCCGTGCGCGCCTGGCTGGACGCGGGCGAGGATCCGCTGTGCCTGGTTGGCGACGGCATCACCGACCTCGAAGTGGCTCAGGCCCTGCCGCTCGCGCGCTTCATCGGCTACGGCGGCGTCGCGGCGCGCGAAGCCGTGCTCTCCCGCGCCCGCGTTGCGGTGCGCGAGCCCGATCTGCGCGCTCTGGCGCCGTGGCTGCTTTCCGCGCGCGATCGGCGTATCCTCTCCCGCTCGAAGACCCACCGCGATTGGACCGCCAGCCTGCCGCCGAGCCCATCATGAGCCAACCCGTACTCTGGATATCCGGACCGACACAAGTGCGCGCGGAGATCCTGCAGGAGTGCGCGCGGCCGATGATCGGCCACCGCGGAGCGCAGATGAGCGCGCTGCACGAGCGCATCGATCCGCACCTGCGGCTGTGCTTCGGGCTGGCGGAAGCCTCCCCCTCCAGGATCGCCGTGCACACCGCCAGCGCCTCGGGCCTGATGGAGAGTGCGCTGGCGGGAGCCGGCCCGCGCGTGCTCGCGCTGGTCAACGGTGCCTTCAGCCAGCGCTTCGCGGAGATCGCCGCCTGCCTGGGCCGCGAGGTCACGGTGCTGTGCGCGGAGAACGGCCGCTGCGTCGAGCCTGCGGAAGTGGCGCGCACGCTGGACCAGCGCGGTCCCTTCGACGCGGTGACGCTGGTCGTCAACGAGACTTCCACCGGTGTGCGCACGCCGCTGGCGCCGCTGACGAAGATCTTCGGTGCGCATCCCAAGCTGATGGTGCTCGCCGATGTCGTGACGCTGCTCGGCGGCGCTCCGGTCGACTTCGACGCCAGTGGTCTCGACTTCGCCTTTGCGGGTTCGCAGAAGGCACTGGCGCTGCCTCCGGGCATCAGCGTGGCCTGCGCCTCCGCCCGCTATCTCGAGCAGGCGCGCGCACAGCGCATGCGCGGCTGGTACCTCGATCCGGTTCGGATCTTCGAGGGCCATGAAAAGCGCGCGACGCCGGCCACGCCGTGCATTCCGCTGTACTACGCGCTGGCGAGACAGCTGGAGGACATCAGCTCCGGCGTCACGCTGCACCACAAGGACCGCCGCAAGACCGGCCTCGAAGCCTGGCGCGCACGCTACGAGGAACACGCGCGCATGCAGCAGATCACCGAGGCCTGGGCGCAGTCCAACAGCCTCGATCTGTTTCCGCTTCCGGAACTGTGCTCCCCCACCGTCTCGTGCATCCGCGCCGAGACGCTCGACATTCCCTCCTTCCTCGCCGCGATGCTGGCGCGCGGCCATCAGCTGGGCGAAGGCTACGGCGAGCTCAAGCGCAGCACATTCCGCATCGGGCACATGGGCGACCACACCGAGGTCACGCTCGCCCAGATGCTCTCGATCGCGGACGATGTGATCCGCGAATTGTCCTAGCCGCGCACGCCTGAGCCCGGTGCACCGCGCGGCAGCGCCGCGCCGGGCCCCGAGAGCGGCGTGCCCGCACCCGCTGCGCTGGCATGTCCGCCGGCATGTCCGCCTGCCGGTTGCGCGGCATCTTCCAGCGGAGCCTGCAACGCAATGCCCGCGGCCTGGCACTTGCGCACGAAGTCATCCTTGGCGACAGCCTTGAGCCAGGCCTCGGCCGGATCCACCAGCCGCTTCTGGCACAGTTCGAGCAGCGCATCGTTGAGCAGACGGCAGCCGAGCTTGCCGTTCATCTGCATCAGGGAGGGAATCTGGTGCGTCTTGCCCTCGCGGATGTTGGCGGCGATGGCGTGGTTGACGATCAGCGTTTCCAGCGCGGCCACACGGCCGCCGCCCTGCTTCTTGAGCAGGGTCTGGGCCACGACGCCCTTGAGCGAGGCCGCCAGCATCGTGCGGATCTGCGCCTGGCGCTCCGCCGGGAACTGGTCGATGATGCGGTCCACCGTAGAGGCTGCCGTCGTCGTGTGCAGCGTGCCGAACACCAGGTGCCCCGTCTCGGCCGTCTCGATGGCGATCTGGATGGTCTCCAGGTCGCGCATTTCGCCGACCAGCACGATGTCGGGGTCCTCGCGCAGCGCGGCCCGCAGCGCGCGCTTGAAGCTCTCTGTGTGGCGGTGCACTTCGCGCTGGTTGACGAGGCACTGCTTGGTCTCGTGGACGAACTCGATC
>SYGM01000125.1 GCA_005799545.1 Planctomycetia bacterium | reverse complement strand
CGCAAGGAAGAGCTGCTCTTCACTCCCGAGGAGATGAAGCGCATCTGGATGCTGCGCAAGGTCCTCAACGAGATGGACCCGGTCGAGGCGATGGAGATGCTGATCTCCAAGATGAAGAAGACGCGCGTCAACGCGGAGTTCCTCATGTCGATCGGCTGATCCGCGGTGTCGGGCACCAAATGCCTGACACGCCTTCGCCTCTACCAACACTCCCTCCCCATGCTCCCCCTCTTCCTCGCCCTGCTGCTGCAGGATCCCGCTTCCGCCGCCTCCCAGTCCGGCTCCGGCCAACCTGCTCCTCAAGCTGCTCCGCAGTCGGCACCTCAGCCTGCTCCTCAGCCGACGGAGCCGAGCGCATCGCAAGCGCCCCCCGAAGCCGAGAGCGAAGAGCCGATGACGCTCGACGACATCATCGAAGAGCTCGCGCGCAGCGGCGTCACGATGCACAAGGGCCCCTACAGCGGTGATCTCGGCCCGCAGGCCCAGATCGCGGTGCCCGAAGGCTGCCTGTACGCCGATGGCGACAACACGCGCAAGTTCCTCGAGCTGTCGCAGAACCTCTCGAGCGGCGACGAGCTCGGCATGGTGCTCTCGATCGGCGAGGCGGGCAGCTGGTCGGCTTACTTCAGCTTCAGCGCGGACGGCTACGTCAAGGACAACGAGGAGATCGATGCCGGCGAGCTGATGGACGTGATGAAGGAGGGCAACAAGGCCGGCAACGAGGAGCGGCGGCAGCGCGGCTGGACGGAGATCAACCTCGTGGGCTGGCACAAGGAGCCCTACTACGACGAGGAGACGAAGAACCTGTCGTGGAGCAAGCTGATCGAGAGCGAAGGATCGCAGACGATCAACCACTCGACGCGCCTCTTGGGCCGCGAAGGCGTCATGAGCGTCGATCTGGTGATCGGTCCGGAGGATTTCGACAAGGCGCTGCCGCAGTTCAAGGCGCTGCTCTCCGGCTTTGAATACCGCTCGGGCAAGCGCTATGCGGAGTTCAAGGAAGGCGACAAGGTCGCCGAGTACGGTCTGGCGGCGCTGGTCGTCGGCGGCGCGGGTGCGCTGGCCTTCAAGGCGGGCATCTTTCAGAAGTTCTGGAAGTTCATCGTCGTGGGCGTGGTCGCGATCGGCGCCTTCTTCAGGAAGCTGATCTTCGGCAAGAAGAGCGATCCGGCGCAGCCGAACGAGTGAACGCAGGGCGCCGGTGGACCCGCTGCTGGAGTTCACGCTCGTTCTGGCGCTGCTGGCGCTGATCGAGTGCGCGCATTGGATCACGCGGCAGAGTGCGGCGTTCCAGAAGTGCTGGCGGCGCTATGCGGTGCGCGAGGGCGAGAGCCTGTTCGGCAACGAGCGGGCGGGCTTCGCCTTCGCCTGGCCGCTGCCGCCCTTCGGCGCGCTGTGGGTCTTCGAGGCGCCGCCGTTCCATGCGGGCGAGACGCGCGTGCTGGGGCTCTCCAGCGGGCGCGCGCTGGAGTGGCACCAGCTGGGTGCGGTGTCGGCCGAGGAGCGACGGCTGATGATCGGCGGCGCGGTCTTTGCCGAATGCTCGAGCGCGCGCGCGGCGCTGGAGTGGCAGGCCTGGCTCGCCAAGCGCGCGGGCGAGTCGCAGGCGCACAGGCGAGCGGCGCGCGAGGAGCTGGCCGAGGAGCTGTGTCAGCCTGAGCGCCTGCGCAGCGTGTGCGCGCGCATGCTGCCGCAGCGGGTTCGGCTCGTGCCGTTGATCTGGATCGAGTTCGCGCTGCTGTTCGGCGGCTTGCCGCTGACCGAGTGGCTGGTCGGGCTTTCGCGCGGCTGGCCGTGGCTGCTGGGCGCGCTGGTGGGCGTGCACGCGCTGGTGGTCTGGAGCTGGGCGCGCGCCCATCGCGAGCTGTTTGCGTCCCGGGTGCAGGAGCGGCGCATGAAGCTTCTGGGCCTGAGCCTGTCACCGCCCGCGGCGCTGCGCGCCCTGGATGCGCTCTCGCGCGATGCGCTGCCGCGCCTCGAGCCGCTGGCAGCGGCAAGCTTCCTGCTGGAGCGCGCGGAGTTCGTCGACTATGCGCGGCGGCGCTGGCGCGAGCACGCACACCCAAAGCCGGTCGGACTGCAGCCGGAAACGAGCGAGTGGCTGGCGTTGCTGGTGCCAGCCATGGAACGGCTGCTCGATCGCGCGGGTCTGCCGCTGAGCGAACTGGCGGCGGCGCCGCTGCGGCTGGAAGAAGATGTCATGAGCTACTGCCCGCGCTGCGAGCGGCAGTACACGCACGCGTCGGGCAACTGCGAAGCCTGCAGCGGCGTGCCGCTGGTTGCCTACGCGCGTGCAGAGGAAGCCGTTCCCGGGGCGGACAGCCCTGCGAGCAGCCGCGGCGCTTCCTGAAGCGCCATCGCCAGACCGAGCAGCTCGACGCGCGCGTCGCGCCGGGCGAGAGCCAGCACGCGATCCTCCAGCAGGCGGATGTGCTGCTGCCAGAGCGCTTCGCCCGTGAGTTCCTTCCAGGTCAAAAGGTAGCGCTCGCGCTCGCGCCAAAGCGGTTCATCGGCGCGCGGGATGCGGCCGGTGTGCGCACGCGTTCCCTCGGGTGTCGCAAGCCGCAGGTTGGCGCGCTGCATGCGGCGCTCCAGATCGAGCCCGGCGAGTCCGCCGCGGCCGAACTGCGGATCAAAGCCTCCCACGGCGAGGAAAGCCTCGCGTCGAACCAGCAGGCACAGCTCGCTCAGGCCGGGATTCCAGGCGTCGGCGGGCGTCAGCACGAGCTCGCTCTCCTGCCAGCGGGCGCTGTGCCGCGCGCGATTGCACTCGCGCACGCTCACGGCATCGGCGGCGCCGGTCTTGCCATTGCCATCCCCCGCTCCTTCCAGCGCCGCGATGAGCGCCTGAAGCGTGGGCAGTTCCAGCGTCGTGCCGCTTTCCAGCAGCAGCACGCGCTCGTAGCTCGCGGCCTGCACGCCGGCGAGCTGCGCCGCGCAGGCGTCAATCACCTTGGGCCGTGCGAGTGCGCGCAGCTCGGCGCGCGCGCCCTCGAAGGTCTCGCCGGGCGGGAAGCGCTCGCTCGCGGCGCGCGCCAGCTCGCCGGTGCCCGTGTTGTCGATCAGCAGCAGCTCATCCCCCGCCGCGCGCAACTCGAGCAGCGCCATGCAGGCACACAGCTGCGGCTCGAGGCTCTGAAAACTCTCCTGCGCGACCAGCAGCAGCGTCAGGGGAGCCTTGAACGGCGCAGAAGCCATCAGCGAGCCTCCTTGCGCCATTGCTCCAGCTGTGCGCGCAGCTCCGCCGGCAGGAGCTTCTCGCGCAGCCCGCCGACCGACTGCGCGGCGCTGCGCAGCTGCTCGCGCAGCTGCGCGAGCTCGTCCGCGAGTCGCTGCTGCTCGGCCTTTTGCCGCTGCAGTTGCTCCTCCAGCGCCGCACGCGCCGCCGCGGCAAGGCTCAGTTCCTCGACGCGCGCGGCGAGCTCGCGTTCGAGTTCGCGACGCAGACGCAGCGCGCCGTCCTGCTCAGCGGCACGCTCCTGCTGCAGGCGCTGCTCCAGTGCTTCCAGACGATCCAGCATACGCACCTCGCGGCGCGCCTTGGGTCCCAGCACGCCTTCCGCCAGCGCATCGATCCCCGCGAGCGCGTGCAGGGCCAGCTCGCGCGAGCTCAGCGGCTGCAGGCGCAGCATCGCGTCATCGAGCGCGCGCGCGGACGGCGGTGCAGGCTTGGATGCGCCCATGATCAGCTCATGATCGCGCCGTTGTTGATGTCGAGGCTCGCACCCGTGACGCCGCGCGCGTCATCACTGAGCAGCCAGGCGATCATCCCGGCGACATCTTCGGGCTGGCCCATGCGGCCGAGCGGAACGGCACTGAGCGCGATGCGGCGTGCTTCCTCGAGCGTGGTGTTCATGCCGCTCGCCATGCCCTGCAGGCCTTCGAGCGCCATCGCGGTCTCAACCCAGCCGGGCAGCACCGCGTTGACCTGCACATTCCGCGGTGCGAGCTCGACGGCGAGCGCGCGCACGAGTCCGCACAGGCCCGCCTTGGAGGCGCAGTAGCCCGTGTAGCCGCCAACACCCAGGCGCGCGAGGATCGAGGCGATCACGATCAGGTGGCGCGTCGCGGGGCCGGCGGCGAGGTGCGCCTCGGCCGCGCGCAGGCAGTGGTAGGTGCCGGTGAGGTTCGTGGCGACGAGCTCCTCGAATCGATCGGCGGATCGATCGGGAGAGCCGGGCTCATTCGGTCCGCCGATGCCGCTGTTGGCAATCAAGGCATGGAGCGGACCGTGCCGGTCGGCGAAGTGCGCGAAGGCACGCTCGACTTGCGGCGCGCGGCGGATGTCCGCAGTGTGAACGCAGGGCTCGAGGCCGCCGGCCGAAACGATGCTCGCCGCGGTCTCCCTGAGGCGCGCTTCGTTGCGCGCCAGCAGCGAGAGCTGCGCTCCCTCGCGCGCCAGACGCAGGCTGATGGCGCGGCCAATGCCGCTGCCCGCTCCGCTGACGACGATGTGGCGGCCGGAAAAGCGCATGGCGGCGAGCTTCCGTTCAGTGCGCGGCGTTGGCTTCCAGCCAGCGTTCGCAGTCGATCGCAGCCATGCAGCCCGAACCGGCCGCGGTCACGGCCTGCCGGTAGGTCTTGTCCATGACGTCGCCGCAGGCGAAGACGCCTTCGACCGAGGTGTAGGTGCTGCCCGCGCGGACCTTGATGTAGCCGACATCGTCCATGTCGAGCAGGCCCTGGAAGACCGAGGAGTTGGGCTGGTGTCCGATGGCGATGAACACGCCGTCGCAGGCGAACTCGCTCAGGGCGCCGCTGCGCGTGTCCTTGAGCTTCACGCCGCGCACCTTGTTCTTGCCGGGCTCGGACAGCACCTCGACGACCTCCTGGAACAGGTGCCAGGCGATCTTGGGGTTCTTGCGCGCGCGCTCAAGCATCACCTTGCTGGCGCGGAACTCATCGCGGCGGTGCACGATCGTGACCTTGGCGGCATGGCGCGTGAGGAAGTTGGCCTCCTCCATCGCGGTGTCGCCGCCGCCGACGATGATGACGTGCTTTTCCTTGAAGAAGGCGCCGTCGCAGGTCGCACAGGCCGAGACGCCGTGGCCCATCAGCTTGGATTCGCTGGGCAGGCCGAGCAGCTTGGCCGAGGCGCCCGTGGCGATGATCAGACTGTTGGCCTGGTAGGTCTCGAAGTCGCTCTTGACGGTGAAGGGACGCTTCGTGAGATCGACTTCGACGATCTGTTCGAAGCGGAACTCCGTGCCCATGCGCTCGGCCTGGCGCTGGAAGTCCTCCATCATCTTCGGACCCATCACGCCCTCGGGATAGCCGGGGTAGTTCTCGACATCGGTGGTGATCGTCAGCTG
>SYGM01000124.1 GCA_005799545.1 Planctomycetia bacterium | reverse complement strand
GCACTCCTGGTCCGGCAACCTCGTCACGAATGCCACATGGCGGGATTTCTGGCTCAACGAGGGCTTCACCGTCTATTTCGAAGGCCGGATCATGGAAGTCGTCTATGGAACGGAACGGGCGCGCATGGAGCGCCAACTGGCGATCGCCGAACTGGAGAAGACACTGCGCGAGCTCGAGCCTTGGCAGACCGTGCTGCACATCGATCTTGAAGGCCATCACCCCGACGACGGTTTCTCGGATGTGCCGTACACCAAGGGGGCGCTGTTCCTCACGCGCATCGAGCAGCTCGCCGGCCGCGAGCGCTTCGATGGCTTCCTGCGCCGCTGGTTCGACGAGCATGCATTCCGGAGCGTGACGACGGAGCAGTTCCTGCGCTTCCTCGATCGCGAGCTGATCGCCGAAGACCGCGCCCGCTACGCGCCGCTGAACATTGATGAATGGCTGACACAGCCCGGGCTGCCGGCCGACGCGCCGCGGCCGAGCACCGATGCGCTGACGCGCGTGGATCGCGAGCTCACCAAGTGGCGGCTTTCGCGGCAGGTGGAAGGCATCGACACGACGGGTTGGGTGACGCAGCAATGGCAGCACTTCCTCGAAGGGCTGGAGTCCGATCTGGATGCTTCGGCCATGGCGAAACTCGATGCCCGCTTTGCGCTGACACAGACCGGCAACAGTGAAGTGCTCGTGATCTGGCTGCGCTTGGCGATCCGCCACGGGTACAAGCCCGCCGACGCCCGGCTGCAGGATTTCCTGATGACGGTCGGTCGGCGCAAGTTCCTCGAGCCGCTCTACAAGCAGCTGGCCGCGACACAGCAGGGTCTGGAACGCGCCAAGAGCATTTACGCCGGAGCGCGGCCCCGTTATCACGCGGTGACGGCCGGCACGATCGATGAAATCCTCGGCATCAAGCGCTGATCGGGTCTGCCGGCAAGGCGGTGTCTGCTAGCGAGCTTGGGCGGCCTTCGACAGCGCCTCCAGCCAGCGCTGCAGCGCAGCGCTGCCCTTCGACATCACCATCTTCTCCGCGAAGATCATCATGCCGCTGAGCTCGGTGGAGGCGGCGAGCGTGACCCGTGTGCCATCCGTCTCCGGGCTGACACGGAACTCAAAGCGCGCTTCCAGATCGAATGGCAGTCCGTTGGCTTCCAGATCGATCGAGCGACCGTCCACCACGCACACCGCTCGTGCGTCGATGGCCGGGCCGCGGTTGCCGACGATGCGCACGCCCGAGCCGGTCTTCAGGGGACCTGCCGGAGTGCTCTCGGCGACCTGCAGCACCTCGATCCACCGCGGCCACGCCATCGGATCCGCCAGCAACGGCCAGACGACAGCCGGGTCTTGCGGAATCGAAACGAACTCCTCGATGCGCGTGGTCATGGGCGCAGAGCATACTGAGGGTGGTCATGGTGCCGCACGACAAACCCCGCAAAGGCGCCGTGCGACTGGCCGATGTCAGCCCCGCGCTGCGTCGAGCCTTGTCGCGCGGCGAGGAGCCCACGCGCACAGCCATCGAGTGGATGGCGATCGAGATGCCGACGCTAGTGCGCTGCACTCTGCCCGAGGTTGGTCTGCGCCGCGAGACTCCGCGCATCGCGGCTGCAGCCGATGCGGCCGAAGGACTCGGCATCATGGAACGCACACGCCGCATCGTCGACGCGATTCATGAGGCGCTGCCCTCCGGTGAGCGCGGCGAGCGCGTCCGCAGGCGGCTCGCCGAGCATCCGATGGACAGCGTGCGCAACTGGGCCTGCTGCCTTGAGCTGAAGCGGCCGGTTGTTTCGCTGAAGCGGCGCATCGCTGCCACCCGCCCGTTTGCGGCGGATCCGCACATGGCCGTGCGCGAGTTCGCCTGGATGGCGCTTCGGCCGCATCTCGTTGCGGATCTGGAGCGCGCCTTTGTGCTGCTGAAGCCTTGGACGAACGATGAGGATGCCTTCATCCGGCGCTGCGCCATCGAGACCACGCGGCCGCGGGGCGTCTGGTGCTCGCACATCGTCCGGCTCAAGGAAGCTCCGGAGCTCGGCCGGGCCCTGCTCGATGCGGTGAACGCGGATGAAAGCCTGTATGTGCGCAAGTCGGTCGGCAACTGGCTCAACGATGCCGCGAAGTCGCGCCCCGATTGGGTCCGACAGTTGGGGCGCGAGTGGCTCGCTGGATCCCCAAGTCCGCGCACACGCTGGATCGTCAGGCATGGTCTGAGGAGCATCAGGTGATTCGCACAGCACTGGAAATGCTGCTGGGCGATCGCGCCCGCTACTTCGGACTCGTGGTGGGGCTCGCCTTCGCCACGCTGCTGATCACGCAGCAGGCTTCGATCTTCACCGGGTTCACCGAGCGCACCGCTTCCTGGATCCGCGACACGGGCCAGGCGGATCTGTGGATCATGGATACGCAGACCGAGTTCACCGAGGACCGCAAGCCGATCCAGTCGAATGCGCTGCAGCGTGTGCGCGGGGTGGCGGGCGTCGAGTGGGCTGTGCCGATGTACAAGGCGTACATCCAGGTGCGTCTGGCCGACGGCACGCGGCGCAATGTGCGACTCGTCGGCATCGACGATGCCACGCTGGCGGGCGCGCCGCCGGTGATGCTGGAGGGCCGCATCGAGGATCTGCGTCAGGATCGCGCAGTGATCGTCGATGCGCGCGATGTCAACGACGCGTTGCGTCTGACGCGCGGTCTCAACGGTGCAGGTCCGCGTCCCTTGGGCGTGGGGGATCGCATCGACATCAACGATCAGGATGCTGTCGTCGTCGGGGTGGCGCAGCGCTCAGTTGAGTTCTTCTGGGATGCGGTGATCTACACGACGTACAGCCGTGCCGTCCGCATGGCACCCCGCGAGCGCAAGCTGATGACCTTCGTGCTGGCGAAGGTCAGCCCGGGCGCGGATCCCGAGGAGGTCGCGCAGCGGGTGGCGGCCGCCACAGGCCTCGCCGCCTTCACGTCGCAGGGTTTCGAAGATCTTTCCAAGGGCTTCATCCTGCGCAAGACGGGCATTCTCGAGAACTTCGGCGTCACGATCATGCTTGGATTCGTGATCGGCGTGCTCGTCGCGGCGCAGATGCTGCACAACTTCGTGGTGGAGAATCAGAAGAGCTTCGCCGCGATGAAGGCGATGGGCGCGAGCAACGGCTATCTGCTGCGACTGGTGAGCGTGCAGGTGGGCTTCGCCGCCGTCATGGGACTGGGCATCGGACTGGGCATCGCCGCCGTATCGGGCCATTTCCTCGAGCAGAGCGGACTGGCCTTCCGCATGACCTGGGATGTCGTGGTGCTTGGTGCGGCGGGAATTCTGGTGTGCTGCCTGCTCGCGGCCGCCTTCAGCCTGCGCCGCGTGCTGAAACTCGATCCGGCGGTGGTATTCAAGGGATGAGCGCCGCAGTCGCCATCGAATGCCGGGGTCTCACGCGCTCCTTCGGATCGGGCGAGACGATCGTGCAGGCCCTGCGTGGCGTGGATCTGCAGATCCACGCCGGACAGGTGACGCTGCTCGTCGGTCCGTCCGGCTGCGGCAAGACCACGCTGATCTCGATTCTCTCCGGCATCCTCCGCAAGGACGGCGGCGAGCTGCGCGTGTTCGGAGAAAATCCTGAGAGCTATACCGAGCGGCAGCGCACAGCCTGGCGCGCCCACAATGTCGGCTTCGTCTTTCAGACGCTCAATCTCGTGCCCACACTCTCTGTGGAGCACAACGTCGCCCTGCCGCTGATTCTGCAGGGCATGGCGACGCGCGAGGCCTTCGCGCGTGCCCGCGCTGTGCTTGCGGCCCTGGAGCTCGCCGACCGCGCCGGCATCAAGCCGGGCAAGCTCTCGGGAGGTCAGCAGCAGCGGGTCGCCATCGCCCGCGCGCTCGTCCACGAGCCGCGTCTGCTCGTCTGCGACGAGCCCACCAGCGCGCTCGATGCCGAAAACGGCCATCGCGTCATGGAGCTGCTCGTCTCCGTGGGGCGCCGATCCAATCGGGCTCTGGTCGTCGTGACGCACGATGCCCGCATCTACTCTTTCGCCGATCGCATCCTGCGCATGGAGGATGGCCGCATAGTGGAAGACAGCTCCCTCGTCCATCAGCCATGAATCCCAAGCGTCTCATCATTCCCGCACTCAGCCTGACCGGCCTGCTCGTCGCCGCCTACACCATTCAGCGCGGCAATGCGCAGCTGCCCGTGATGCCGCTGCAGGCCGAGCCGGCCCGCCCTGCTTTTCCCCGGCGCATCAGCGGTGCCGGACTGATCGAGAGCGCCAGCGAGGACATCGTCGTGGGCCTGCCAGTGTCCGGCCGCATCGCGGAGATCTTCGTGCAGCGCGGACAGAAGGTGGAGCGCGATGCACCGCTGCTGCGTCTGGAGACGACGCCGCTGGAAGCGGCGTTGGCCACGCGCCGCGCGCAGCTGGGCGAAGCCAGGGCGGAGCTCGCCCACCTCAAGGCCCTTCCGCGCAAGGAGGATCTGCCGCCCCGGGAAGCCGCCGTGTCTGCGGCACGTGCCGAGCTCGAACAGGCGGCGGCTACGCTCGCGCTGCTCGACAGCGTGCGCGATCCGCGCGCCGTGAGCGAGGATATGCGCATCGCCAAGCGCTCCGCCGTGCAGCAGGCGCAAGCCCGGCTTGAGCTGGAGCAGGCGCAGCTCGAGCGCTTGCGCGCCGGGGCCTTTGGTCCGGAGATCGATGCAGCGGGCGCACGCGTGCTGTCTGCGGAAGCGGCCGTTCACGAAGTGGACGTCGAGCTGAATCGTCGAACCGTGCGTGCGCCGATCGCGGGTACGGTGCTGCAACTGCATGCGCGTCTCGGTGAGTGGGCGGAAGCCGGATCGGGAGTGCGACCGCTGGTGCTGCTGGGCGATCTCTCGCGCTTGCACGTGCGCGTGGACATCGATGAGAACGATGCCTGGCGTTTCCGGCCCGGAGCGAAAGGTGTCGGCTTCGTGAAGGGCAACGGTCAGCTCTCGACACCGCTGGAATTCGTGCGCGTGGATCCGTATGTGCTTCCGAAGCGTTCGCTGACAGGCGACAGCTTTGAGCGCGTCGATACGCGCGTGCTGCAGGTGATCTACGCCTTTGCCCCGGAAGCGCTGCCGGTCTATCCGGGCCAGCAGATGGATGTGTTTCTCGAGGCAGAGGCGGACGCTCTGCCGGGCGTGCGCTGAAGTCGAATACAGCAGGCGAATACAGCAGGCGAATACAGCAGGCGAATACAGCAGGCGAATACAGCAGGCGAATACAGCAGGCGAATACAGCAGGCGAATACAGCAAACCCGGTCCTTGACG
>SYGM01000123.1 GCA_005799545.1 Planctomycetia bacterium | reverse complement strand
GGTGGAGCACCCCGTGACGGAGATGACCACGGGCCTCGATCTGGTCGAACAGCAGCTGTGCATCGCTGCCAATCAGCCGCTCGCGCTGCGTCAGGAGGAAATCCGGCCCAAGGGCCATGCGATCGAGTGCCGTATCAACGCGGAGGATCCGACGCAGGACTTCAAGCCCTCCCCCGGCGTGCTGGAGGCCTTTGACTTCCCGCGCGAGCTGCCGGGCGCGACAGTGCGCATCGAAACGCACATGCGGGCGGGCGATGAGATCTCGCCGTACTACGACTCGCTGATTGCCAAGGTCGTGGTGCACGCGCCCAGCCGAGCGGAGGCGATCCAGGCCATGGAGCGCGTGCTGCGAGGCGCGCGAGTCAGCGGGGTTGCGACGACGATTCCAGTGCACCTGGCGGTGCTGGCAAGCCGCGAGCTCACCAGCGGCGAGTACGACACGGCGAGCCTGCCGGGGTGGAGCGGGAGCTAGAAGAGCTCCCGCCCCTCGCGCAAGATTCGGCTCAATTCGGGCAGATGCAGTCGAGGATCGCGGTCTTGCTCGCGATTTCCACTCCGTTCGACATGACGGCGCAGTCGAGGAAGTCGGGATTGGCATTGCAGTTGGCCACCAGACGCCCGGACCGGCCCGGCACCATCGAGCCGAGATTGACCGGACCGCCTTGCGGGCGCCATACCCACAGCTCCAATTGACCTGAGGGATCCGTGAACCCGAAAGTGCTGATGCCCCAGCGGCAGGGGTTGTTCGGGCAGGTCATGCACTCGGGATCACCCGCACCACTGGAGGGCGGATCCACGGTGATCAGCGCGAAATAAACACCGGGAGGAATGCCGTCGCTCGAGAGCGTTTGCCCGTAGGCTTCACAGACCTTGGGGCAGTAGGGCTCCGGGTCCTCCGCGCGGACTGCGGAGGGCACAGCGAGGATGGCGCTGACGAGCACAGCGCCCGCCAGCAGGGACTTCGCTTGGGGAAATAGGATCGTCATCGCGAGCTTTTTCATGTTTGGGTTTCGAAACGGAAAGCATGGGTCACCAGCCGAGCAGCACAAGCAGGCCCGACTAGGGTTTCAGCAGGATGTCCATGGCCCGCTCGCTCAGGGCAAGCAGTCCATCGCGCAGATTGTCGTCGACCAGAAAGGGCTGTGGATCGACTGGCGGCGGTCGCTTGCCGTCACGCGGGACCAGTCCCTCGTAGCGCTGGTCCCAACGCAGGTAGCGGTCGAGGATCTCGATGTACTCAGGAAATTCGGTCTTCGGAAACTTGTAGGACCCGTTGCCGCAGAGAAAGTGCGCCTCCTCTTTCGTGAAGGTAGGAAAGGGAACCTTCTCATTCTGGGGAAGCACGACCCCACGACCCTGACTGTCGAGAATATGCATGATCGACAAGTGGGCGATTCGAATTCCCGCGTCATGCTGTTTCTGCGGATCGCGAGTCTGCAGTGATTTGAGGAACTCCGCATGGGAGAACTTCATCAGCATGACCTCAGGGCGGTCAGTCTCGGTTCGGACCCAGCGATTTTCGGAAGGTGGCGCGGGCTGCGGCTCCACTGCCTGTGCGCTCGCACGAATACGCTCTGACTCCGCTGCCAGCGGCTGTGCAGGTCTTTCAACCACGGCCGGCGCCTCGGAATGGCGAATAGCGGTTTCCAGGGGTTTGCGAGACACCGCGAGATACAGAAGCGCCAGCAGGGTCATCATGAGTCCGGCGAGCGCGATCATTTGCTTCACCGAAGGGGAGGATTCCATCAGCGTCCCTCCAGCAGCACGATCACTTCGTCCGCGCGGCGCAGCAGTTCATTCGCGACGTCTTCCGGTATTCGATAGTCGGCCAGATTCACCGGCTTGGGTGAGCGCTTGCCGCTGAGGATCATCTCTACGGTCATCCCCCGAGTGAGACCTTCATTGCGGTAGCGATCGAGTGCCTTCCAGTACCCGTCCCATTCCGGGAACTCATCGGCTTGAAAGCGCAGAATGCGGTAGTTGTGGTACGTGACCCGTTCGTTCGGGTCGGTGAGCTTTACCATGGGCTGAACGCCCTCCGGGAAGGGGATGGCGCGGCCCTGAATGGTGAGCATCTCCAGCAGGCTGAACATCATCAGCGCCTGCGCGTAGTGATACTGAAATTCGAGATCGTTGGTTGGGAGCTTCTTCTGAAACTCCTGCTTGTAGTACTGGATCACTTGCGTGCGCGTCCAATCACGTGTAGAGGCCGCGGGTGCCGTTGACTCTGCTGAGGGTGCAGGTGGTTCCGGCCGAGTCACGGCCAGAAACGGATCCGCATGGAGTTCCGCGGGCACAATCGGCTCCGCACGGGCGCTGGAGATGGGTTGCGGCACTTCCACTTCAACGGGTGAAGGAGAAGCGCGAGAGAACAAGAGATATACGGCAAGCAGAATGTTGGCGACCGCAAAGGCCGCGAGCAGCTTTTTCATCGAAACATTCGGAACGGGCGAGACTTTTGGGAAGCACGGCTGTCGGCGGCGAGCCCAACTGTGCGTTGGCATTCTAGCATCCCCCCCCCTGAATTTGACAAGGCCCCGTCCCCCCCGTCCCCCCAACCGTACCCTGCACCTGCATCAGGCCCTATGCTGTCCGCTACATGGCCAAGGTCCCCCTCACTGCAATCGGCTCCCCCCGCGATGCCTTCCTCGATGCGAGCCTGTTCTCCAAGTACCGCGCGGCGCTCGAAACGCGCGAGCAGGAGCTGCGCACCCGCCGCGCGAAGATCGCCGCAGGCTGGGGCGAAGAGTACATCGCGCGCGTGCACCAAAAGCACAAGCTCACGACGCGTGAGCGCATCGAACAGCTGAAAGACGCGGGAACGCCCGTGCGAGAAGTGGGCAGCTTCGTCAACCACGGCCGCATGTTCGGCAAGCAGGAGTCCCCCGCTGCGGGTGTGATCACGGCCTTCGTGCGCATAGAGCAGCGCTGGACGATGGTCATCGCGAACGACAACACCGTGGCCTCGGGTGCCTGGTGGCCGCGCACTCCGGAGAAGATCGAGCGCGCGCAGGAGATGGCGCTGCGCATGCGCCTGCCGGTCGTGTATCTGGTCGATTGCTCGGGTCTGTACTTGCCCGAGCAGTCGCTGTCCTTCCCCGGCCGCACGGGCGCCGGACACATCTTCAAGCAGAACAGCCTGCTTTCCGCCCAAGGCGTGCCGCAGATCGCGGGCGTGTTCGGCGACTGCATCGCCGGCGGCGGCTACATGCCGATCATCTCCGACCGCGTCTTCATGACCGAGAGCGCCTACATGGTGATCGCGGGCGCGGCCCTGATTCAGGGCGCAAAGAGCCAGAAGCTCTCGAGCCTGGACATCGGCGGGCCCGAAGTGCACGTGGGCCAGTCCGGCTGCGCGGATGTGCGCGTGCCGGATGATGAAACGGCGCTGCGCATGATCCGCGCCGAGATCGCCAAGCTCGCCGGCAGCGCGGAGGACTTCTACCGTCACGGCATCGAGTCGGCGGAGCCGCACTTTGCGAGCACCGAGCTTGCCGGTCTGTTCCCCACAGATCACCGCATGGGCTACAGCGCGGAGGAGATCATCGCGCGGCTGGTCGACAGCAGCCTGTTCTGGGAGGTGCTGCCCGAGCGCGGACGCGAGATGCTGGTCGGTGTCGGCCGGGTGCAGGGCTTGTACATGGGCTTCGTGATCAACCGTCAGGGCCTCATGGACGATCCGGAGCACCGCGGACAGCAGAAGCCGCTGGGCATTCTCTACAAGGAGGGCATCGCCAAGACCGCGGCCTTCTCGCGGGCCTGCAATGACGACGGCATTCCGATCGTTTGGCTGCAGGACATCTCGGGCTTCGACATCGGAGTGGAGGCCGAGCGGCTGGGCCTGCTGGGCTACGGCTCGAGCCTGATCTACACCAACAGCACCAACTCGACGCCGATGTTCACGGTGCTGCTGCGCAAGGCCTCGGGGGCGGGCTACTACGCCATGGCGGGCCTGCCCTACGAGCCGGTCGTGCAGCTCTCGACGGTGATGGCGCGCCAATCGGTGATGGAAGGCCGCACGCTGGCGATCGCGACCTACAACACCAAGCTCGATGACAACTTCCAGATCGCCACCCAGGACCCCGCGGAACGCGCCAGGATCGAGCAGGGCATGCGCGACACGGAAGCGCGCATCGAGGGCGACATGGATCCCTACAAGGCCGCCAGCCAGATGGACACCGACGAGATCGTCGCGCTGGACGAGCTGCGCGGGTGGCTCGAGTGCTTTGCGCAGTGCTCGTATCAGGCGTCCGGACACCGGCGCATCAAGAACCCGCGCATCTGGTCGCTGCACGATCTGGCGGCCCTGACCCAGGCGAGGAGCTGAAGCGATGAGCGAGACGATTCCGGCCGTGATTCGACATGAGGGCGAGCGGGTGCTTCTGTGCGCTCCCGAAGTCGGGCTCTTCGCCGGCACGCGCGCACGCGGTGAGGTGCTGGTGGCGGGCGCCGAGCTGGGCACGCTGATCGTGCTCGGCCGCGAGCGGCGCGTGCTGGTGCCCGATGGCGTTCAGGGACGCATCGCCGGCGAAGCACTGGAGCGCGTGCGCGCTCCGGTTGCGTTCGGCGACTGCCTCGCGGTGCTGGAACCGCTGCGAACCGACGGCGCGAGCGCAAGTCCGACCGCGCAGGCGACGCGAGCCGCGGGCGGTGGTCTGGTGCTGCGATCGCCGCAGTCCGGACGCTTCTACCATCGGGCTGCGCCCAAGGAAGCGGCCTTCGTCGAGGCCGGCTCGTCCGTGCAGGATGGACAGCCGATCGGCTTGATCGAAGTGATGAAGACCTTCACGCATGTCAGCTACCGCGCGAAGGATGCACTGCCCGCACGGGCCAGAGTCGTGCGCTACCTCGTCGCCGATGGCGGCGACGTGAAGTCCGGCCAGCCGCTGCTAGAAGTGGAGCCGGCCTGAGCCAGCTGCGCGATCACTCGCGGTAGCCGAGCACGACGAGCAGGCAGGGACCGCCCGCGATCACCTCGAGGCCCAGCGCCTTTGCCCGCGCGATCGCGGCGGGACTTTCCGCTCCCGGCTGCATCCACACATGGCGGATGCCTGCCTGCGCGGCATCCTCCACCAGCTGCTCGGTGACCGGCGGCGGCGTGATGATCGAGAGCCCGTGCACGGCTTCGGGCAGGTCCGCGAGCTTCGCGAAGCAGGCGGCACCTTCCACCTGCCGCTCGCGCGGATGGATGCCGTAGGCCTTGAGACCGTGCTGCAGGTAGCACCGCAGCACCTTGTTGCCGTATTTGGCGCGGTCGCTGGAGGCCCCCGCCACGGCGAAGACTCGGCCTTTCAGGAACTTCTCGATCGATGCATCCATGCAGCAGAGGCTAGCTCGCGCCGCTATCCTGCTCCAGTCATGAAGCGTCAGGAGAAGGCCGATCGCATCCGAGAGCAACTGGCGAAGCTCTACCCCGACCCGCCGATCCCCCTGGATCACTCCGATCCGTTCACGCTGCTGATTGCGGTGCTGCTCTCCGCGCAGACCACCGATGCGCGCGTCAACAAGGTCACGCCCGGACTGTTCGCGAGGGCCGGAACGCCCGCCGCAATGGCGAAGCTCCGCGTCGAGGAGATCCTCGCCGAAATTCGCACCTGCGGTCTCGCGCCGGCGAAGGCGAAGAACATCGCGGCGCTCTCGAAGATCCTGATGGAGAAGCATGGGGGCAAGGTCCCGCGGAGCTTCGAGGAGCTCGAGGCCCTGCCCGGCGTGGGACACAAGACCGCCAGCGTCGTGATGACGCAGGCCTTCGGCCATCCGGCCTTTCCGGTCGACACGCACATCCACCGACTCGCCGAGCGCTGGGGACTTTCGGACGGAACCAGCGTCGAAAAGACCGAGCGTGATCTCAAGGCGCTGTTCCCCGAGTCCACCTGGAACAAGCTGCACCTGCAGATCATCTACTTCGGCCGCGAGCACTGCCCCGCTCTGCGCCACGACATGACGCAGTGCCCGATCTGCAGCTGGGCCGCGAGCAAGAAGCGCCAGCAGCAGGGCTAGTCGACGCCGGCGGCCCGCAGCGCGGCGACGACCTCGGTGTAGCTGCGCGCCTCGAGGATCTTGGCGCGGACCTCATCATCACGCAGACTCTTGCTGATGTCGGAGAGAATCTCCAGCTGCGCGCTGGTGTCCGCCTTGGGCGTGAGGATCAGCAAAACGATGCGCACCGGCTCGAGATCAGGCGCCTGAAAATCGAGGCCTTCAGGCGCAAGTCCCAGCGCGATCACCGGCTCCGCCAGACCTTCCAGGCGGGCATGCGGAACGGCGATGCCCTTGCCCACGGCGGTGGACGCCAGTTCCTCTCGCGCCCAGACCGCGGCGGCAATCGAAGCCGAATCCAGTCGCGCGGACCGTGCCACGCTGCGCGAAAGCTCCTCGATCACCTCGCGGCGATCACGGTGCAGGAGCGGAATCGCGACCGTTCGCGAAGACAGGTAGGCGAGGAAGCGGCGCGGACGCTTGCGTCCGAGCACGCGTTGGATCATCGGGCCGGCCACCACGGAAGTCAGGATCGCCATGACGACCAGCGCCACGAAGAGCCGCTCGCCGATCAGGCCGGCCTTGAGAGCGGTGAGGCCAAGCACGATTTCCATCATGCCGCGTGCATTCAGGGCATAGCCGACTGCCCAGGACTCCTGGCTGCTCATGCCGACCAGACGGGCTCCGGCATAGCAGCCAAAGACCTTGCCCAGCACTGCGGTAACGGTGACGACGAGCACCACCAGCAGATCGAAGTTGCCAACGAAGTCGACGGACAGACCGATGCTCGCGAAGAACAGCGGTGCGAAGAAGGACTTGACGAAGTCCGTGATCGTAGCTCGTGTGCGCTCGTGCAGGTGCGATGAATTCCCCAGCGCAACCCCGCCCAGGAACGCGCCGAACACGGCATGCACGCCGATCCACTGCGCGGCGGCGGCCCCCGCCAGAGCCACGAGGAAGGCCAGCACCAGCACTCCGCTTGGCCATGCGGTGTGCGCCTGAACCCAGGGCAAGATGCGGTGGATGCCGATCCGGCCGAGTGTCAGCATCGCCACAGTAAGAGTCAGAGTTCCCGCAACGACCCCGATCCACTCGTGACCCACGCTGCCGTTGGCCAGCACGCCCAGCAGGATCGCGAACACGATCCAGCCGACAAGATCATCGAAGACCGCCGCCGCGATCACGACCATTCCGAAGTCGGTGCGGTAGAGATAGAGATCCATCAGCGTGCGCGCGATCACCGGCAGCGCAGAGATCGAGAGCGCGGTCGCGACAAACAACACGAACAGCGTCAGGTTAGTGCGACCGTCGTAGCCGAACGCGCCCGGGCTGATCCAGCTCGCAGCGGCTCCGATCGCGAAAGGCGTCAGGATGCCCGCCAGGCT